>NZ_JBITGJ010000094.1:0-28020 GCF_044456925.1 Streptomyces sp. NPDC050743
GGTGCGGCCCGGCCGCGAGCACGACACCACCTGCGCCCGCCACCACGGGCTCGTCGATGCTCTGAACCGGCTCGCCGACCAACTGGGCACACTGAGACCCGTGCATCGTGAAACGTGCGGGTGAGGTGGGCTGGTGTGCGGGCGAGTTGCCGCGCTCGTGCTGGTCGGCGACAGGTGTCCATGGTGAAGATCGTCTGCCCGTTCGACTGAGGCGGTTCCCGGGTTCCGCTGCGCTCGTCGCGGGACCGCTCCTACGATCCGTGACCGGGGCGGTACGCGGTGAGATCGCGGGCGGGTGCAGGGCATGGGAGACCTGGAGCGGATCACCGCTCGCCGAAGCGAACTGGACACACTCGCCGAGGAGTTGGCCAAGCAGTCGCAGGAGGTCCAGGCC
This sequence comes from Streptomyces sp. NPDC050743, assembly GCF_044456925.1. Taxonomy (NCBI): domain Bacteria; kingdom Bacillati; phylum Actinomycetota; class Actinomycetes; order Kitasatosporales; family Streptomycetaceae; genus Streptomyces; species Streptomyces sp. NPDC050743. Next base: position 395 of record NZ_JBITGJ010000094.1, read on the forward strand.
GAGCGGGAGGAACTGCTGGTCGCCGAGCGGGTCCTGAACCGGCTGGCCGAACAGGACCGGGACCAAGCGGAGATCGCCGTGGCTGCCTCCCCGTTGCCCGCCCGGGTGGCGGGCAGGGCGGTCCTGCTGATCCCGCACCGCGGCGAGGACCCGGACGAGACCACGCTGCCCGGCGATTACCGCAAGATCCTGGCGATCGTACGGGCAGCGGACGACCCGGTGCAGGTCAGGGCGGTGGGCGAGGAACTCGGCTTGGAGGTGGCGGTGCGCGGGAAGCTGGAACCGCTGCGGGCGAAGATGACCAAGCTCGCCGATCGTGGCTGGCTGCACAAGCGGCCCGACGGACGGTTCACCGTACGCCGGTAATCCGCACCGGGACAGGGCGTCGGGGCGTAACCGGCGGGCCCGCGACGGCAGTTGACGTGTTTTGTGAAGAACAACACCAGCCCCGTCGAGGGCCCTGACGGCCTTGTCTACACCGCCCGACTGCCGCTGTCGAGCGCCACCCTGAACTACCTCGCCACCTTGATACGCAGCCACTGCAAGAAGATCGGCTCGCGGTGGCGGGCCCTGCCAGCAGGGAAGATCGCCGGGATCGTGCTGGCGGTGCTGCGCTGTGACCAGCGGCCCGGCGACCTCGCCGGCGGGAACGCAGTGCACCGCACCACCGTCACCCGGTGGGTGCGCGAGGCCGTCGGGCTGCTCGCCGCCCGCGCCCCGCGCCTGGACCGCGCGCTGAAGAAGATCGCCCGAACGGGTGGCGGGGTGGTGCTGCTCGACGGCACGCTGATACGGACCCGGCGGCGCACCGGCACGGCGAACCGGAAGAACTACTCCGGCAAGCACAAATGCCATGGCCTGCTCGTGATCGCGCTCACCGACGACCGGGGCCGCCTGCTGTGGGTCTCGGCGGCCCGCCCTGGGCGCTCCTCGGAGATCACCGCCTGCCGCCACGGCCGGCTCACCGCGAAACTGCGGGCGGCCGGGCTCGGCGCCATCGCCGACCTGGGCTTCACCAGCCTCGACGACAGCGGCCCGGACGCCGACCCAGCGGTGATCACCGGCTACAAGGCCGCCCGCAACCGGCCCCTGACCCGAGGGCAGAAACTGTCCAACAATGCGCTGGCCGCCGTCCGGGCCCCGGTCGAGCACGGCTTCGCCCACCTGAAGAACTGGCGCGTGCTCGGCAAGGTCCGCACCGACCCGGCCTGGGCGACCGCCCTGGTCAGGGCCCTGCTGGTCCTCACGAACCACGAAGTCTCCCGCTGACCGCGAACAAGTCCAGGAACTGAACAGAGTCTGGCCGCCGCGCACGGAGAGATCCTCCGCCTGCAACGGCGGCTCAACGAGCGCGGCCTGCCCGACTGATCGTCGTCGAAACGGCCAGGTCACACCGGTGGCTGCGGATCGTATTGAATACCGCGGCGCACCTGACGCGCGCGTTCCGGAGATGACAGCCGGGCGACGAGGTGAAGAGCCATGTCGATGCCGGCCGAGACCCCCGCGGAGGTGACCATGTCACCGTCATCGACGAACCGCTCGTCGGCCCGCACGTCGATGGTCGGGTCGAGTTCCCTGAGCCGTTCCAACGCGCCCCAATGGGTGGTGGCCGGACGCCCGGTCAGCAGGCCGGCCGCGGCGAAGACCAGCGAGCCGGTGCACACGCTCGTCATGAGCGGAACCGACCGGCGCTGGCGGCGCACCCACTCCAGGTGCCGGCTGTCGTTGAGCTGAGGCCGGGTTCCCCGGCCGCCGGGATGCAGCAGGATGTCCAGCGGGGGCATGTCGTCCATCGAGTAATGCGATCCGATCGTGAGCCCCTTCGAGCAGGTCACGGGCTTGCCGTCGGCGGAGAAGCAGAACACCGCCCACTCGTCCTCGGGGAAGACCCGCGTCCAGTAGGACAGGACCTCCCAGGGGCCGACCGCGTCCAACTCCTCCACGTCGGGGAACAACAGGATCCCGATCTGCCGCACGTCTTCGTTGCTCATACAGCGATCCAAGCAGGCTCGATCTCGCGCAGCCACGAGGTTTCCGCCTGGCCCTCAATCCGCTCCCGCCCAGCACGTCACCGACGCGTCAGTAACGTTCCCACAGGGCATACGCCAGTCCGTTGAACTCCAACCCCAGATAACCTCAGGGACTTCTCCCGGGGGAAGTGCGCGGCCCGGATGCGGCGTTCGGCCAGCGGCGGTCGCGGTCCTCGCACTCGGCCATCAGTAGTTCGGCACCGATGATCTTCACTGAAGTCACCCGCCCACGACCAGCACGAGCATCCCGCGCCCCGCGCACACCAGACCCGTGACCTGCGACTTCACGATGCACACCACTCACTGACCCTGGTCGACCTCGCCTACGAGAACACCTGAGACGGCTTCCGTCACCCGGTCAAGAAGCCCGCAGCGGTGAACTCACCGAAGCCCAGCACACCTTCAACAGGGTCATCCGAGGCATCCACGGGATGTGCGAACGCGCGAACGCCCTGCTCAAGACCACCTTCAAGGCCCTGCGGCGGGTCAGCCTCGATCCCAGCCGCATCACCCAGATCGCCGCCGCAGCCCTCGTCCTGCTCCAGCTCGAATACGACCGCACCGTCTAAACGATCACACACAGGCATGATCGCTTACCGGGAAAGGCTCAATGACCCAGTCAAGCGCCGCTGCCCGCGTCCTGGAGCACTTGTTTGGAAGATCGCGTATGTGGATCCCGCCTGAGCTGGCAAAACGCTGACCTGCGCGTTCCTGGGCTGTGCACCATGGTTCCCCGCTGTTCACCGTCGGTCACCGCCCTATCAGGCACGTATGGGGCACGGTGGCTGGCTGCGTGTGGCTACGACGACAGAGTCGGCTTCCTGCGCCGGGCGAATCGACGGCAGGCTACCCAGAGGTTGATCAAGAACAGCACTGATCCGGCAATGGGCCAGCCCACTGACCCACCGTCGCGGTAGGTCTCGACACCGATCACCAGCAGTAGTGAACCGACCGCCACGCCCATCAGGTCGAGGAAGATGTCTGCCTGCCTCGCGATCTTCGAAAGGTTGACCACGGCTTGATCGTGACAGGTGAACGTGGTCGCCGCCAAGGCCGAGTGCTCTGCGGACAGCTGCACCTTGCCATGCAGTCGGCGGAGTCGCCATGACTGAGTCAAGCCATCGGTCGACGTGCTCGCCGCTCGATGCGAACTGCGGGCGCGACGGTCGCTGACCGTCGTTGCGCTGGTCGGAGAGCCAGGTAGGGCTACTGCTGGCCGTCTGCGGTCCCAGCGGGCGCTGTACCTCGCTGCTGTACAGGTCTAGCAAGTCTCATCCAGCAGCAACATCGAACGGCCATCGTCCGACTCAAACTCGTACGCGTTATACACAGGCTCGATCGGCCAATCTGGGCCCTTGATGATCCCTCCCGGACCTTCGTAGCGCGCCTCTGCACGCGTCCAGGTCTCGGTGCGCTGGTCAACGGGGACATCTCGGAACCTCGTACTTGCACCGTCCCCAATGACCATCAACGATGCTGAGGTGGCCAATCGCCGAGCCACCCGAACGTCCAGAGGACCACGCTTCAGCTGCCACCGAGTTCCGGCGTGCTCGTCGATCACACCAGTCTCGACGACGGACATCCACTGTTCGGGCGGATCAGCTGGTGCCATCGATGCGAGGAACTGCTGAAACGACTCGTTACGACGAGACTTGCGGGGCATGGTCCCAGTCTGAGTGCTCAGCCGATGGTGAGCCAACCTACCCAATCCCGGCTGCTCGTTCGCTGACCAGCGCATCATGCCCCGTCAGTTCTTCTGGAAGTGGTGTACGGCTAGGCCGACTTGGGACTCTGGGACTGCATGCAGCTTCGACCTGCAAAGATGCCGTGGCCACTTGTCGGCGTTTATCAGCGGTGGTCGGCCTCGGACGGCCCAGGGACGGCCCGGCCGTGGACGTTGCCGGAGCCGCATGTCTGCTCAACTGCCGTACCGTGGCTCGTCGTCCGCTGTGACCTAAAGGGCGAGGCAGGAAATCGCATGGGCCGCGCACACGGGGGCCTCTGGGCAGGATTCGGACCTGTGACACCCGCTTTAGGAGATCATCCGGGCCGTCCAATGAGCCCGGGTGAGGCTGCCCCCGCCTGCCCCGAATGGTGCGCGATTGGTGCTCCGGATACGGCAACGTGCGCCGGTGTTGCCGTCAAAAGGTGCCGTCAGGAAGCATCGCCTCCCGACACCGCGCCATGTCCCCGGCGCTGCGCTAGCGGAACAACGGCGCCGACGACAGCTGCAGCCACGACTCAAAGCCTTATGAACCGCCCTCTCACAACCCGGCCTCGGCGAACCGCTCGGCGTAATGCAGCAGGCCGCCTTCGGAAAGGACCGAATCCGGCTACCAGTACGGGCTGACGCTGGGGCGAAGACCGCACGTCACAGCGATCGTCGCCGCGAACGAATGTCGTCGGCGGATCCGAGCAGGAACATGCCGACCCCGACGCACGATCCGTTCAGGCGCGGCGAGATCGCCGCCGTGCCCGAAGCGGACCGCCTCACCTCCCCAGCCCTACACCTCGCCACCCGACCCGTCCGACCCGCCCCCGCCGCCGCCCTGCAGCGCAGCGAGCGTCAGCACCTGGTCGCCGATCCCCCAGCCGCCGTCGGCGACCTCCTCGACCAGCACCATGGTGGTGGCGCGGGCGCGTTCGCCGAAGATCTCCACGTAGAGCTCCGTTGTGCGGTGGATGATCTTCTCCTTCTGTTCGGGGGCGAGGGTGCCGGCGGGGACCTTGAAGTTTGCGAATGGCATGTCTGGTTCCGTTCTTGTCAGCGGCTGGCGTGCTGGGGGTGCAGGTCGGTGATTCCGATGCGGCCTGCGAAGCCGTGGGCGACGGTGAGCGCCGGGGCGGGCGTCGTCAGGTCCGCGCGGCGCAGGACCCGGGCGGGCCGCACCCGTCGTCAGGCGGCCAGTGCGGTGCGGCCTGCCACATACACCCGGGCGACCTCGGAGACGCGCTTGCCCAATTCCCTGGCGGTGGCGACGTCCGCCTTGTGTACGCCCTCCGTGCCCTGGTCATTGTTGCTTTGGGCACCGGCGCCCAGGAAGAAGCCCAGCCGGTTGAGGTCGTTCTCCGACGCCGTTGAGGAGTTCCAGCCGGGCAGCAGGCCCAGGGCAACCCAGTGCATGCCGTGCTGTGCGGCGAGGACCGTGAAGTTCTGGAGGACGTTGAGCTTGTCGCCGCTCTTCGAAGCCGAGTTGGTGAAGCCGGCCGCGATCTTGTCCTTCCACTGCTGGGTGATCATCCGCTTTGCGGTCTTCTCGGCGAAGGCCTGGAAGACGGCGGAGGCGGTACCCATGTAGGTGGGCGAGCCGAAGATGATCGCGTCCGAGCCGTCGAGGAGGCTCCACTGCTCGTCGGAGATCTGCTCAAGGTCGATCAGGTGAACAGTGGCGCCCTCGGCGGCCGCGCCGTCGCGGACGCCCTCGGCGATGACTGTCGTGTGGCCGAAGCCGGAGTGGTAGGCGATGGAGATGACAGGTGTGGTCACGATCACTTTCTCCTTAAACAGATACGTGTAGATGCGTGCTGCTCGGTGGGGTGCTGCCCCGGGTATGGGAGGCACCGGGGTGAGCCGACACCCGCAAGGAGAGCACGTTCTTTTAGAAAGCGCAAACCAGTAGTAAGTGCTAACTGCTGGTAGGCTTCGTGGATGCACAGTGACGGCACGACGCAGGAGCACACCGAGGCAGGTAGCGAGCGAGCCTTCGACGTCTTTGTTCGCGCGTGCCCATCGCGGCCGACGCTGGAGCACGTCACGGGCAAGTGGGGCGGCCTGACGCTCAGCGCGCTCAGCTCGGGCACGCTGCGCTTCAACGAAGTGCGACGGCGCGTCGATGGCATCAGCGAGAAGATGTTGTCGCAGACCCTGCGTGCCTTGGAGCGCGACGGCCTGGTGCATCGCTCGGCGCAGCCCGGGAACCCTCCGTGGGTGGACTACACACTCACCGAACTGGGCGAGGCGACCGCCGCACGCCTGCTAGACCTGATCGACCTGGTCCAACGCCAGATGCCCGAGGTGCTCGCCGCCCGGAATCGCTACGACACGACACAGGACGCACAAAACCACCGCCCATAGTCGCCGTCGGGCCCGACCCTACGACTCAGCCGCCCAGGGGACGCCGTGCCGGTGGATGTCGCCTGATGCGATGAAGGAAACAGGGCCTCCCGAGCGAGGTGTGGCATCTCACGTGACCTGCGGGTTTCCTGACTTTGGCCGTGTGCGCTTGCTATGCCCTGAGGTACCACGGTTCCCCGCGAGTCCCCGCCTGTTCTGGCACGCGAGTGGCACGCCCGATCTACTGGGGCTCTCGCCTGGCCCCTGGGATGCTGAGGGGTGTTTGAACGTCGGTGCTTACCTGGCCGCCCAAGGTCATTACGTTGAGGGTTGCAGAGTTCTCGTTGGCGATCGCGCTCTCTACCCGGGCGACCAAGGTCGTGAATGCTTCGCTCTCTGAGAGACCTGCGTAGGGCCCCACCTTGGTCTCGAAGTAGATCCGCTCATGCCCAAGGAGTTGTTCGGTCGACCTGTAGTTTTTCCACTGTTCGCGGTAGCGGTACACGCTCTCCAAGGAGACAGAGCCGACAACGATCAAGCTCAGCACTGTGGCAGTGACAGTTGAGAGCTCTCGATCGTCGTGGGCGGCATCACCGCCGTGCGGGGTGGACGCCGGATCGCCCTGACGGCGATCCGGCTGTCCCTGCCCTGCTTCGCAGGAGTCCGATTCCTCCCCGGCCCGAAGGCCGGGGCATCCTCGGAGGAACCCGGTGAACGCCAGAACTAACTTCCTTCGGGCGTGCCCGGTAGCGGGAGCGCGGCGCCGCCCACCCTCAACCCTCAAACGGTGGAAGAAGTGCAGGGCACGGTCGACGCCGGCCAGCAGGATGGCGACGACCTCGAGCCTCGTGTTCGGGGTCGGCTCTTCGGCGACGTCCGTTCGCCCCGGCCTGCTGTGCCGATGCGGTGCTCATGCTGGCGTGCCGTGGCGGACGCCCGGTTCGGATGTGTCCCCTGCGCCGGTGTGAATCCGAGCGCAGGCTTTGGGGCCCCGCGGCCTACTGACACGACAATTGTGACTTGTCGGATGTCGACCAGCGCGACGAGCTGATCGTCGATCAACGCTGTGACCTGCGATCCAGTCGTCGACGGTTGTCGGTGTTGTTTGCCCTTGTGCACCTTCGTGCGGCTCAGGGGCGGTCCAGGCAAGCTTGCGCGGTCCGGCGGGGTCGGTTGCCTTTTATGACGGCTTCGAGGCGGCGTAGGGCGGGTGCGCGAGCCTTTACGCGAGTATCGGAGAAACATCCGGAATACGATGGAAAAGGATCATTTGGGTAGTTGCTCGATGATTCTCAAGGAGCGGCAGATGGGCACCTTGGACGAACTCATTCGGAGAAGTGAACCGTCGGCTCTTTTGACCTTGGACGGCACCATCCGTTCCCTCAACGCCTCGATGGCCGTGATGCTGGGCGGGTCGGCGGAGCAGTGCGTAGGTCATGACTTCCTTGGCTTGCTGCCTGAAACCCAGCGGGCCGCGGCCGAGAGGCTGTTGGTGCACGGGGCCACGACGAAGACGGTCTCGATGCGTGTGCTGCAGTTCGCGGGGCCGGGTGGCGCGTCCGTGGTCAGCCTCGTCGAGGCCCGGCCGGTGGAGGATCTCGGGGGCGGCGATCGATTGGTGTGGGTGCACTCGGTGGACGCGGGCAACGACCTGGGCAGTCTGCTGATCCCGTTCCGGCTGGCGGCCGCAGCTGCGGATCTGGGCCTGTGGGGGTACTCATCCCAGGAGCAGGAGTTGGAATGGCTGGGTGGCGCACCCGCCCTGGCCGAGCTGTTCCCAAAGGCCACGGTCTCCTTGTCCAGTGTGGTTCGGCGAGTTCACTCAGATGACCGGGAGGCCTTGAGACGGATCATGCACTCGACCGCCGCTCAGTCCCCCTGGATCAGCTTTCGGTTCCTCGCCAAGCGGGGCGAGTGGCACCATCTGGCCTGCCAGACCCGTCGGATCCAGCTGGGCTATGGCGGCCCCGAGCAAGTCTTCGGGGTGATCCGCGACGACACCCGGCTCGAGGAGGACCGACAGGAAGTGCTGGCCACGCTGAGTACCGAGCGGCGGCGCGCCGATGAGATCGCTGCCTTCTCCTCCGCACTGATCACCGCCGCCACCGAGCAGGAACTGCAGCAGGTCGTCCTGACACGGGTTGCCGCGACCTTCGGCGGCACGGGCGCCATGCTCGCACTCTTCGACAGCGGGACGGGGCGCCTACGCGTCGCCTCCGATGCCAGGGTCGATCCGCGGCAGGCCGACGACATGAACGGACTGTTGCTGGATGAGCCGGGACCGCTGACCGAAGCGATCCGAACCGGCACGCCGCAGTTCATCCCGAATCAGGAGGAGAACCTACGCCGCTGGCCGGGGGTAGGCGGCGCTCCGTGGCTCGGCTCCTATGTGGCCACGTCGATCGCCCCCCTGAGCCCGGTCGGCGACCAGCCACTCGGTGCCTGGGGGGTGACCTACGACAGCGAGCACCATTCGTCCCCGAACGAGCGCGCTCTCATGAGTACTCTGGCCGATTTGGCGGGGCAGGCGCTCAAGCGCATCCGATTGCAGCAGGCCCGCGTCGAGCTGGCCACGGCGCTCCAGCGGAGCATGCTCCCTACACTGCCCGAGCACGTCCCGGGCCTGGAGGTCGCTGCCCGCTATGTGCCCAGCCAGGCCGGGCTGGACATCGGTGGAGACTGGTACGACGTCTTCCTCATGCCTGACGGTACGGTGGGTCTGGAGATCGGCGACGTCCAGGGGCACGATGTGGATGCCGCCGCTTTCATGGGGCAGGTGCGCTTGTCCATGCGTGTGATCGCCGCCCAGGAACTGGATCCGGGAACCCTACTGACGCGGATCAACGAGCTGCTCGTCGCGATGGCCCCTGTGCGATTCGCCAGCTGCACCATCCTGCATCTCGACCCGGAAGGCGGACGGGTCACGGGGACCAGCGCCGGCCATGTGCCGGTGCTGTGCGCGCGCAGGGACGGCAGTCACGACATCCGCGAGCTGCCGGGCGGTCCGGTCCTGGGGGTCGTGCCCGACACCGAGTACGGCGAGGAGACCTTCACGCTGGAGGAGGACGCTGCCCTGGTCATGCTCACCGATGGCGTGGTCGAAGGGCCGGGCCTGACGCTGGACGCGGGATTGGAGCGGGCCGGAACCCTGGCCGCCGAGGCCCTCCGCGACGGGCTGAACGCAGAGGGGACCGCTGACCGGATCCTCGATGCCGCGGTCGCGGTGGACCACCTCGACGACGTGGCCGTGCTGGTCATCAGGCGCACATGACGGCGCCTTTCCCTTCGTGCTGCGGGACCACGCAGGTCAGGACGAGGCTTCCATCGTGCGGTACGTGCGCTGGGCGTGGTCCTTGCTGCGATGGGAACCCCGCGGGTGTCGATAAATCGTCCGTCGGGGTCCGGCGCTTGATCGCCGATCTCCGGCCGCGCCTCCCTTCACCCTCCGACCTTCGGGGACACGGCGCTCATCGGCAACTCCTGGGTCAGGGGTCAGAGGTCGGGAACGGTTCAGCGATACCGGCACCCGGCGTTCGCGGAGCGCTGGTCGCACTCCAATGGCTGGGGACTATGCCCTCTTCTGCCGTAGATCGTGGCCGGCGCTGAGGGCCGTGGCGGCCAGGAGGCCCAGTGCCGTGCTCTCGGCCAGGGAGCCGGGGCTGACGGCGGTGCGGACGGCGGCGAGGAGGTTCTGGCCCGCGGCGAGGGTCAGTCCTGTCCCGATGTGCAGAAGGGCCGCGGACAGTCGGCGTGTGGTCGGCAGGGTGGCGGTTCGGGCGATGTGGGCGACGAGGACGCACAGGCGCAGTGCGACGAATCCCAGCGTGAGCCAGTAGGAGGTGACCGCGGCTGTGTCGGCGAAGCCGGTGAGGTGTTCGGCCGTGCCGCTCCATGCCGTCAGGCACAGGGCGACGACTGCGGCGGTCGGGGCGGCCAGGGTGCGGGCCGCCGCGGCGGTCAGGCTGCGGAGCGCTGCGCCGCTCAGCGGAGGAAGCGGTGCGGCGAGACCGATGCCGAGCAGGAGCGGGGCGAGCCACAGGCTGGTGGCGGGGTGGTGGATGTCGGCGGTGAGGGTGGCGGAGGGTTCGGCCGAGCGCAGGAGCAGCCCGGTGGCCGCGGTGAGCGTGAAGAGGGCGACGGTCAGCACGCGGCGGGTCTGTCCGCTGGACGTCTCGGGCCAGTCGCCGGGGTGGAGCCACAGCCGCGCGGCCCCCGCGAGGGCGTCGGGCCAGGAGCGGATTCCGGAGGCGGACACCTCGTGACGGATGTCCTCGCCCCATCGCTCGCGCACGGCCGGCGGGTAGAGCCGGGTCAGGAGCGTGGCCGCGTTCATGCCGGGGTGATCCCGAGCGCGCGCAGGCCGGCGGCGGAGATCCGGGCCATCTGCTGGAGTTCGGCGCGCAGTTGGTCGCGGCCCGCGTCGGTGATCTGCATGGTGCGGTGGCGTTCCTGGGCCTCGGCCGCCTCGTCCGCGGGCTGGATCAGCCCGCGCCCCTCCAGCCTGGACAGCGCGCCGTAGAGGCTGCCGGGGCCGAGTCTGCGGCCGGTGAGCTCTTCGATCGCGGTGTTGATGGCGTATCCGTGCAGCGGGCCGTCCGCGAGGACGGTGAGCACGAGCATCTGGGCGTCATTGCTGTGCATGAGCCTCCTTCCTCCGATCCACATACTACGAACCGCGATACTACTTGTCACGTAGTACGAGACGCGTACTATGACGGCCCATGGAACACGTGAAGGAGAACGGCCGGGCTTCCTCGGCCGTGGTCTGGGCGAGCCTCGGCGCGGCCGGTGTGTTCGAGGCGTTGACGGTGCTGGCGACCCAGGACAAGTCAGTCAGGGCCGCCAGCCCGTGGCAGGACGACCCGTACGACGTGATGGTGTCCCTGGCTCAGTTCACGGTGCCGATGCTCGCCCTGGTGATCGCGTCACGGCTGCTCGCGTGGCGGGCACCGGGCGGCGCGGACCGGGTGCAGCAGACGGTGCGTGCGGCGGGGGCGATGGTCACGCTGATCGGGCTCACGGTCGTATTCGAGTGGGTTGCGGTCGTCGCCAGGACGCCTGCTTCGTCCTCGGGGACATGGGCATCGGTGCTGATCGGCGGGCTGGTCGTCAACTCCGTACTCACCGTGGCGGTTGCGGTGTTGCTCGTGAGAGGCCACCGAGGGCACGACTCGGCCGGCCCATGGCGGCATGACTGGCTCGGCGACGCCGTCTTCCTCTGCCGACGGATTCCCGTGCTGCGGCGCAGGGTCGGCCCGGACGCGGCGGTCTGGGTGCGCCGTCGCGCGATGACGGTGTTCGTCACGTTGAGCACGCTGGCCGCGGCGGCCCTCACCAGTGCGCAGGCCATCGGCGAGGGCTGGACGGATCCGCTGCTCACCGCCTGGTTTCTGGTCGTCGCAGCGACCTCCAACCTCGCGTTCTGCGTGATCAGCAATGCGGTCGCCGGATTCATCGCCCGGCCGGCGCGCACCCGGCCCCGCCGTATCGCCGAGGCATCGGCCGTCGCCGGGTGCGTCGCTATCAGCGTGGCGACGGCGTTCCGTGACGCACTGTGGCCCGTGTTCGGGACGGGCACGCTGACGTCCGTACCGGCCCTGGCCGCCCTCACGCTCGGCGCCGGTCTGGTCACGTCCCTGGTCACAGCCGCTCTCCTGCTCGCTTGCTTCCCGTACGACTTCTCCGGCTCGCGCCACCGCTTCGGCGGGGCCGCCACCCACCTTCGACGACCAGACAAGCACCGGGGAAAGACGTGACGATGCAACCGTCCACACCGCACGACCGAGCAACTCCTGCGATCTGCGCCCGCGAGCTGTCCAAACGGTACGGCCGCAGGCAGGCCGTCAGCGAGCTCAGCCTCACCGTGCAAGCCGGCCAGATCTGCGCGCTGCTCGGCCCGAACGGGGCGGGCAAGACCTCCACGATGCGGATGCTGGTCGGCCTGTCGTCCCCGGACACCGGCAGCGCGCGCCTCCTGGGCGAGCCGGTCGGCCTGGGCGCGGACGTGCTGCGTCGCGTCGGCGTGCTCATCGACGGCCCGGCGTTCGTGCCGCACCTCACCGGCCGGGCCAACCTGCGGCTCCTGTGGTCGGCGACACGACGGGCATGGCCGCCCCCCGCTCTGGACGACGCCCTGGATCTCGCCGGGCTCGGCGAGGCGCTCGACCGCAAGGTCAAGGGCTATTCGATGGGGATGAAGCAGCGGCTGATGCTGGCCCAGGCCCTGATGCGGAAGCCCGACGTGCTGATCCTGGACGAGCCGGCCAACGGACTGGACCCCGGCGAGGTCCGGGCCCTGCGCGAGTACCTGGGAGAGCTGGCCCGACGAGGGGCCGCCGTGCTCGTCTCCAGCCACCAGCTCGCCGAGGTGCAGCAACTGGCCACCCACGTCGTCGTGATGAACCACGGCCGACTGATTGCCGCAGGACCGATGGACGAACTGCTCGGCGCCGCCGGCGCCTACCGCCTCTAGGTCGACGACACCGAGCAGGCTGCCGCCGTACTGCGCGCACTGCCCGGCGTCGCGACGGTTACGACACAGCGGGACGAGATCGTCGTCACCGCCCCCGGCGTGCACTCCCGCGACCTGGTACGCGCGCTGGTCACGGAGGGCATCGGCGTCACGTCCGTGCAGCAGGAGAGCAAGTTCCTGGAAGAAGCGTTCCTGACCATGACCGAAGGAGCTAGCGAGCATGCTGCGCGTTGAACTGACGACCCAACTCCTGCGGATCCGCACGCTCGTCGTACTGGCCTGCCTGGCCGCCGTCCCCGTGCTGTCCGGCTTTTCGTACGCATCCGAGGCGGGGCATCGCAACGGCCGTCAGACCGGCCTGTTCGGCGCTTCCCCCTACTCCGCGCTCAACCACGCCATGGCGAGCATGGCGTTCATCGAACCGCTGCTCCTGCCGATCATGGCGGCTTTGCCGGCCGCCGCGATCGCCTCGTCCGACCGAGAGTGGGGAACCCTGCGCTACCTGTATGTCGCGCCCGTAAGCCGAGCACGCCTGCTGGCGGCCAAGCTCGGAGCTCTGGCCGTTGTGACCGCGATCGCCACCCTGTGCGTGCTGACGGCCGGCCTGCTCGCCGGCGTTGCCATCTACGGCTGGCACCCGTTCCACATCATCGGCGCTCCGAATCTCACCGGCGGCGAGACGGCCACCCGGTCCTGTCGGCAACCGGCTACTGCCTGCTGTGCATGCTGAGCATCGCAACGATCGCGTTCATCCTGGGACTTCTCCTGCCCCGCGGAATCGAGGCCCTCGGCGCCGTCGTCGCCTTCGTGATCGCAGCCAGCATCCTCAACGGCTCGCACGCCCTGCACGCCGTGCAAATCGTCCTGCCCGTGCACTACTGGCAGGACTGGACCCACCTCTTCGACCCTTCAGGGACCGCCCACCTCGGCACCGGCATCGTGGCGCAGGTGGCCACGATCACCCTGGGCCACCTGCGCCGCCGTCCTCGTGCTCGTCCGACGGGACCCCGCGGCATGACACCCGCTCCGCCCCCGATGCTCGAGCTCCGCGACGAGCACGGCCATGCGACGGGCGACTACGTCTCGGCCACGACGATGTAGAACGTCACCGCCGCGAGAAAGGGGCCCCGCGTGAGATGGCTCAGCCAGGCTTCCGCCGCCCGGTCGCTGAAATAGCCGGCCCTCGACTGCGCGCCGGGTGGTGCGTTCCAGGCCGAGGAACTTGTCCGCGACCTGGACGTCCCGGAAGACAGGTGTGACAGGGATGACCGTGGGCACCCTGAAGCCGCTCTCGATCGCCAGGCGCGCCAGTTGCCTGCCGATCCCCGCGTTGCGGACGACCCGGTTCGGCCACATGGCGGGTGCAGGCACGCGTCAGGTCGCTGTCCGGATGGTCGACGGCCAGGGTTTCCCAGTCGGGCTCGCCCATGACGAGCCGCCCGCCCGGCCGCAGGACCCGGCGGATCTCACCGAGCGCGGCCAGGGGATCGGCGATGTGCTGCAGGACCCGGTCGGTGCGGGCGCGGTCGGCGGTGAGGTCGGGCATCGGCAGGTCGTGGATGTCCGCGTGCCGGACGTCCACCATGGCCTCACCAGCGGTGCGGGCCCGCGCGGCGTCCACCATGTTCCGGTCGCGGTCGACGCCGACGACGGCGCCGGCTGGGGTGACTGCCTGCGCGAGCGCCTCAAGGTCGGTACCGGGGCCGCGCCGAGGTCGAGCACCCGGTGTCCGGCACGCAGGTCGAGTGCGTCGAGCATCCGCCGTTTGTAGGAGCGGGCGAGATCGCTCGTGGCGAGCCGGTCGAGATAGCTGACGGGGTCGGGCCTGTCCGTCTCGAACGCAGATGATGTCATGCGTCCCAGTCAACCAACTGCCCAGCCAACTATAGGGGTTGTATCCCGGCAAAATATGGCTCGGCCGCTCAAACCGTACCAATGGGCTACTCCGGATCAGTGTCTTCGTTGAAATTGCCCAAATGCACAGGGGCTCTGGCCAGGCCCACGGCCGACAGCGCATCGGGCAGGAGAGAAGCCATCCTCTTCGGTCGGACGGTCTCCGCAGTGGTGGCGAGTTCCGTTGCCGACCACCAACGATGCCCGTAACGAGCCTCCTGCGTCCGGACGTTCATCCCGCGGACCTCATCGGCCGTGACGCGGGCAAGGCGGTATTCCTCGTATTGGTCGAAGACACGGCCGTCCACGCTGAAGATCGCCTGCCGGGTCCAGACAACGGGGCCCAAGCGCCCAACGGGGAGAGACAGCGCCGTCTCCTCCCAGACTTCACGCACGGCAGCCTGGGGATAGCTCTCGCCGTCCTCGACGCCACCACCGACGGTGAACCACCATCGTGCCCCCGGCCTGCGCGGATCACGGCCGCACAGCAGGAACAGGCGATCGTCGTCGTCCACCAGGAGAACACGGGAAGTCCACCGCTGCGTCAGCGTCACAAACGCCGATGCTATCCACGGATCACATGGCACATGGCGAGAAGAAGGGCTTGACTCTCCCGCGGAGGGAGACATGAAGGTGGGGTCATGGACGGCGGCACCCTTTACTCGATCGGTAAGCTGGCTCGGCGCACCGGGCTGACGGTCAAGACGATCCGGTTCTATTCCGACGGCGGCATCGTGACGCCGGCCGATCGCACCCCCGCCGGATACCGCCGCTACGGCCCGGACGCCTGGCCCTCGTCCGGACACTGCGCGAGCTCGGCCTCGGCCTTGACGTGATCCGGCGTGTCACGAACCAGGAACTCACGCTCGGCCAAGTCGCCGCCGAGCATGCGGCCGCCCTGAACGTGCAGATCAGCATCCTGCGTCTGCGGCAAGCGGTGCTGACCGCCGCGGCCAGACGCGAGCCCACCTTCGAGGAGATGGAGCGCATGCACCAGCTCGCCACGCTGTCCGAAGCCGAGAGACGCCGCTTGATCGGCGCATTCCTCGACGTCGTCTTCGACGGCCATCACGCCGTGTCCGGCCGAGCCGCCGTACGGCGTTCCATGACCCCCGAGCTGCCCGACAGCCCCACACCGGAACAGGTCGAGGCATGGGTGGAGCTGGCGGAGCTGTCCCTGGACCCCGGGCTTCATGACGCCATACGAAGCCTGGTCGACGACCACGTGGCCGATCCGCCCGACGGCGCCGGCACGCCACCTCGCCCGGACATCGTCGCCATCAGCGAACTCGTGGAACCAGCCGTGAGATCCGGAATCAGCCCCGACTCACCGCAGGCCGATCCCGTGGTCGCGACGCTCACCTCCGAGTGTGCGCTCGCCCTCGGCCGCCCCTACGACGCCCAGCTGCACGGCTGGCTGTTGCACCGGCTGGAAGCAGCGAACGATCCACGCAAGGACCGGTACTTCGACCTGCTTGCCGTGATCAACGACTGGCCAGCCCCGGAACCACTGGCGCCACTGATCGACTGGTCCGTCCGAGCCCTGAGCGCGCGAGCGGCCCGATGATGCGGCCGCCGAACAAGATCGTTGCCCTGCTGGAGACGGTCGCCGCACAGTCGTCGACCGCTCTCCCGCTGCGTCCCTGGCGGGCGGCGGACACGGCCGACCTGGTCGAGCTGCACCGGGATGACTCCCTGCGCCGCTGGACGAGTTCCGGCATCG
Organism: Streptomyces sp. NPDC050743; assembly: GCF_044456925.1. Classification (NCBI taxonomy): domain Bacteria; kingdom Bacillati; phylum Actinomycetota; class Actinomycetes; order Kitasatosporales; family Streptomycetaceae; genus Streptomyces; species Streptomyces sp. NPDC050743. The sequence goes on from NZ_JBITGJ010000094.1 coordinate 16,567, forward strand.
ACGACGAGGCCGGCGCGGCTCGGTGGGCGCGCGAGCAACAACGAGGGTGGCAGGCCGGTAACCGCTTCGCATTCGCCGTCATAGAGCGCGAAGCCGCTGGTGGCGAGGGGCAATTGGTGGGAGGCATTCATCTGCAGGCCGGTGCGTTGCCTTCGGAGCCGGGCCCGCGGACTGGGACGAGGAGGGTGAACGTGGCCGGAGTCCTTCTGGTGAGGGAGAGTCGGCCGCCGATGGAGTGGGCCAGTTCGGAAGCGAGGGCGAGGCCGATGCCCGTCCCGTGGCCGCCGCCGGTGTGTCCGCGGTCGAACAGCTGCGCTGGCTCGCCCTCCGCGGCTCCCTCGTCGCTCACGTCGAAGGCGAGGGCGTCGTTCAGGTCCCGCACCACCAGTCGCACGGTTCCGCGTCCGTGCACCCGTGCATTGTCCAGCAGGACGCCGAGCACCTCCGAAACGGGGCCGCTGGGGACCAGGACATCCGCGGGTGCGTCATGTGTGCCGCACTCCAGGCGTCTGCCGTCGGCGGCGAACAGGCCGTGCCAGTGCTCCTGTGTCTCCTGAAGGAGGTGTGCCACCGCAATGTCCCCGGCGGCCGGGCGGGGCCGGTCCGGGGAGCGGGACAGGCGCAGCACTTCCTCCACGGTGTGGTGGAGGCGATGGGCGGTGGCCAGTGCCTCGGTCAGCACGGGGCGTAGACGGGCGTCGTCGTCCTGGGCGAGACCCGATTCCAGGGCCAGTTGCAGGCCGGTGAGCGGAGTGCGCAACTGGTGGGAGGCGTTGGCGGCGAAATCCCGTTCCCGGCGGAGGAGTTCGGACAGGCTGTGCAGCATGGTGTTGTGCGTGCGGGCCACCTGATCGATCTCGGCGATGTTGCTGGGGGCCGCCCGCGCATTCAGGTCCCCTTCGGCGACGGCTCGACAGTGTCGGGAGAGGTCCTCCAACGGGGCGGCCAGCGCCCGAGCCTGCCGACGAGCGACCAGCACCGCGGTGGTCAGCGCGACTACGGTCACGCTCAGTAGCACGGCCCACGCGGCCAGGACTCGGTCGCGTACGGCGTCAGCGGGGGAGGACGCGCGGACCACGCCGATCACCTGCTCGGCATGGGAGACCGGTACGGCGGCGACCAGGTCGCCGCCCGACCGCCCCCGGACCACCTCTCCGCCAAAGGCGCGGTGGACCGGCGCGTCCGCCGTCCGGGGGCCGCTGCCCGCACGTTTGGCCTGCTGCGGGTCGTACAGGCCCAGATGCCCCCCTGCCGGCGCCCTGGGCAGTTCCACCGGATCACCGGTCGCATAGTCCGGGCTCACCCGTACGGCCGCGGCGAGGGCCGCGCGTTCCAGGGTGTCCCGCTGCCCGGCGTACAGGGAGGACCTGATGGCCAGGGCCAGGGGGACGGCGAGCAGGACCACGGCGACCAACGCGGCGGTGAGGGCGACTCGCACCACGCGCTGTCTCATGCTCTCATCATGCGGCGGCTCGGGCGGGCGCGCGGGGCGAGGCGCACGCTTTTGCCGTCGTCTAACCCTCGGCGAGCGGGGCGTTAATCGGCCGCTTCCTAGCGTGGGTGCCATGACCGTCCGGTCCGGGGGATTCCTTGGAGGGCAGTGGTGATGGCAGCACACGCACGGACGTCCGCGGCAGTCGGGCTGGTGCTCGTGGCGGCGGTGACCGCGGGCTGTTCCGGTTCCGGCTCGCACTCCGGTTCCGGTTCGACGTCATCACCGCCGGCTTCCTCGGCACGCGTCGGAAACGGGCAGAACAACCCGGCACCCGCTCCCACCGAGTCCAATCCGCCCGGTGACATCCCCGACAACCAGGTGTACGTCGTCTACCGGCCGACAGTCGGGTCCTTCACCGGTTTCACGGTGAAGGTGCCTGAAGGCTGGGCCCGTACCGAGCAGGGAGGCAGCACGGTGTTCACCGACAAGTTGAACACCGTGAGGATCACGACGGTCCCCGCGTCCACCGCGCCCACGGTCGACTCGGTCACCAAGACGGTTGTCCCCAAGCTGCGCTCCCAGGTGCCGAAGTTCGCCGCGCCGAAGGTGTCGGAGGTGTCTCGGCACGCGGGCCGTGTCGTCCAGGTGACCTATCAGGGTGACTCGGCGAAGGACCCGGTCACGGGCAAGGTGGTGCGCGACGGGTTCGAGCGGTATGCCTTCTACAAGTCGGGCCACGAGGTGGATCTGACCTTGTCCGGCCCGGTCAACGCCGACAACGTCGACCCGTGGCGGATCATCAGCGACTCCTTCGCCTGGCGGTGAGCACGATGGCGTCCGAGCCGGTGCTGGCTGCTCGTGAGCTGTACCGCTTCTACCGGGCCGGCGAGGAGGAGACGCTCGCGCTGCGCGGGGTGTCGCTGCGGGTCGGGCGGGGCGAGACGGTGGCGGTCGTGGGACCGTCGGGATCCGGCAAGTCGACCCTGCTGGCGTGCCTGGCCGGGCTCGACGAGCCCTCGGGCGGCGAGGTCCGTGTGGACGGAGTACGGATCAGCCACCGGCCCGAGACCGAGCGTGCCCGGCTGCGTGCCCGGCACATCGGCGTGCTGCTGCAGACCCGCAATCTCCTGCCGCATTTGAGCGTGCGGGACAACGTCCGCCTGCCGCAGCGCGCCGCGGCCCGCAAACCCGTCACCTCGGCCAGGGAGCTGCTGACCCAGGTGGGCCTCGGCGAACGGATGCATGCGCTGCCCCGGCAGCTGTCCGGTGGCGAGCTGGCCCGGGCCGGGCTGGCCGTGGCGCTGGCCAACGCGCCCGCTGTCCTGCTGGCCGACGAGCCGACCGGCGAACTCGACGGAGAGACCGAGCGAGTGGTCCTCGGCATGCTGCGAGAGCGGGCCGCCCAGGGGTGCGCGGTGCTGATCGTGACGCACAGCGCGGAAGTCGTCCGGAGCGCGGACCGGGTGATCACGCTGGAGGATGGCAGGGCCACCGACGCCTCGGCCCTGACTGCCCGTCCCGCGTCGCAGGGGGTGCCCGATGCCACGGGATGAAGTGCTCGTGACCTGTGCTGACGCGGCTCTCACCTTCGGCCGGGGTGCGCAGGCGGTCGTGGCCGTGCACGGTGCCCACCTGGCGATCGGGGTCGGCGATCGGCTCGCAGTCGTCGGCCCCTCCGGGTCGGGGAAGAGTTCGCTGCTGCACCTGCTGGCCGGGCTCGAACAGCCCACCAGCGGCACGGTGCGGCGGGCCGCCTCCCTGGGGCCGCACGACATCGGCCTGGTCTTCCAGGGCGACAGCCTGATCCCAGCGCTGAACGTGGTGGAGAACACTTCTCTACCGTTGGTTCTCGCCGACCGGCCGGAAGGCGAGGCCCGGCAGGCCGCCCTCGCGGCGCTCGCGCTAGTGGGCGCGGCCGACCTGGCGGACCGGCTGCCCGAGGAGATCTCCGGTGGTCAGGCTCAGCGGGTCGCCGTGGCCCGGGTGCTGGCCCAGTCGCCGCGCCTGATCCTCGCCGACGAGCCCACCGGCCGCCTGGACCACGCCACCGGTGGCCGTGTCCTTGACGCTCTCCTCACCGCCGCCGACCAGGCGGGCGCGGCCCTCGTCGTCACCACCCACGATCCCGCCGTCGCCACCCGGCTCACCACCCGGCGCGCCATGCGCGACGGCCGGCTGCTCGCACCCGAGGAAGTGTCATGATCATCTCGTGGGCGTCCGGCCTGGCCCGCCACCGCACCGGACGTCTGCTGGCCGCCCTGGCCGGCATCGCCCTCGCGGTCGCCCTCGTCGCCGCGCTGGGCTCCTTCCTCACCGCGTCCAAGGCGACCATGACCCAGCGCGCCGTGCGCTCGGTTGCCGTCGACTGGCAGGTCCAGGTACAGCCTGGTGCCAACCCCGGCGCGGTAATGTCGCTGGTCCGCAAGGCGCCGGGAACCCGCGCCGCCCTGCCCGTCGGTTTCGCCCACACCACCGGCTTCACCGCGCGCGTCCAGGGCAGCACCCAGACCACAGGCCCCGGCATGGCCCTCGGCCTGCCCGACGGCTACCGCGCCCTCTTCCCCGATGCCGTCCGCACCCTCTCCGGCTCCCCGACCGGCGTCCTGCTGGCCCAGCAGACCGCTTCCAACCTGCACGCCGCCCCGGGCGACACCATCGGCGTCCAGTTCCCCGGCATCGAACTACGGCAGGTGAAGGTCGACGGCGTGATCGACCTGCCCCAGGCCGACTCCCTCTTCCAGACCGTCGGCGCACCCAGCCAGTCCCAGCCCACCGCACCCCCGGACAACGTCGTCCTGCTGCCCGCCGCCAGGTTCGCCGCACTGACCCGGGGTGCCTCTGCGGTCACCACCCAGATCCACGTCGCCCGCGACGACGCCCGCCTGCCCTCCGACCCAGCCGCCGCCTTCACCGCGGTTACCCGCGCCGCCCACAACCTGGAGGCCCGCTCCGCGGGCGCCGCACTGGTCGGCAACAACGTCGGCGCCGCCCTCGACTCCGCCCGCCAGGACGCCCTGTACGCCCAGATCCTCTTCCTCTTCCTCGGCGTCCCCGGCGCGGTCCTGGCCGCCGCCCTGACCGCCGCGGTCGCCTCCGCCGGCGGCGAGCGGCGCCGCCAGGAGCAGGGCCTGCTACGGCTGCGCGGCCTGCGCCCCCGCCAGATCACCGCCCTCGCCGGGTTGGAAGCGGCGCTGATCGGTCTCGCCGGCGGCCTGGCCGGACTGGGCGTCGCCGCACTGACCGGCCGCCTCGCCTTTGGTGCCGCCTCCTTCGGAGCGGGCGCGGGCACCTGGGCCGCCTGGTACGGCACTGCATTCGTCCTCGGCGCCGCCGTTGCCGCGGGAGCCGTCCTCGTCCCGGCCCTGCGTGACCTGCACACGGTGACCGTCGCGGAAACCCGCAAGGAGTCCGGCTCCCGCAGCACCCGGAACCCGTGGTGGATGCGGTACGGCCTGGACTTCGCCCTCCTGATCGGCTCCTGGCTGGTCTTCCGCGCCTCCTCCGGCAACCAGTACGCGTTGGTCCTCGCCCCGGAAGGCGTGCCCAGCATCTCCGTGTCGTACTGGGCCTTCCTCGGCCCTGCCCTGCTGTGGATCGGCGCCGCGCTGCTGCTGTGGCGGCTCACCCTCCTCGCCCTCACCCACGGCCGTCCCGCCATGGCCCGGCTGGCCCGCCCGCTGACCGCGACCCTCGCCGGCACCACCGCCGCCACCCTCTCCCGGCGCCGCCGCCCTCTGGCCCGCTCGGTCGTGCTGCTCGCCCTCGCTGTGTCCTTTGCGCTCTCCACCGCCGTCTTCAACGCCACATACCGCCAGCAGGCCGAGGTCGACGCCCGCCTGACCAACGGCGCCGACGTCACCGTCACCGAACCACCCGGTGCCCGGGTCCCACCCGGCGCCGGATCCGCCCTGAAGGTCTCCGGCGTACGGCACGTCGAACCCCTCCAGCACCGCTTCGCCTACGTCGGCTCCGATCTCCAGGACCTCTACGGCGTCCGCCCGGACACCATCGCCCGCGCCACCTCCCTCCAGGACGCCTACTTCGCCGGCGGCACGGCCCGGCAACTCGTGCGGCGCCTCGCCGAACGGCCCGACAACCTGCTGGTCAGCGTCGAGACCGTCAACGACTTCCAGCTCTCCCCTGGCGACACCGTCAACCTGCGCATCCAGGACGCCCGCACCAAGACCCTGCGCACGGTCCCCTTCCACTACGCGGGCATCGCCAAGGAGTTCCCCACGGCACCGAAGGACAGCTTCTTCGTCGCCAACGCCTCCTACATCGCCAAGGCGACCGGCAGCGACGCGGTCGGCGCCTTCCTCCTCGACACCGGCGGCACCCGCCAGAAGCAGATCGCCACGCGCCTGCGGTCGCAGCTCGGCACCAGCGTCACCGTCAGCGACCTCACCCAGACCCGCGGCACCGTCGGCACCAGCCTGACCTCCGTCGACCTGGCCGGACTCACCCGCATCGAGCTTGCCTTCGCGGTCCTGCTGGCCGCCGGAGCCGGGGGACTGGTCCTCGCCCTCGGGCTCGCCGAACGCCGCCGGACTTTCGCCATCGCCACCGTCCTCGGCGCACGCACACGCCAGCTGCGCGGCATGGTCCTCACCGAGGCCCTCCTGCTGGCCGCAGGCGGCCTGGCCGGGGGTGCCGTCATCGGGTGGGCGCTGTCGGAGATGCTGGTCAAGGTACTCACCGGCGTGTTCGACCCGCCGCCCGCCGCCCTGGCGGTGCCCGGCGTCTACCTGACCCTGACCGGACTGGCCGCCTTGATCGCCGTACTGGCCGCAGCCCTGAACGGCATCCGCGGTGCCCGGCGCCCCGCGGTGGAGGAACTCCGTGACCTGTGAGCCCGCCTGCAGGGGAGCGACCTGTCTACTCTGTTGCCATGGGCACGCCTGCCGCACCGGACCGCAGCCGCCTGCACATCCTGGTCGTCGAGGACGACGACACCATCGGACGCCACCTGGAAACCGGCCTGCGCGTCAACGGCTACGCCCCCACCTGGAGCCGCACCGGCGCCTCGGCCCTGGCGGAGACGGACCGCACTGCCTACGACGCCGTTCTCCTGGACCTCGGCCTGCCCGACCTCGACGGGCTGGACCTCGCCCGCACCCTGCGCGCCCGCCTCCCCGACGTGCTGATCGTGATCCTCACCGCCCGTACCGACGACATCGACGTCATCGCCGGCCTGGACGCAGGTGCCGACGACTACCTGGTCAAACCCTTCAGCCTCACCGTCCTGCTGGCCCGTCTCCGCGCTCACCTGCGCCGCCAGACCATCATGTCGCAGCCGCAGCCCCCACTACGGCTTGGCGACCTGGTCATCGACACCACGGCACGCCGCTGCACCCTCCACGACACGGAGATCTCCTTGCGGCCGAAGGAATTCGACCTCCTCGCCCTGCTCGCCAGGAACCCCGGCACCGCCGTCTCGCGGGAAACGCTGATGGCACAGGTGTGGGACGAGAACTGGTTCGGCCCCACCAAGACCCTGGACGTCACCATGGCCGGCCTGCGCCGACGTCTCACCCAGGCCGCCGAGGAGTCCGGCCGCCCTTGCCGGTTGCCTCACATCGCCACGCTCCGAGGGCATGGCTACCGCCTCGAGCGCTGCGACTTGAGCGGTGGGGCCGGGACGAAGAGTTGACTGGCCCTCGCCTGTTCGCGCAGTAGGGTCTGCACTCATCGGCCGACGCCATCCGGTCAGCGACCGCCCCACGAGAGTCTGCGACATGCCCGGGCTGCCGCAGGCGGCCCCGGCCGCATTGCGGTGTCCGCGGATCGCCGGCGTGTGCCGAGGAAGCGCGGTTCTCCGCGCCGCCTGGGCACACTGAGCCCGTCGGCCGGGTGGGCCGGCCGGGCGCTGTGCGGTCTGTCAGCCCATGTCCGTCAGGAGGGCGTTCAGTTCCTTCTCCTGCTGCGCAGGCGACATCGGCGGGTTCGAGTGATCGATGCCGAACGTCTTGAGCACCTTGTCCATCTGGGCGTCGATGGAGGTCCAGCCGGTCTGGTCCAGCGGCTGCAGCGAGGCCTGGTCGGCGTCCCACAGGTCCCGCAGCGACTGGGCGGCCGCGTGCGCGCCGGTCGCGTTCCCCGAGCGTGCGTCCTTGAGCGAGGTGGAGGCGAGGGTCCGCAGCGCGGCGACCTTGGCGGGCGGGAACTTCTTCACCGCCTGGCCGGGAGCCATCTGGACGGCGGAGGTGTTGTCTTCCTCCGGCGCCGGGCCGACGTGCGGCTGGCCGTGGGCCCAGACCAGCAGGCCCGCGGTGGCGACGGCGAGCAGTCCGAAGCCGGCCAGCGCGGTGCGCTCCTTGCGCGGGTTGCTGGTGGCCGGTGCGGCGTGGGTCGCCTCGTGGGTCTCGGTCACGTCCGAGCGCGTCACCGTCAGGTAGACCACCGTCGCCAGGATCAGGCCGAGGAAGATCAGGCTGGTGGTGAACGTGCCCAGCGCGAGACCGGTCGGGTCGCCCGGGTTCTGGGCGACCTTGGGGGAGGCGAGCCAGTCGCCGATGTTCGCGCCCAGCGGGCGGGTCAGGATGTAGGCGAGCCAGAAGGACAGCACCGGGTTCGCACCGAACTTCCACAACAGCGTGATCGCCGCGATGAGGCCGAGCGGCAGCAACACGGAGACGCCCGGGCTCCAGCCGGTCAGCTCCAGAGTCCAGTCGCCGGTCGCGGTGCCGAGCGCGAAGGTGACGAGAACGGCGAGCCAGTAGAACGACTCACGCGGCAGCGTCGTGACCGAGTGGATCGACAGCGTGCGCTCACGCAGCCACCACACACCGAAGACCACCGCGAGCAGCACCGAGAAGACCGCGGAACTGATCCACAGCGGCACGTTCAGCTGGTCGGTCAGGATGTCGGTGTACAAGGTACCCGTGACGCTGACAACGACGACGGTCAGCCAGTAGGGGAACGGAACGTACCGCTTCAGCCGCAGCTGGACGGCCAGGACGAGCACGAACACCGCGGTGAAGATCCAGGCCGTGTTCACCAGGCCGACGCCCAGCTTCATGTTGATCCAGTCGGCGAAGCTCTCACCGACGGTCGTGCACAGGACCTTGATCACCCAGAACCAGATGGTGACCTCGGGGACCTTGTTGAGCATGAGGCGCCCGCTGCGCGTGCGTACTTCCGTTGTCGTTGTCATGCGGGGAGGTTTACGCGGGGAATCTGCACGTAACCTGACTACGTGGTCGCACGGGCGGCCGGGAGTGTCACCTCGACGTGACCGCGGCCGTCCGCGATCGCGCGGACCTCCGCACCGGCCGAGGCGGCGATGCGCCGGACCACCGGCAGCCCCAGCCCGTACCCGTCGCCGCCGGTCACACCCGCTTCGAAGACCCGGTCGACGTCCGCGGGATCGAATCCGGGGCCGTCGTCCAGGACATCGACCACGATGACCTCGCCCTGGTTGCGCGCGGTGATCCACACACGCGACCGCGCATGCCGCAGGCTGTTCTCCAGGAGGGGCGACAGTAGCGACACGGCGACGTCGGCCGCCACGGCGACCTCGACCTTCGGGGGAAAGGCGACCTCGACCGCGCGGCCGGCGATCGCCTGCCGCGCGGCGGAGCGCAGATCGCATCGGGTCCTCTTGTCCGTCCGTGCGCGCGCGGCGCGCAGAATCGTCGTGATCGCCGCATCGAGGCGGTCGACCTCGCTCAGCACCGCCTCCGGCGGCACTGGCTCGCCGGACAGCTGTGCCAGCTGCGCCTCGGCCCGCAGGACCGTGAGCGGTGTCCGCAGCTCGTGGGCGATCTCATCGGTGAGCCGGCGCTCGTCCGCCAGCGCGTTGTCGACGCGCTCCAGGAGATGGTCCAGGGTCCGCCCCAGTTCCCCGAACTCGTCGCGGGGGATCCCGAGGTTGAAGCGGCGCCCGGGTTCGTGATGGCCCCATTCGTCGGCGAGGGCGGCCATCTCGTGCACGACCCGCAGCGCGCGGCGCACCACGAGGTGTGCGACACCGCCGGCGAGGAGGATCGTGAGGCCGCCCAGTATCAGGGACAAGGTCAGGCTGCGCTGTTCGGATGTCTCGTAGGGCGTGAGGTCCACCCGGACGATCACCATGACGTGGTGGCCGTCGATCGGGACCTTCCGTGCATACAGGAGGTAATTGCCGACCGACGCGGTCTGCGATCGCCCCGAGTCCGCCAGCTCCTCGACGCGATCGACCAGGCTCGGCGGCACGTTCCCGTCGAGCAGGCGGCCGTCGGCATACACCCAGGCGACCTCGTCCAGCGCCTCGCTGCCGTTCTCCGTGAGCACGACACGGCCGCCTTTGGCGGTAACGTTCGCCGCGACCGCCTCGGCGCGAGTACGTGCCAGATCGTGCGCGTCGGCGTCCGTCACCCGGCTCAGCAGCACGTGCGAGACCACGACCAGGATCGCGACCACGGCGGTGGCGATCAGCACGGTGAGTGCGACGACCCGCTCACGGAATCCCGTCACTGCCATCGGTAGCCCACGCCGCGGACGGTCGCCAGACGCCCGGCCACACCCAGCGGACCGAGCTTGGCCCGCAGTCGGCGCACATAGGAGTCGAGGGTGTTGTCGCTGACCTGCGCCCCGTGCGGCCAGCCGGCAGCGATGAGGGCGTGGCGGCGTACCGCGTCGCCCTGCGAGGCGATCAGGCGGCCCAGCAGCCGGAACTCGGTCGGGGTCAGGCTCATGCTCACCGAATCGTAGGTCACCACGTGCTTCGCCGGATCGAGGACGACCTCGCGCGGTGCGGGCGCCACGGTGGCCCTGCGCAGCAGCGCCCGGACGCGGACCAGCAGTTCCGGGATGTCGAAGGGTTTGGTCATGTAGTCGTCGGCGCCGGCCTCGAAGCCGCCCACCTTGTGATGCAGGCCGTCCAAGGCGGTGAGCATCAACACTGGCGCGTCGACGCCGCGAGCCCGCAGGGCCAGGCAGACGTCGCGGCCGTCGGCGTCCGGGAGCCCGAGATCCAGGACGACCAGGTGGGGCGCCGGTGCGAGCTGCCGCAGCAGGCTGTCGGCCGTGGCGGCGACGGAGACGGTGTGGCCGTCGTGCTACAGGGCGCGCTTGAGGACGGCGCGGACCGCCGCGTCGTCTTCACACACCATGATGAAAGCCACGTGCTGACCCTAGATACTCCCGTCCCAGTTCTCTATCTTCCCTGGTCAGCCGCTTGACGGTCGGGAGCAGTCCGCTGGTGCCGCACGGCCCTGCCCTGCCACGAAGCCGCGACGGTCGGGCACGAGAGGTCGAGCCCGCAGCAGCGGTGTTCGCGGGAGGATCACAATGGGTCGCATGGACCCTGTGCAGGAGTACATCGACTCCATTGCGCCAGGTCACCGTTCGCTCTTCGACCGGGTGAGCGGGCTGATCCTGGAGGAATTCCCGCAGGCGAGCGTGGCGCTGTCCTACGGAATGCCCACCTACCGGGTCGAAAAGCGCAGGCTGCACATCGGTGTCTGGCGGCACGGCGTCTCGATCTACGGGTGGGGAGCGGACCGTGATGGTGGCTTCAGCTCCCGCCATCCCACGCTCGTCAGCGGAAAGGCCACCATTCGGCTGCGGTCCACGGACATGGCGGTCGTCACCGACGATGAACTGCGCGCTCTCATCCGTGCCGCGCTGAAGCCCTGACCGGGGACCCGGCCCTGCGCGCAGGCACAGCCAGGCGGCCCCTGGATGGCCCGACCGCGTTCCGCCCTCGCGGTTGAATGTCGCAAGTGCGGGGGATACGCCATGGCCAAGACCGCCTCCCATGCGGACCCGCCCGCATCGATCACCGTGTTCCTCCGAGGATGCCCCGGCCTCCGGGCCGGGGAGGAATCGGACTCCTGCGGAGCGGGGCAGGGACAGCCGGATCGCCGTCAGGGCGATCCGGCGTCCATCCCGCACGGCGGTGATGCCGCCCACGATGATCGAGAACTCTCAACTGTCAGTCCGCTCGGGTAGGTTCGGATGCATGACGACGGAGGCGACCACGAAGGACACCGGGCATGCCCGGTACACCTTCCGTGTGCGCCTGTCGAACACGGCCA
>NZ_JBITGJ010000095.1:0-27510 GCF_044456925.1 Streptomyces sp. NPDC050743
CCAGGACCCGGACCAACTCGATTCCGTCTGCCGTACGCAGTGACTCCATCAGGCGGAGTAAGTCATGCTGGGACAAGGCCATCGCGTCACCTCTCTCAACGAGCCTCTCTACTCGGAGAGTTGCGCGATGGCCGCCCTTTGACCAGGGCCTATGCGGAGATCGCTGTTACACCACTCCGTGGGACAGCATCGGCACCGCAGGCTGATCGCCAGGAAGTGGGACTACGCCGACCGACGCCGCACCGGCCGCCCGCCCACGGCCGCCGCGCTCAAGAAGCTGGTTCTGCGTCTGGCAAAGGAGAACCCGCGGTGGGGCCACCGGCGGATCCACGGTGAGCTGGCCCGGCTGGGGCATCCGATCGCACCGTCCACGGTCTGGGAAATCCTGCACGCGGCCGGCATCGGCCCGGCCCCGCGCCGCACCGGCCCGAGCTGGCGTGAATTCCTCACCACCCAGTCCGAGGGGATCATCGCGGCGGACTTCTTCCACGTCGACGCGATCACCGGCAGGCGGCTGTACGCGCTGGCGTTCCTCGAACACGGCACCCGCCGGCTCCACATCACCGGCATCACCGCCCACCCCACCGCGCAGTGGGTGACCCAGCAGGCCCGCAACCTGACCGCCGACCTCGGCGCACGCGTCGAGTCGCTCCGCTTCGTTCTCCGCGACCGCGACAGCAAGTACACCGACTGCTTCGACGCCATCTTTGAGGCCGAAGACATGGACGTGCTGCTCAGCGCGCCACAGGCGCCGCGCATGAACGCCCACTGCGAGCGAGTGATCGGCACGATCCGGCGCGAGGTCCTCGACCACATCCTGATCGTGAACGAAGCCCACGCCCACCAGGTCCTCGCCGAGTACCAGGAGCACTACAACACGCATCGGCCACACCGATCACGAGACCAACGACCACCCGAAGCCCGGGAACAGTCAGCGGTATTGCACGATCGCGTGCCCCGCAGGCCCCTGCGGACCCGCGTCCTCGGCGGGGTCATCAACGAGTACCGATACACGGCTTGAGCTGCAGCGATGACTTTACGAGCCCCACAGGCTCGCCCGCTACCAGGCAGCCCTCCACGCCGGAGCCGACCCGGCCGTCGTCACCCAGTGGATCAACGAGGCCCAGCGGGACAAGGACGCGGCACAGAAGAAGCTCGACGCGCACCCCGCCGTCACCCGGAAGAAGCAGTCCCCGCTCGACGCGCGACAGATCCGGCGGATCACTGAGAGTCTTGGAGACATTGCACAGCGCATCCAAACTGCCGCCGTCGAAAAGAAGGGCCCGCTCTACGACGCCCTGGGCATCGCTATCAACTATGAAAACGCAACGAGGACCGCGATCGTAAGATCGAGGCCCTCATCACCGTATCGTCAAGCGTTGTGTCCGAGGGGCGAGTTGACGACTGACGATACGGTCGCAGTGGCGCAGGGAAGGCTCAAGCTGGAAGATGCGCCAAATGGCCTCAGCCTCGCCTCATGAGACTTGGCTTTGCTCACCGGGGGCACCCGGCGCCTCGCCACGACCGCCACCGCCATCGAGCAGGGGAGTCAGCTCAACAGAACGGCGGATTTCCCGGGACGCAATGACGAGGAGTTCATCAGCCGCTGAGCCAGGCAAGGGCAGCCACTGTCATGGCGCTGACGCCGGTGTCCAGGGTGGGCTGGACGACGGGAGCGAATGCAGGGCTGTGGTTGACCGGGACGTCCTGGGCGACGGTGCCCTTCCTGGCGGCCTCGGCGTACAGGCCGGCGTCGATGCCTCCGATGCCCCAATAGGTGAACGGCGCGCCGAACACTTCGGGGATCTCGCTCATGTCCTCGCTGGCGGTCTGCAGGTCGATGGTGTGCGCGTCGGCGCCGAAGTGGGCCGCGAACGCCTCGGCGACGCGCCGGGTCGCTTCCTCGTCGTTGACGGTGGGCGGGAAGGCGGCCGTTCGCTCGATCTCGGGTGCCTCGGGCGACCCGGACGCCTCGCTCTCAGTCCGGACGATGCGCTCGATCGCCTTCAGCACCTGGTTCCGCGTGGCGTCGTCGTAGGTGCGGACGTTGAGGTCGATGACGGCGCTGTCGGGGATGACGTTGGGCCCGGTGCCGGCATGGATGCTGCCCACGGTGACGACGGCGGGGGTGGTGGCGGCGAGTTCCCGGGAGACGATGGTCTGCAGGCGCACCACGATCATGGCGGCCATCACCACGGGGTCGACCGCGGCCTGAGGCATGGAGCCGTGCGCACCTCGGCCGTGGACGGTGATGCGCAAACTGTCCGCGGCCGGCAGGAAGGGCCCCGGACGCGTGCCGACGTACCCGGCCGGATAGGGCAGGACGTGCTGGGCGAGTACCACGTCGGGCCGGGGCACCCTTGCCGTGAGACCGTCGTCGATCATGACGCGGGCGCCGTCGCCGTTCTCCTCCGAGGGCTGGAAGAGCGCCACGAAGGTACCGCGCCACGCTTCTGCGGTCTGCGCCATCAGCCGTGCGGAGCCGATGAGGGAGGTCACGTGCACATCGTGCCCGCAGGCGTGCAGGACCGGCTGCTCGGCGCCGTCCGGGCCGGTCAGGGTCACGGTGGAGGCGTAGGGCAGACCCGTCTGCTCGCGTACCGGGAGGGCGTCCATGTCCGCGCGGGCCATGACGGTGGGTCCGTCGCCGTTGGCCAGTACGCCGATCACTCCCGTGCCGCCGATGCCGCCGGTGACCTCGTAACCGAGATCCCGCAAAGCATCGGACACCTTCTTGGCCGTGCGGTGCTCCCGCAGGCCGAGTTCAGGATGCCTGTGAAGATCACGGTAGAGATCCTCGAGATCGGAGCGGATGCCGGCGAGGCCGGACAGCACTGCGCGGTTTCGGTCGGTCACGGCGTCTCCTTGCGCGGGTGGGACTGCTCTTGTTTCCCGCTCCCGGCGGCGGTGCCGTCCCGCAGCGACGCGGCCAGCTTCGACCCGGGCCGCCAGTCCAGGCTGGTGGGCAGGTTCCAGCCGAACCGCAGGGCAGTGAGCCGGAAGGCCAGGGCCAGGGTGATGCCCAGGGCGACGCCGAGGACCGGCACACCTTGGTACACGCAGATCACTGTCGTTCCGGCGACCGCGAGGGCGACGGTGGCGTACAGACCGTTGCCCCCGAAGACAGCCGGCACCCGGCCGAGGACGATGTCGCGCAGGGCCCCGCCGCCGACGGCTGTCACTGTGCCCAGGAGGATGGCCGGAAGCCATCCAAGACCCACGGCGAGCGTCTTGTTGACCCCGGTGACCGCCCAGAACCCGAGGACGGCAGCGTCGAGCGCGGTGAAGAGCCGGGTCCAGGACGCCTCGCTGATCTTGATGAGGAAGACCACCACGGAACCGGTGACGGCGGTCGGCACATAGGCGTAGTCGGTCAGCGCGACCGGTGTGCCGTGCTGCAGCAGCACGTCCCTGATCATGCCTCCGCCCAGACCGGAGATGACGCCCACCACGAGGAATCCGAACAGGTCCAGGCCGACCGTGCGGGCCACGGCGCCCCCCAGCAGCGCGCACGAGAAAACACCGGCAAGGTCGAGATAGCGCGTCGCGACCGTGATTCCGGCGGGGATCAGGGAAGCCGACATCACACACACGGTGGACACGATGACGAGCCTAGTGACTCGGCGTCTCCACGGCACGCACACGGCCACGGACAGTGATGTTCCGCGACAGCGGGCGGCCGATAGGTCGGATCGCCCGCAGTCAGGGTCCCGCCGGCGCAGAAGGCATGGATGGGTACAGGTCGGATGTCCGCGGCTTCATCGCCGGAACCCGGCTGGACGTGTTCACCGAGCACATCCAGAAGTTCGGGCAGTTCGCCGACCTCGCTACTGAACTTGATTGAGTGATGTCGGGGCCCGCCGCAGGGTGGCAGGGGCCAGCTCGCGCCTTCCCGGTGTGGCCGGAGCACGAGGATGATGCTCGCGTGATCCGAGACTTCCCGCCGTTGCCGTTGCCCCAGTACGCCGTGGTCCGTATCGGCTGCTCACCAGGGGTGCCTGCCGAGATCGCCGCCGATCTGCGGGAAGTCACGGCAACCACTGGGGTGCCGACTCGGTCTTCGGCAAGGTCAACACCAGCCACGGCTGCGTGGGCCTGAAGGACGTCAAGGGCGGCGGCGACGGCAGGCAGCCCGCCGCGTGGTTCTTCGACAACTCGATGATCGGTGACGTCGTGATCGTCAAGAACTCCGAGCACAAGACCGCGTTGGCCCCGGACAACGGCCTCAGCGACTGGAACATGCCGTGGACCCAGTGGGTCTCGGGCAGCGCGGCCAGCTGACACGACGCCACTGCCTCCAGACAGCCCGACGGACCGGCCGGCACTCAGCCGAGGAGCACAGCGCCGACGAGCACGATGGACCGGACGGCTTGCGCAGTGGCCTCGCCGGTCGTCGGGCCGTCCCTCACAGTGGATGATGACGGACACGCCACACAGCCCGCGGGCGTCGGCGGCGGCCTGCCACCACATCCGCAGCGGTCCGTCCAGGACGCTCTCCTCGTCATCGCGGTAGTCCAGCCAGTCCTGGTCTTCGGCCTCCGCGCGTTCTTGCGCGGTGAAGCCCAGTGCCCGCTCGACAGCGGGAAGCGTCTCGCGCACCTCGGCGGCGGTGAGAAGGAAGTTGCCGCACCAGCCGGGGAGGAGGACGGCCCGGTCGGGACCTATGGCGTGGAAGAAGGATCTCAGCGCGAACTCTTTGCTGTGGACCAAGAGGAAGAGGTCCTCCACGCCATCGACCAGGTCCCACACATCTCGGCTCTTCCCGCTCCGCGGCGATCAGCGGAAGCAGCCGGGGAGCGAGCGTGCTGATGAAGTCGTCGTCGTGGGTGCTGATGGACCAGGCCGAGGTGATACCCATGCGAGCACCGTACGAGGCGTCACTGACAACCTGGGTTCCCGCGGCGTCGACCCGGGGTGCGGGGCCGTTCAGCCCTCCGCCGGCCCCTCGCGGAGGGCGGGAACCGCCTGCCATGCCACCATGCTCGGCACGCCCGGACCGCAATGGCTGACGTAGATCCGGGCTCGGCTCCGAATGAACGCCGACGGCCGGCATTCCACGGGCGCTCGTGACGGGGTGACCGAGCGCTGAGCGGGTAGGGAAATGGCCCCGGCGCACCGGTCCGTCGCTATCATCTTGATGCGCCCCGGCCGTGGGTGGAGCTGCCATTGGGGGACCATGAGGCCGCATCTGGTTTTCGTGCATGGCATCGGGGGACCGCGCGACCCCGCAGCCGAACTGGAGCTTTGGCTCGGCGCGTTGGCGGTAGGGGCGGGTGCGGCGGGGCACGCGCGACACGCACCAGAGCTGCGGCGAGGCACACTGGCGGACGTCCGGTTCGCCTACTACGGCGACCTGTTCGCGGCCCCGCAGGCACAGGGCGTCGGCGAACTGGAGGAAGCCGAGGCGTTCGACGTGCGGTCCCTGTTGCGCGAGGTGATCGACGCTCGGCTGGCCGAGTGCTGCAGGACCGACGGCGAGACCCGTGTGCTGCAGCACGCACAAGCGCAACTCGCCCCCGAAGGCCCCGCACAGGGCCTCGGCTCGGCCGCACGGCAGGTGCTCAGCGCCGCCAACACGCTCCTCGCCGTCCCCGGGCTGCGGACATTCGGCGCCTGGGCGAGCGGACGACTGATGGTTGGTCACCTCACCCAGGTCACACGCTATTTGGCGAGCGAGGAAGGCAGTGACGCGGGACCGTCTCTCGCCGCGAGGGTTCGAGACCGGGTGGCACAGGCACTGGATCCCGCGGTGCCCACCGTCGTCGTCGCACATTCACTGGGCACCGTCGTCGCTCTGGAAACGCTGTCCAGCCACCGCGGGGACGTTCCACTGTTCATGACCCTGGGGTCGCCGCTGGGCCTGCGTGCCATCGTGGGCCGTCGGGTGCGTCCCCAGCCGCCACGCGCCCCTGACGCCGTATCACACTGGGTGAACGTCTGGGACCGGGACGACCTCATCGTGGGCAGAGCCCGGCTGGAGGACTTCGTCGGGGCCAACGTTCGGTCCGTCCTCCCGGTGACCAGACGGGTGGACTCGGACGGAGCGTGGGTGCATTCCGCGCTGAAGTATCTGGCGCACCCGGGCGTCGCCGGGCCCATCGTCGAGGCCCTCGACGTGGTCACGCAGTCATGACCGCCCCGTTCCAGGCTCGCCACGCCCTGGTCATCGCACCGCAGTGTGCACAGCTCGGCGTGCTCGACGGACTGGAGGACGTGGCCCGGGGCCTGCGGGACACACTGACCGACGACCGGAGGGGAGCCTGCACACACAGCCCGGTGGTCGAGTCGGCCCTCCTGTACGGCGCGTCCGCCGGCCAGGCCGACATCGAGACCGCGATCCGGGGTGCCGCCCGCAAGGCCGGAGAGAGCGAAGCCCTGCTCGTTGTCGCCTTCCTCGGTCACGGCATCACTTCCGGCAGGAACCCCAGGCTCTTCCTCATGGCCGGCGATTCCCGAGCCGACGAGACCGGTTCCGCGGTCAACGTGGCAGACGCGCTGGAGCGGACCCTCGAGGCCCCCGGCCTGCCCGGACTCATCGCTGTCGTCGACACCTGCCACGCGGGCGGCGCCACGCCCGATCTGCGTGCGGTGGACGCCGGAGTCCGTGAGGGCGCGACCCGGCTGTCGCTCTTGATGGCCGTCGGCGCCGCACAGGAAGCGTACGGGCTCGCCTTCTCACGCGGACTCATCCGCGTGCTCCGGCAGGGAGTCGTCGGTGCCGGCGAGTTCCTGCTCCCGGAAACGGTGCTCGATGCCCTGCTGACCGAGGCGCCCGGCCAAGACGCGCGGCTGGTGCACTATGTCGGCGCGCGGTTCGGTGAGCGGCCCTGGCTCGCCCGGAACGCCAGTCATCTCGTACGGGCCGGAGGACAGCTCGGGCCCCTCGCCCTGGAGGAACTGGAGGCGGCGCTGGCCCCGCACGGCGGTTCGGCGCTGCTGTCGGTGCCCGTCACCGGTGCGGCCGTACTCGACGAGCTGCACGATGCGCTGCGCGACCGCTCCGCACCGTCCGACGCACTGGGCGTCGTCGACGGCCTGCGGGATGTCTTACGCACCGTCGACCTGCTGAGTTCCTGGCCCGGCGGCCCTTTGACGTCCAAACGCCTGCGGCGGGCGCTGCGCAGAGCTGCGGGCCGTTGCGCCGAGCCGCTACCGCAGTCCACCGGGACCTCCCTGCTGCGCGACGCGGTCGAGTACCTGAGGTTCCGTGCCCAGCGGCAGGGCGAGACCCCCATGGCCCGGATCGCCGCCTTCGTCGCCGAGCTCGCCCTCGAGGACGAACTACCGAAAGACCTGCCGGAGTTCAAGTCGTGGCACCATGCCGTGAGCGCCAGGGCCGAACTCGACGACGCCTTCGAGGATCTGCGCCGGCGCGACGCCGGAAACCGACTGCGGCTCGTCGTGAGTCTGCATGCGACGCTCGGTGACCTGTGGCCGGAGAGCCTGCAGGCGTTCCTCCTGGACGGCCCCGATGTGTGCGCGCAGGCCGACTTCGCCTGCACACCGAGCCGGGCCGGTGTGGAACAGCAGCTGGCGGGGGTGCTCAAGTGGGCCTGGCTGGAGAGCAGGCCGATCGGGCGACTGCGCCGGGTCGAGGTGGCCGCCCCTGCCGCACTGCTGCTGCGGTGGCGGCCCGAGGAGACGAACTTCGGCCGGCGGCTCGGTCTCATGTACGACGTCGTACTGCGCTGGAGCGAGCGGATGTGCCCGCCGGACCACATCTGGTGGATCAACGACCAGGCACGGGAGAGACTCGCCGACATGAACGAGCGAGGAACCGGGCGCGCGCCGGTCGACTGGCTCGGCAGCCAGGAGACGGCACGCACCGACGAACTCGCCGCGCGGTTCGAGCGGGGGGAGTACACCCAGGCGGTGGGCTTGCGCCACCGCCCACAGCGGATGGAACAGGTGATGGAGGTGCTGCTGAGACACGCCCCCATCGTGCTCTGGCCCGGTGCCGAGGGAGGGATGCCGGACGCCTGCCGGGACAGCCTGGACCGTTTCTGGCATCTGCTGCCGGCGGAGTTCAGCGAGGCCTACCGCAGCAGTTGGGCGCGCGAAACCCGCAAGGGATCCGACGGCCACGAGCATCTGGCACGGTGGCGGAGCATCTGGCACGACACGGAATGGCTCGACTTCTGCGACTGGTTCGAGCGGTTCGTCACCAAGGGGAGGAACGCCACATGACCTGGCAGCCCTATTACGTCGGGGACGGCATTCCACGCGATGTCGAACTGGACGATCCGCCCCCCTGGCGCAGCTTCCCCCGGCAGAACCTGCACCGGCAGTTCCAGCCGCCGCCCGGCCTGACCACCGCCGTCAACGCGGCCCTGGCGCTTCGCCGTCCGCTGCTGGTCACCGGCCCCGCGGGCTCCGGCAAGTCCACCGTGATCGAACAGGTCGCCGCCGAACTCAAGCTGGGCGACCCGCTGCGCTGGCACATCACCTCGCGCAGCACTCTCACCGAGGCGCTCTACCGCTACGACGCTCTCGGCCGCATCCATGCCCAGCGACTGGCCGGTCCGACCGGCAGCGACGACATCGCTCCGTTCCTGCAACTGGGGCCTTTGGGCACCGCATTGCTGCCGTCGCCCCGTCCCCGGGCACTGCTGATCGACGAGATCGACAAGAGCGACCTGGATCTGCCCAGCGACCTGCTGGACGTACTGGAACGAGGTGCGTACGACATCCCCGAACTCGGCCGCTACAGCGAGGCCACGGTGTACGTGCGCGAGTGGCAGAGCGACACTCGCATCCCGATCGAGCGCGGTCGGGTGCAGTGCGACCAGTTCCCGTTCATCGTGATGACCAGCAACGGCGAACGTGACTTCCCGGCGGCCTTCCTACGGCGCTGCATCCGCTTCACCATGCCGAAACCCACCGTGGAGGCACTGCGCGCCGTTGTCGAGGCTCATCTGCGGGTCGGCTCGGACTCCCGGCAGGCGCCCGTGGTGGACCAGCTGGTGCAGGGGTTCGCGGATCGGGTCGCCTCGGGCGAGAGCCTGGCCGTCGACCAGTTGCTCAACGCGGTGCACCTGCTGACGGGCGGCTCCGCCGTCGCGGGCGTGGACGCGCACGAGGTCGCGGAACTGATCCTGCGCGAGTTGTCGGGTGCCTGACCACCCTGCCCCGGGCCCACCGGACCTGCTGGGCCGCGTGGTGCGGGCGCTCGGCGCCGTCGCGCCGGACCTGGACGGCACCGCGCTGGCCGAAGTGCTCTGGCTGGCGGCACGGATCGGCGCCGGCCCCGCGGTTCCGCAAGCCGGGGCCTCGCCGGAACCGCCCGCCGTCGGTGCGCCGAAACCGCCCGCCGCGCCGTCCTTCCCCGGACCAGGCCCTGGCCATACGGCCGCCCCGGGACCAAGTCGCCCACTCCACGAACGTCTCCGCGGAGCGAGTGCCCGCATCAGCGGTGCCGCCGTGGCCACCCCGCAGGGTGCGGGCCTGCCGCTCGCCGAGGAGGTCACCCGCGCGCTGCGACCCTGGAAACGGCCCTGGCCCAGGGGCCACAGGCCCGCCCTCGACATCGACGCCACCGTCGACGGCTACGCCCGCAGCGGCGAGTTGATCCCTGTCTTCCGGCCCGCCCCCGAACGATGGTTCGGTCTCGTCCTGGTGGTCGACCGTTCCCCCGCCATGCGCGTGTGGCGGGAGACCATCGCCGACTTCACCGCCGTCCTGGACCGTCTCGGCGCCTTTCGCACCCTCCAGACACGCGAGCTCGGCTTCGGTGCGAACGGACCCGAGATCCGGGACGGACTCGGCAGGCTGACCGGACCCGGCGAGCTGCGCTCCCCCGACGCACGACGGCTGGTGATCGTCGTGTCCGACTGTGCCGGGCCACAGTGGCGGGAGCCGGAGGTGTGGCGCCGGATCCGCGGCTGGTCACTGACGACACCGGTCGCGCTGCTCAATCCGCTTCCGCCGAAGCTGTGGCGCCGGACCGCGCTCGGTCTTCCGTCGGTGCGGGTGCAGGCAAGCGCTCCCGGTGCCGACAGCTTGCACCTGACCTTCGACCGCCCGCTGCTGCCGCCGGACGAGGACCAGCAGGCGGACACCGGTGACTGGCTGCCGCTCCCGGTGCTGTCGACGTCCCCGCACTCCCTGGACCAGTGGTCGCGCGCCCTGATGCGCGGTGCCCCGGAGGGATGCGGAGCGGTATTGGTGCCCCGCGCGGGACGGCTGCGCCGTCATCCCCCACCCCGGGAACACGCCGGTGCGGCAACCGCCGAGGGGTTCCTCCGTACGGCGTCCCCGGGGGCGGTGCGACTGGCCGTCCTGTGCGCCCCCTTCGGCCGCTTGTCCATGAGCCTGCTGCACCTGATCCGCCAGGACATGGTGCCGGACGCCACCGTGGCCGACCTGGCCGAGCTGCTCACCAGCGGGCTCTTCACGATCGAGACGCACGGGGACGGGCCGGTCGAGCTGGTCGCGGACCCCGTCGTGCGCCTGCGCCTGGAGCGGGAACTGACGGTGCACGAGGTACGCCGGATGGACCGCGCCCTGGAACGTGCGGCCCGGCCGGGACGGCTGCCCGCGGTAGCGTATGCTCCGCACGGCCACGCGGAACACCTTGCCGGTGAGCGGGCGTTCGCCCATGCGCGACGCCGGACACTGGAGCTGCTGGGCCTGCCGGCGGAAGACCGGCCGCCGCTGACGGGACGGGGAGAGGTCGTGGACCTTGCGTGGCATCGCGAACCGTACGACGTCCGGCCCTACTTCTTCCTGAGTTACGCCCACACGCCGCCCTGGGGGCCGGGTGGCGGCGACCCTGATCACTGGGTCCATGTCCTCTTCAACGACCTGTGCAGCCACATCATGGCGCTCACCGATCTGCCGGCCGGTGCCCCGGCGGGCTTCATGGACCGGGAGATGCGATCGGGAGAGGGCTGGCCGCACAGGCTGAGCGAGAGCCTGGCGAACTGCCGGGTGCTGGTGCCCTTGCTCTCGCCTCGCTACTTCACGAGCGAGGCCTGCGGCCGCGAATGGTACGCGTTCAACGAGCGGATCGTGCACGCGAGGACCACCGGCTACGGCGTCGACCCGGCGATCGTGCCGGCCCTGTGGACTCACATCGACCACACAGAGCTTCCCGAGTCCGTGCGCAGGCTGTCCCTCGTCCCCCCGGATCTCGGTGGGCGCTACGCCCAGAACGGGATCTACGGGCTGATCAAGCTCAACCGGCTGCGCGACGAGTACGAGGAAGTCGTCTTCAGGCTGGCCCGGCGCATCGTGCGGGTCGCGCATGAATCGCCGCTACCGCCGGGCCGTCCACGCGACTACGAGAGCACCCCCAGCGCCTTCAAACCCCGCGGCACCGGTCCCCGGCACATCCACCTGTATGTGGCCGCTCCCACCCGGGGCAGCATCCCGGACGAACGCGACCCACAGCCGTACGGTGCGAACGCTCAGGACTGGAACCCGTACTTCGCCGAATCCACGCGCCCGCTGGCGGCCCTCGCGGAGGATCTGGTGCGCTCGCTCGACTACCGCGTCACCGTCTCCTCGTTCGACGACGAACCGTCCGGTGACGGCTCGGCGGCCGACGCGACGCAGGCGGTTGCCTCTCCCCCCGCCATCCTCCTGGTGGACCGCTGGGCGCTGGCCGACGAGGAACGCCGGCGCAGGCTCCGGGCCTTCGACAGCGCCGCCCGGCCCTGGGTGAGCGTCATCGTCCCCGGAAGCCGTTCCGACACCCAGAACTTCGGTGAGGACGGGCTCAGACTCACCGCCGAACTGGAACGCACGCTTCCCACGATCATGGACAGGAGCCGCCGCACCGACGCACGGATCGCGGTCAACGGCGTGCCCACCCTCAAGGCCTTCTCCGACGTGCTCCCCACCGTCGTGGCCCAGTCCACCCGGCAGTACCTCAAGCATGCGACCGCCCGTCCGCCCGCCGGACCCCACGTCGCCAGGCCCCGTCTCCGGGGGCCCGTCGATCCGCTGTTCACGGATCCCGGGGTCGGCGAAGGAGGGGAATCATGACGGACGGGCGCGGCGGACGCATCGTCACCTTCTACTCGTACAAGGGCGGCACCGGTCGCACGATGGCCCTGGCCAACACCGCGTGGATCCTCGCCGCCAACGGCAAACGCGTCCTCGCCGTCGACTGGGATCTGGAGGCCCCGGGACTGCACCGCTACTTCCACCCGTTCCTCGACCCGAACGGGCTGGCGGCCACCACCGGTGTCATCGACCTGCTGCAGGAATACGCCTGGGCCGCGGTCTCGGGCAGCCTCCGCTCCGACGGCTGGCACGTCGCCTACGCCGGCGTCGAGCCCCACGCCCTGTCCGTCACCCCCGAACAACTCGGCGCACGCTTCATGGACGGTGGTTCGCTCGACTTCCTCTCCTCCGGCCGCCAGGACCGCGCGTACGGGCCGACCGTCAGCACGTTCGACTGGGACAACTTCTACGAGCGACTCGGTGGCAGCGTCTTCCTGGACACCCTCCGCGACGTCATGAAGGCGACGTACGACTACGTCCTGATCGACAGCAGGACCGGACTGTCCGACGGCGCGGACATCTGCACCCTCCAGATGCCCGACATAGTGGTGGATTGCTTCACCCTCAGCCGGCAGTCCCTGGAAGGCGCGGCTTCGGTGGCCCACGGCGTGTCCCGGCACCCCGTCGGCACGATCCGGGTGCTGCCTGTAGCGATGCGGGTCGACGAGGCCGAGAAGCACCGGGCCGACGCCGCGCGGGCCTTGGCCAAAGAGGTGTTCGACGGTGTTCCCACCGGGCTGCGGGGCCAGGCGGCGGCCGACTACTGGGACCGGGTCAGGATCCCGTACCGGCCCTCCTACGCGTACGAAGAGACGCTCGCCGCCTTCGGCGACGACAGCGGCCGGACGGACTCCATGCTCTCCGCCTTCGAAAGGCTCACCGCTGTCATTTCGGACGGTGAGGTGACCGCGCTGCCGCCCGTGCCCGAACCCGTGCGGGTGCGCTGCCGCGATGCCTTCGGCGGACTGAGGCCGGCAGAATCCTGAGATCGGCGCCGGCCACGCCGGAGATGATTCAAGAGACCGAGCAGCGGATCGGTTCGGTGATCCATCCGGACCTTGTCGCGAGGCCGCGCCCCTACTCCCCGAGCACCAGCCTCTGCAGCGCCGCCCGCGCCCGTGCGTCGGACTGTGCACGGGCCGCGACCGCGACCGCGAGTTCCCGTACCCACTCGTCGAGTGCCACCGGGCGCCGGGAGAGCACCACGCCGCGGACCTCCTTGCACACCTCGCCCGAGGGACGCCCGCCTGCCAGGTCGAGCGCGAGGCGCTGCTCGCCGAGGAGGACCTCGACCCGCTCGACACGGCCGTCGCGTCCCGCGAGCCGGTCGGCGATGCTCCGTTTGCGCTCGACGGCGACGGAACCCGGCGGCAGCGCCTCCGCAAGGGTCCCGGTGAGCACCTGGGCGTAGACCTCCAGGTCGGCGGCGTCCCTGCGCAGCGCGGCCGTCAGCAGGTCGAGGGAGTCCGGCTCCCCGGTGGGCTCGAACGGTACGGGGTCGTGTGCCGAGGTCATCGCGGGGCCTCTCGTGGTGTGCCGTTGGTGCGGGTCTGCTGGGCCGGGTGCTCAGCCGTCCAGGCTGAGCACCATCGTCGGGCGCTCGATGACGTGGTCCTCGCGCAGCGGCCGTACGGCCGTGCCGATCGCGAAGAACTCGGTGGTGTGACCGCCCCAGCGGTGGTTGTGCGCGTTGAGCTGTACGCCGACGACGCCCTCCGCCCGCAGTTCCTCCGCCTCGTGCTGCATCCGCGCCATCGCCAGCTCCCGCGCGTCGTACAGCGCCTGCGTGAACTGCTCGATCTCCACGTTCTTGCCGATGTTGGAGAACATCTGCCCCATCTTCTGGTGCGCGATGTGGTAGACGCAGGTGCCCATCACCATGCCCAGGGGGGCGTAGCCGGCGCGGATGAGCGTCCAGAAGTCCTGGCCGTTCAGGTCCGACGTGAACGGCTGGCCCTTGAGGTTGCGCCAGCTGCCGCCGGCCACGCCCGGCGCCGGGTGGTCGGCCTTGACGGCGGTGCCGATCGCGATGAACTCCGCGATGTCGTTGCCGAATTCACGGGCCTCGACGCTGAGGCGCACGCCGACGATGCCGTCCGCGCCCAGTTGGGCCGCCTCCGCCTCCATGCGGGTCATCGCCAGCTCGCGGGCGTGGTACATCGCCTGGCTGAGCGTCGTCAGCTCCTGGTTCTTGCCCCAGCGGCCCAGCTGGATGCCCACGTGGTAGATGGAGCTGCCCAGGACGAGGCCGATGGGCCGGAATCCCGCCTCGCGCACCAGCAGGAACTCGTTGACCGACAGGTCGCTGGTGAAGAGCGAACCCGGCCTGCCCGGCTGCAGTTCGGCCAGCCGCCGCATCGCGTCGGCCGGCACGCCCTGGGCGGACATGCCGGCAGGTGTGCCGTCGGCGGGGTTGAAGACGCTCATGAACGGGTTCCCCTCATCGTATGTCGGTGGCGGTGCGGCGCATGGTCCGCCCGCGTCGTTCCGGGTCGAGCGGCATCACGGTGAGTGTGCGGCGCGGCTGCTCGCGTGCCGTGAAGCGGGCGACGGTGGTGCCCAGCAGCGTCGCCTCGACCACATGGTCCTGCTGGTCGTCGTTGCTCCTGCGCATGCACGACTCGCCCCAGATCCGCAGGCGGCCCGCGGAGAGGATCACGCCGTCGCCGCCCCGCCGCCCCGTCTGCGCCGACAGGTGCGCACGGGCGTCGGAACGCACCGCCTGGACGAGCTCGCTCCAGCCGCTGACCTCGGTGTTGCTCCACGAGCGTGTCTGTGCTCGGGTGCGGTAGTCGTCGTGCCGTACGCCGATGGACAGCCCGTACAGCAGCTCCACCGGAACCCATCCCGCGGTCACCAGCTTCGCGAACCCCTGGCCGTCGAGGTGGCAGGTGAACGGCTGCGGCGCCCGTACCGTCCCGGCCGCGCGCACCGCGGTCCCGATCACCTTGAACTCCAGACAGTTGGACTGCCCCACGAAGGGCGCCACGGTCAACTGTGCGGCGACGACCCCGTCGCCGCCGAGAGCCGAGCACTCGGCGGTCATCCGGTCGAGGGCCGAGCGACGTGCCCGGTCGAGCACCTCGACGAGCCCGGCGGACGGGGCGCCGCTTCCGGAGAGGGCTATGGGCGCCGGGGCGCTGCTGAAGGCGTACTGGATGCCCCCGTAAAGACAGTCGTGATAGCCCCAGTACCGGCCGCTGCGGCCCACGTGGTACACGGCCGAGCCCATGACCTGGCCCACCGGCTCGAACCCCACGGCGCGCAGCGCGGCGAACTCACCGGTGGACAGCGCCGAGGACCACGTCCCGCTGCCCCGCACCTCCGCGATGCGCGCGGCTGCCGCCGGGGGCAGCCCGGCCCCCGTCCAGTCCCCGCTCATGGACACCAACTCCCGCTTCACGCCCGGTCCGAGGCACAGCGGTGCGAGTCTATGCCCAGGCCGCCGGACCGACGCGGGTGAGGGTGGACGAAGAGCCTGGGCCGGTGTCCGGGAGCCGGCGCCTCCCGTCGGCCCCCCTCAGGCCTCGCTCCCGCCGGCCCCGCACGGCCTCGCTCACGGTCGCCCGCGGGGCCGTCGCCCCCACCGGTCCCCGATTGCGACGAGACGACTCGCCTCGGCATACGCCATCTCCCTCACGTATCGCCCCCGACATGTCGCGGTGCGTGAGGCATGCCCGTCGAGGACGGTCGGGCGGCACCCTGGAGGAGGAGGACGTGTGCCGGCGGGAGAGGAGGCGTGATGCGAACCTGCGACGAGATCTATCACCGAATCCGCTGGGACCCGCGGTTCGACCCGGCCCGGTTCGTGCTGGGGATCTGCCAGCGCGGGGGTGCCCTCAAACGCATCGCGCTGCCTTCCTTCGTACCCGGGGGCGACATCCCGTGGCACCGGGTGGTGTTCATCGAGGCGGACGGCGAGGTGGTCTGGGACCGGGCCACAGGAGTGGACCGCATCGACGCGTCGGGCGCCGGCCGGGTGCGGAACCCGCAAGGGGACCCGGGCTACGGCAGGGGCACACCCGTCGGCGTCCTCGGCCTGGCCCCGACGGCCCACACGGCGGTGGCCTGGATCCCGCCCGCGGAGCTGTGGCCGCCGATCCAGGACATCCGCCGGGATTACGATCCGCAGGTCCACCGCTGGCCGCCGCACGTCAACGTCCTCTTCGGCTTCGTGCCGGAGTCCGACTTCGAGCGGGCCGCCCCGCTGCTCGCCGCGGCGACGGCCGAGACGCCCGTCTTCACCGCCCGGCTGGACGGGGTGCGCACCTTCCGGCACAGGGCGTACTCCACCGTGTGGCTCGACCCGGCAGCAGCCGGCAAGGTGCCGTGGGCGGACCTGCACCGCTCACTGCAGCGGCGGTTCCCGCGCTGTCGGGGGCCCGCCGAGGACTTCACCCCCCATCTGTCCCTGGGCCGGACCCGGGATCCGCGGCGAGTCGGCGCCGACTGCGCCACCCGGCTCGACGCCATGACGGCGACCGTCTGGGAACTCGTCCTGCTCTCCCGCAGGGGCCAGAGGCCGATGCGGCCACGGGCCACGGTCGCCCTGCGCACGGGCGACATCCGCTGGCTGCCGGCACCCGGCCTCGAAGCGCCCGGCCCGGAGGACACGGCCTGGCTCTCCGAGATCTCCGACAGGTGAGGCAGGATCAACCCCGCGCAGCGTGACGGGGAGGCAGCACGCACAACTCAGAGGTGCCACGGGGTCAAGCCGTCAACGGGCCTCTCGGCTCGCCCGGCCGGCCTCTCAGACGCCCGGTGTCCGACGGTGCGACCTCGGCGAGGTATGCGTCGATGCGCTTGCGGACCGGCGACGCGTCGCCGTAGCGGTCCGGTTTCGATGGTGTTGCGGCGCCGGGGCGCCGTCAATGATGCGGTACTGCTCGTGTTGCGCCACGAGAACGCGGCGCCGCGCAGACAGTTCCCGAGCCCGGGTTGGTACGAGCCGGCAGATCGCCCGTGGTTCGTGGTGCTGTCCTCCCTGATTCCCCGGCGCCAGTGGGCGCAACTGTTCCCGGTGACGCCCGCGACGCTGCTGGCATGGAACCGCAGTCCGGGCGCGCGCAATTGTGACTACAGCAAGCGCCGAAGGAGGCCCGGTGGACCGTCGACCGTAAGTGCGGTGAAGGCTCTGGTACTGCGGCTCGCCAGGGAGAATCCGCGGTGGGACTGCCGTCGGATCCAAGGGGAACTCGTCCGACTCGGATACCCGGTCGGCTCGACGACGGTTCGGGAGATCCTCACCGCGGCGGGCATCGATCCAGACCCCACGCCGTGGAGGGTCGGCATGACGCGAGTTCCTGACCGCGCAAGCCGAGGGCGTCATCGCCTGCGACTTCGTCCACATCGACCTGGTCGGCCTACGCCGCCTGTACGCGCTGGCTTCCTCGCACACGGCACACGCGGCTGCGCATCGCGGGAGTGACCGCTCATCCACCGGTCTGCGCCTGCCGAAATTGCCATCCATGCAGCTCAAGGCCGTGCCCGGGGCTGAGGCAGGATGATCACCGGTGTTGCTTCGACTCGCCTGCCTGACCTGTGGGGCTCGTAAAGTCATCGCTGCAGGTGGGAGCCTGCGTGCCGAGCTCTCGGCGGTGGCTGGGATGCTGCACGCATGATCACCTCGCTGCTGTACCGGGCCACCCGTGCGCTGCTGTCCCTGCCGGCGGCACTGCTGCGCCGGGAGACCGCCAAGGATGCCGAACTCCTGGTGCTGCGGCACGAAAACGCGGTACTGCGACGGCAACTCACCAGTCCGATCCGCTACGAGCCCGCGGACCGGTTCTGGCTGGCCGCGCTGTCGTCGCTGATACCGCGCCGCCGCTGGAGCAGCGTCTTCCCAGTCGCGCCAGGGACACTACTGGCCTGGCACCGAAGGCTGATCGCCAGAAAGTGGGACTACTCTGACCGACGCCGACGCACCGGCAGACCGCCCACCGCAGCCGCGCTCAAGAAGCTGGTCCTGCGCCTGGCGCATGACAATCCGCGGTGGGGGCATCGCCGGATCCAGGGCGAGCCGGCCCGACTTGGGTACCCGATCGCGTCCTCAACAGTGTGGCAGATCCTGCACGCTGCCGGCATCGGCCCAGCCCCGCGTCGCTCCGGTCCGAGCTGGCGCGAGTTCCTCACCATCCAGGCTGAGGGGATCATCGCTGCGGACTTCTTCCACGTGGACACCGTGACCGGCAGGCGCCTGTACGCGCTGGTCTTCCTCGAGCACGGCACCCGCAGACTCCACCTCACCGGCGTCACCGCCCACCCCACCGCACAGTGGGCGACCCAGCAGGCCCGCAACCTCGCCGCGGATCTCGGCGCCCGCGTCGAGTCCCTGCGCTTCGCCCTTCGCGACCGCGACAGCAAGTACACCAGCTCCTTCGACGCCGTCTTCGAAGCGGAGGAGAGGGAGGTGCTACTCAGCGCGCCGCAGGCACCGCGGATGAACGCCCACTGCGAGCGCGTGATCGGCACGATCCGCCGGGAGGCACTCGACCACGTTCTGATCATGAACGAGGCCCACGCCCGACAGGTCCTCGCCGAGTACCAGCACCACTACAACAGGCACCGACCGCACCGGGCCCGAGACCAACGACCGCCCGAGGCTCAGGACCAGCCCGCCTCCGGGCACGACCCACACACACAAAGGCTCCTACGCACCCACGTCCTCGGCGGGGTCATCAACGAGTACAGATATGCCGCGTGAGCTGCAGCGATGACTTTCCGAGCCCCGCAAGATGTCACACCAGCACTCAGCCGTCTCGGCGCCCATCTGTCGTCGGGAGCTGCCGCAAGTGGAGTTGATGATGTCAGCCAACGTGATACCACGCCGTCACTTTGAGCGACAATTGGCCAGCGTGTCCGACCCGTACCGCTTCAGACCAGCGCGGGCGAGTGCCGGAATACCGATGAAGCCGTCGCCTTCGGCAGGATGGGCACATGACCGAGATCCGCACACCCCGCCTGCTCCTCCGTAGCTGGCACGACGACGACCTCGCGCCAATGGCGGACATCAACGCGGACCTCCGGGTCATGCACTGGATCGGCGACGGTTCGGTGCGCGACCTGGACCACACGGCCGAGGACATCGAGCGGTGGGAGGAAGAGTGGGACGAGGAGGGCTTCGGCCTCTTCGCGGTCGAGCTGTTGGCCTCGGGCGAACTGATCGGCTTCACGGGACTGTCCGCGCCCGAGTTCCTGCCGGAGATGATGCCCGCCGTAGCGATCAGTTGGCGCATCGGCTCGCAGTTCTGGGGACAGGGATATGCGTCCGAAGCCGCCCACGCCACGCTTGAGTTTGCTCTCCAGGACCGCGGTCTGGACCGCGTCATCAGCATCAATCGGGTGGGTGACAACGCCTCCGAGAACGTCATCCGCAAGCTCGGCATGGTGCCCGAGCGAGAGACTGTGCACCCGACGTACGGCTACCCGCTGCGCGTTCACGCCATCGATCTCACCGAGTTCCAGGCATGAACCGGCCGAGCCGTCGATCACCACAAAACAGCCGACCACTGTCCCGACATCCCCGAGCGCATTGGTCGCGACGGCACGGACACGAGGCGACGGATGTTGTCCCCCTGTCGCTGACCTGCGCTTTCACGGAACTGTGCCCAGAGCCGTTTTCAGGAATCCGCATCAACGGCAGAGCCCGGACTCAACGCAGGCAGATCAGCCGCAGGCTGCCCGTCAACCGGTCCGCGTGGAAGACGACACCGTACTCCCGGCCGAACCGGTTGGCCTCAGCGACAGAACCGCCCATCGAGCGCAGGTAGAAGGCATACGCCACCGACTCGATCTGCTCCGCGGTCAGACACAGCTGCCAGCGGTTGCCTGGCCTGTCGAAGCATGCCGTGCGCACCCGCTCCGCCAAGCCCTCGGCCTGCGGCACGCGCAGCCGTGCTTCGACGCTCATGTAGACGCGTAACGCGTCCATTTCCGCTGGCCGCAGCTCAATCAACTGCTCACCGTCCACCAGGCCCTGGAGCTGCACCACCGGGGCGGGGCTGGCGTCGGTGTACGCCAGCACGTCATGGCCCTGCGGGGTGAGCCGGGCCGCCCACAGGATGGGCCGGCCCTCATGAGCGGACAGTTCGGCGCGCATCTCCCGGTCAGCCAGTTCCGCCAGTCCTTGTGCGGCGACGCTCTCCACCCCTTGCTGATGATTCGGGCGCAGGTCGCCGGAGAGCACCCAGCCTGTCCCGCGTGAAAACCCGAGTTCGGGCCCCTGATCACGACGTTTCGCTGCGGGACGGTGGTGGACCGGGGCATGATCGAGATCCGTGCGGTGGTCATGGATCTATCTGCTGACGCGCAGGTCGCTGGAGCTGGCGGGCCTGCGGCTGCTGGGCAACGCTGCCAAGGACGTCGAACTGCTGGTGCTGCGGCACCAGCTCGCTGTACTCCAACGCCAGCTCGGTATACCGAAGTTGGAACCGGCCGACCGGGTCCTGCTGGCGGCCCTGTCGCGTCTGCTGCCTAAGGGCTTGCAGATCATTAACACGTCGTCTTGATCTTGCTGTTGGGGTCGCCGGTCTGGGTTCGAACCCGAGCCTGGAGGGCTGTGAGGGCGGCGGGTGGAGTGGCCGCCGGCGGGATGACGATGCTGTGCGCCTTGAGCAGTGTCCTGATCTTCAGCAGGGTGCGGTGCATGGCGGTCCGACTGCTGTCGAACAGCACCGCGAGGGGTTCCGCGGCCAGGGCGACCCGCAGGTGAAGGACGGCCGCCAGGACCTGGTCGGGGAAGGCGAGCCGGGGCGGGCGGCCGCGCTTGACGTCGCCATCGACGGCCAAAGTGTCGGTGAGATCGCTCAGTTGCTGCCGGGACATGCCGGTCAGGGCGGGGTCGGACAGTAGAGCATGGTCCCACTGCGGGGCCGGCTTCTGCCGAGTCCGGGGCGCTGGGACGGCAGGGCCCGGCTGGGGGTGCAGGGCATAGTTCCAGTCGCCGTGGAAGGCGTGTCGGGTCAGTGGCAGGGACGCCATCTCCGCGTCGCCGATCTGGACTCCGGTTGGGTAGATGTTGGTGTCCAGCTCGGCCATGACCCGCAGGCCGGTGCGGGTGGTGGTCGCGGCGATGGACTGGACGATGACTTCGTGGCTGGTCAGCGGGCGGCCGCGCCAGTTCATGGTGATGTGCGAGAAGAGCCGATGCTCGATTTTGTTCCACTTCGATGTGCCCGGCGGCAGGTGGCAAACGGTGATCGTCAGTCCTGTTTCGGCCGCGAGCCGGGCGAGTTCGAGCTTCCAGGCCCGGGTGCGGTAGCCGTTTGAGCCGCCCGCATCGGCGGTGATGAGCAGTCGTGTCGCTTGCGGGTAGGCGGCCCGGCCCTGGCCGCACCACCAGCGGCGGATCGATTCCACTGCGAACGCGGCGGTGTCGTGATCGGTGCCCACGTTGACCCAGCCGGTGTTCGCCGCGAGATCGTAGATCCCGTACGGGACGGCCTTGCCCAGCTGCGGGTCGGCGAAGTCATGGACGTTCACCGGCATCGGATCAGCCGCAGGCCGCCACTGGCGGCCGTTGTTCTTGAACTCGCCGACGAGTTCCTTCTTCTTGGTGTCCACGCTGATCACCGGCTGGCCGGTGTCCCGGTGATCGCGGGCCTGCTCGTTGAGATAGCGGAACTGGGCATCCCGGTCCGGATGCTGGCCACCCTCGATGGTCTTGGCGTTGGCCTGCAGACTGAAGCCTTCCTCCCGCAGCAGGTCCGCGACGGTGTCCGCACTGACTTTGTGCCCGCTCCGGGCCAGCTCCCGCGCCAGCGTGCGGGTCGACTTCACCGTCCACCGAAGCGGCGACATCGGATCGCCGCGCTCGTCCGGCTCGACCAGCGCCAGCAGTGCCGGCCGCAGACCCGGATCGAGATCTGCGACCCTCTTGCGGCCCCCGCCCGGCCGCCGCACCCGCCCCAGAGGCTCTTCGCCGGTCTCCAGCTCGAACACGCCTTTGCGGACCGTGGTCTCACTCACCGAGGCCGCCCGCGCGACGGACCGAACACCACCGTGTCCCAGGACACGGGCCTCTGCGGCCATCAGCAGCCGTCGCTGCCGCTCATCCAGATGTGGAAACAACACCGCGAACTTCATGGCGAGTTGGGTACGGATCTCGTCCGGAATGCGCATACCACATCAACGAGCCATGGGGCGGGAAGCAACACCTTGATGATCTGCAAGCTCTAAGGGTTGTCCCGTAAATGATCTCCCAGCCGATGAGAGCGCGGTGGGATCGCTGCGGGGCTCAGCCGCCTAACCGGCGAGGGCGAGGTTGTGCAGGCGGGCGATGCCGAGCATGGCGTGGTGGACACCGTCGCCCTTCAGCCGGCAGTCGCGGAGAATCTTCCAGCCCTTCATGCGGGCGAAGACGTGCTCGACGCGGGCACGGACCTTGCGGTGCGAGGTGTTGTGCTCCTTTTTCCAAGCTGGCAGTTCCGCCTGCCCCTTCGCGCGCCGGTGCGGGATGACCAGGCCGGTGCCCCGATAGCCGCCGTCGGCAATCACCGTGGTCCTCCCGACGGCTGCCTTGACCCCGGACAGTTCCCACGCCTTGCAGTCGTTGCGGTTGCCTGGCAGGGGTTGGCCGACCACCACGACCAGCCGGGTGTCCGCGTCGATGACGACTTGGTGGTTGGTGGAGTACCGATAGTTCTTCGACTGCTCGGCGACCCGGTGGTCACGGGTCGGCACGAACGTGCCGTCCACGATCAGGACGGTGTCCTTGCGGAACCGCTGGCGCGGCTGGAGAGCGAGCGACGAACCGAGATGGCCGACTATGCGGTCGGCTGCGGACTTCGAGATCCCGAACAGCGGGGCAAGCTGGCGCAGCGTCAGGTTCGTCCGCCAGTACGCGGCAATCAGCAGCACCCGCTCCTCCAGCGGCAGGCTCCACGGCCGGCCCGGTCGCACCTCATCGGCACCTTCGCGGCGCAGCGCGGTCACCAGCTTGGTGAAACACCGCGGGCTGACCCCGGAGAACGGGGCTATCCAAGACGGCTCCGACGCCGTGATCACACCAGGCACACCAAGATCATCACACTTGTGCCACCGCCCGCTGTAACATCACGCGCCGCAAGGACGAAGCGATCGATGATCGGCCGTCCCTATGGCGCACCACTCCCGGCGGAAGGCAACTGTGCAAAGACAATGGAGCGGGGCCCCAGTGGGAAGAAAAGCCGAGTACAGCGCGGCCGCCTGGCTGGTTGGGTGGGTGGTGTTCCTGGGGTCCGGGTATGCGGCCTCGTTGATGTTGATCAGTACCTGGGCGAACTGCGACATTGGCACCGACGGCTCCTACCAGCTCGTTGCATGGGTGGTCGCGTCGACCGGCGTGGCGACGGTGTCCACCGTGCTGTGGGCTGTGATGCGCAAGGTGACAGGTCGCCGGCGCATCCTGCTGCCGCTGGTGTTGACGATTCTCGCCACTGCGATGCTGCTCTGGCCGGAGTTGGCAGTGTGGTACGTGTCGCCCGGCCACCCGGACAGCATGTGCGAACCGGGCGGCAAGCCCGTGGGGTGGCCCAACTGGCTACCTTTGTGAGGCGGGCCGCCAGCAGAGCTTCCTAATGCTGTTGTCAAGCTGCGTTGGCGCTCGGTGGTGTGACTTGGTAGGACCGTCGGTCACGGATCAAGGCCCACAGGACGTTGACGCGTCGGCGGGCGAGGGCGAGTACCGCCTGGACATGCTTCTTCCCCTCGGCGCGTTTGCGGTCGTAGAACTTCCGGGAGTTCGGGTCGTAGCAGACGCTGACCAGTGCGGAGGTGTAGAAGACGCGCTGGAGTCTTCGGTGGTAGGTGAGCGGCCGGTGGAGGTTGCCGCTGACCTTGCCGGAGTCGCGAGGTGCCGGGGCGACGCCGGCGAAGGCCGCCAGGGCGTCCGGGGACTCGAAGTCGTCGAGGCTGCCGCCGACGGCGGCGAGGAATTCGGCACCGAGCACAGTGCCGATGCCCGGGAAGCTCAGGACGATGTCGGCGAGTTCGTGCTCGTGAAACCGGCCCTCGATGAACCTGTCCGTCTCAGCGATCTGCTCATTGAGGGCCATCACCTCCTCGGCCAGGGTGTGGACCAGCTTCGCGATGGTCTTCTCCCCGGGGACGGCGGTGTGCTGTCGCTCAGCGGCCTCGACTGCTGCTTCGGCCAGGGCTCTTGCGTTTCGGACCTTGCGGTTGGCCAGCCACTTCGTGAGTCGCGCAACTCCGGTGCGGCGGATTGCGGCCGGGGTCTGGTAGCCCGTCAGCAGCCTGAGCGGGCCGATGTTGGTCACGTCCAAGGCCCGTTCCAGGGCGGGGAACATGCTCAGCAGGGTGCCGCGCAGGCGGTTAACGACGCAGGTGCGGTCCTCGACCAGGTCGGCCCGGCGTCCGGTCAGCAGCTTGAGCTCGATGGCGGCTTCGTCTCCGGGACGGATGGGTCGCAGGTCGCGGCGCATCCTGGCCTGATCGGCGATGACGTAGGCGTCGCGGGCGTCGGTCTTGCCCTCGCCGCGGTAGCCGTCGGCTGCCCGGTTCACCAGGCGGCCGGGGATGTAGAGGACCTCCTGGCAGTGGTTGACCAGCAGGGCCAGCAGCAGCGCGGGTTCCCCGCCGGTCATGTCGATGGCCCAGGTGACCTGGCGGCCGTCGGCGAGGTCGAGGACATCGCCGATCAGCTTCAGCAGCTCGGGCTCGTCGTTGGCGACCCTTCGCGACAGCAGCGTCTTGCCGTCGGCGTCCAGTGCGAGGCCGTGACGGTGACCCTTGCCGCTGTCGATCCCCGCCCATATCCGGCTCATCATGCTCCTGACGTGCGTGTTCGTGCTGTTCGTGCCACGGACGACCTCGCCGGCATTGCTCTACACAGCGACTTGTTCGCACTTCCTAATCGGCGGCCGAGTCGTCGTGGGGTGCTGGGCGGCGAAGCTTGCTCAGCCACGAATCGGCCGCAGCCTGATAGCCACACCCAGCACCCCTGGGCGACCCAACCCTACGAATGGCTCGATCAACCCGATCAAGAAGGTAGAGCAGCCTGACGGCAGGCAGACAAACGGCCTGATCAGCAGCCCGAACCAGGGTTTTCACGCGGGACACGGCGACAACCCGCACCTTGGAGGAGCGGCTTCAGGCCGCCCGCTCCAACCTCCGCTTCCAGGACCGCCGCGTCGCCTGCCTCGAAGCCCGTATCGCCGATGCGGCGTCTGCGACCTGATCTGTTCCAACAACCAGTTCACGGCCCGTCCACCGTCCCGGTGGGCGGGCCGTCTCGCGAGAGCACCCCAACGAGAGAGCCAAAATAGGAGTCCGTGGCCTATTAAGCACTAGATCGCCCGCGCCCCCAATGTCACTTTGAGTTACTGATTAATTGCACTGCGCTCAACGTTATTGCGCTGCTCTGTCTGCTGAAGTGTCACAGTCATGCTGCAATGTGTACTTGAGTTCTCACTGCCGCATGTACGGGACTAGATTCCTCCCGTTAAACGACCTCCAGGGGAGCGGTTTTGGGCGAGTTGCGGAGCGGGGACCCGAAGCAGGTAGGGCCCTTCTGTATCGAGTCACGTCTTGGAAGTGGCGGGATGGGGAGGGTGTATCTCGGCTCTGCCGATAAAGGAGAATCCAAAGCGGCCATCAAAATCATCAAGCCGGAGCAGGTTGATGACCCAGAGTTCCGGCGGCGGTTTGCGCGAGAGGTGGCTGCAGCGGTCCGGATTCGACACCCACGAACCGTGCGCGTCTTGGACTTCGATGTCACCGCCGCCGAGCCCTGGCTGGCCACAGAATATGTACAGGGTCCGTCGTTGCATCAACGTATCTCAGAGCATGGCCCTTTGAGTGTGGAGGAAGCCGTCGCGTTCGGTTCGGGCATCGCCCAGGGGCTCTCCGCCATCCACGCTGCGGGGCTCGTCCATCGTGACTTGAAGCCATGCAACGTAATGTTGGCGGGCGACGGGCCGAAAATCATCGATTTCGGACTCGCGTACACGCCCTACGCCAGCGCACTGACCGGCACGGGAACGCCCTTGGGGACTCCCGGCTACTTCTCGCCTGAGCAAGCGCAGGGGCTGAGAGTGTCTCCGGCGGCTGACGTCTTCTCATTCGGCGCGTTGCTGGCCTTCGCGGTCAGCGGGCGCGCCCCCTTTGGCACCGGGGACTATCCGGCACTGCTGTGGAGGATTGTCAATGAGGAACCGGACGTTTCCTCCGTCCCTGATGCGCTCCGGGGGATCATATGCGCTTGTCTCGCGAAGCATCCCAAGGATCGTCCCTCCCTCAAGGATGTGTTGCACGCGCTGGAAGCAGCTGCATCGCAGCCGGGGACATCCGAGTTGAAACGGCGCATGCGTGTGGTCGGCTCCCTGCGGGCACGCAAGTTTGCCCGCAGCTCCGCACGACGGCGTCCGCGAACCAAACGACGGGGAGTCATCGCGGCCGCCGTAACCCTATCCGTTTTGTCGGGAGCCGCTGTGGGATGGATCAGCAGCCATGACAGCGGCTCGAATTCGCCCAACAACGAGGCAGAATCCCGCGAAAGCAGCCAGGGGGCACGCGATGCCGGCCAGGGGGCCGTGCCAGAAAAATTTGCGATTCCTGCACGTAATGTCGACCCTCTGAGACAGGACTGGGAGAATCGAACGTACGCAATGTATGTACCCACTGCTTCAACCGGGGAGGGTGCGGCGCATCCAATCGTGATCAAGAGAGGTCAGTCGCGGGAAACGCGATGGGGGCACGTTTATCTGACTCAGGTGCTACATACCGCATACCGGGGAACACCGTTGACGTTCGCCGTGTTGAACTATGCATTCAAAATGGGCTCCGACAGCAAGGGTTTTGAGCAGTTCTACACCCTCAACTGCTTGAAATACCAAAACGGGCGATATGAGGTCGTTAGTGGGCAAACGGATTCGTCGTTTGTCAAGGTGTCAAGTCCGGATGCCGTTGGGTCTAAATGGGAAACCTGGCAGGTTATCGATCAGGGTAAGCTCGTCCAGCAAAACAAGCAGAAAGGGACGGCGACCGTATTCTCATTCGACGACTCCTGTTCCGTCGATGTGGCAGGCGGCTACGATCCCACCGACTCGGACTGATCACCCCTCAGTCATCGGTATTCTGTGACATCGGGGAGACGCGAGGGCATGAGCCTCACGACTGCGGACGGGAAGAGCGAGTGGGTCATCGCCCGGCTGATCGTGCGCCGAGTCCGTAATCTGGCCAAACCGGCCGTCGTGGGCGAGCAGGGCGAACTGTTCCCGGTCTGGCGCTATTTCAGGTTGAACTCGCCAGCCCTCAGCGGGACGGGACGCTGGTCACTCAGCGCGGTGAAGAAGCTTTTGGATTCTGCGCCGGAGACCGACCAATGTGACGCCACGGCCGCACAGCACGTCAGCAAAAAGCGCTCGCCCGACTCCGGCAACAGGCCAACGTGACGCTCTCGCCCCACGCCTGTGGGTGCCGACAATCCTGTCACCTACGCTGAACTGCGACTTGAGAGTCACGATGTCATCACGTCGAAAGCGCTCGTGAGCCCGTCAGCGCAGG
>NZ_JBITGJ010000096.1:0-27505 GCF_044456925.1 Streptomyces sp. NPDC050743
GGTCGCAGGGCGGGTAAAACCGTCAAGCCTGCCGCAGCGATGTAGGCAGGAATCTCCTTCCCGAGGCTTGCCGAGGGGAGGGGAGAGCTTCAACTTCTCGCAGACCGGCTGGCGCCGTCAGGCCCCACGGTCACCCTGTACGGCGAACCAGAAGACGGCACCTACCGGGTCCTGGCCTCGGCACCGTTCGGCTCGCCTGTCGAGTTGCCCGCACCCTTCCGCCTTACGTTCCCCGTCGACTGACCCGGCGTCACCCCAACACCGCCGCCACCCCTACCAGCACCGGCACCGACACGACCGTCGACAGCAGGATGGACTCGCGGGCCAGGCCCTCGGCCACCCGGTAGCGGCCGGCGTACGTGAAGATGTTCTGCGCGGCCGGGAGGGCCGAGGTCACCACCACGTCCAGCAGCGGGGCGCCGTGGAGGCCGAAGACCGCTGTCGCCAGCGCCCACGCCACCAGCGGCTGGCCCAGGGACTTGAGCGCCACGGACAGCAGGACCAGTCGGCGGTCCCGGCCTCGGCCGGAGGCCGAACTGCCGTGCAGCGACATGCCGAAGGCCAGCAGGGCCGCCGGGACGGACATGTTGCCGATCAGGGTGAGGGGGTTCAGCAGGGGGCTCGGGATCGTCCAGCCCGCCGCCGAGACCGCCACTCCGGACAGTGAGCCCACCGCTATCGGATTCCGCAGCGGTGTCAGCAGGCGCCGCCACAGCGTGCCCTTCTCGCCCATGCCGGACAGGTCCAGGATCGTCAGCGCGACCGGGGTCACCAGGACCACCTGGAAGAGCAGCACCGGCGCCACCAGGGAGGCGTCGCCCAGGACGTACGCCGCGATCGGGATACCGAGGTTGCCCGAGTTCACATAACCGGAGCACAGGGCGCCGATGGTCGTACGGCCCACGCCCCAGCGGCGTACCGTGCCGATCACGGCGAACGTCCCGGCGACCGCCGCCGTGCTCAGCGCCGTCACCAGCAGGCGGGCCGAGAACAGCACCGACAGGTCGGCGCGTGCGAGGGTCGTGAACAGGAGCGCCGGGCCCGCCACCGTGAAGGCGAGCCGGGTCAGCACCTCGCCGCCCTGCGCCCCGAGCGTCCCGCGCCGCCCGAGCACATAGCCCACCGCGATGACGACCGCGATCACCGCGAACCCGCTCAGCACCCCCGTCACACGGCCAACCCTCCGAGGTGGAGCGGGAACCGGTCAATGTGATCTGCGTCGACGGTGATCCTTACCGATGAGTTCCGCGCGGTCCGCCGGTCTACCGCACGTGGATGCCAAGGAACCCGCCGTGCTCGTGCTGCCCGGCCCCGTCACCCGGGACGAGGTGGTGGCGCTGTGTGCCCAGGTGCAGAAGCTGCTGGCGGGCGGGGGGCCCCGCGTCGTCGTGTGCGACGTGGCCGGGCTCGGGCCCCCGGGCCTGGCCGCCGTGGACCTGCTGGCGCGGCTGGAGCTGGCCGCCCGCCGGGCCGGCGGGCGGATCCGGCTGCGGGACCCCGATCCCGCGCTACACGCCCTTCTCGACCTCGTCGGGCTCCGCTTCCAGGTGGAGGGGGAGGCCGAAGAGCGGGAACCAGCGCTTGGTGTCGAGGAAGCAGTGGAAACCGGTGATCCGGCCGTCTGACAGCTCCAGCATCTGCACGGCCCAGGGAGCGAAGCCGCCCTTCTCCTTGTCCGGCTTGTAGTGCGCGAATCCCGGAAGGCCGTTGACCTGCACCGGCAGCAGCCTGGAGCCGGCGCAGGAGGCGCCGAGGGTCGTCATGAAACCGGTGATGTCGGCCGGGCCGCGCAGCCACAGGTCGAACGGCGGCATCGTCATGATGGCGTCCTCGTGCAGCAGCGCCGTCAGCGCCGTCATGTCGTAGCCCTCGAAGGCTTCGACATAGCGCTCCAGGAGTTTCTGCTGCTCCTCGTCGAGGGGATCGGACACCGCGCCCTCGGGGCTCGCGTCCGCGCGCTCCGCGAGCGTGGCCCGCGCCCGCTGCAGCGCGCTGTTGACCGAGGCGACCGAGGTGCCCAGCAGCTCGGCGACCTCGCTCGCCTTCCAGGCCAGCACCTCGCGCAGGATCAGCACCGCCCGCTGCTTGGGCGGCAGTTGCTGGAGGGCAGCCATGAAGGCCAGCCGGACCGATTCCTTCGCCACGGCCGCCTCCGCCGGGTCGTCGACCGTCGGCAGCACGCGCGCGTCCGGCATCGGTTCCAGCCAGGTGTGGTCTGGGCGGGGGGAGAGCGCGGCCTGCGCGAGCGGGGTCGATTCCGTCAGGTCCATCGGTCTGGCCCGCTTGTTGCCCGCCGTCAGCATGTCTAGGCACACGTTCGTCGCGATCCGGTACAGCCACGAGCGCAGGCTGGAGCGGCCCTCGAACTTGTCGTAGCTCCGCCAGGCCCGCACCAGGGTGTCCTGCACCGCGTCCTCCGCCTCGAAGGAGGAGCCGAGCATGCGGTAGCAGTAACCGGTCAGCTCGGTCCGGTGCTTCTCCAGTGCGACGTCCAGGTCCGCCGTCGCCGTGCTGTCGACCATCGTCCACCCACCCCTGTGGCGTTCCCCGCGGCGCTTCCTTGCGCCCCAGCACTTGGAAGCTACCGCAGGGCACTGACAGTGGCGCACGGAGTCGGGAAACGCGCAGGTGAGGGATGGCGCGCCGGAGAACCGGCCGCGCGCCCCGGCCGCCCGGCCGGCCCCTTTCCGGGGCGCCTCAGTGCGCGTGGGCCACGACGGTTCGCCGGGCCGCCACGGAACCGAGCACCGTGATGGTGACGACCCCGACGACCGCGAGCAGGCCGACCTCGACGGTGCCGCTCCAGCCCGCCGCGTGGAACGCGGTCGCGCCGACCGTGCTGCCGACGCTGGAGCCGATGTAGTACATGGACTGGTACAGCGCCGAGGCCTGGGCGCGGCCCTGGGTGGCCGTCTTGCTGACCGCCGAGGAGGCGACCGCGTGGCCGGCGAAGAAGCCCGCCGTGATCAGCACCAGGCCCAGCAGGACCAGCGGCAGCACGGGTGCCAGCGACAGCAGCAGGCCGGCGGCGGTCGTACCGCCCGCCAGGTACAGCGCGCCCCGGCGGCCGAGCCGGCCCACCAGCCGGCCCGCCGTGGACGCCGACACCGTACCCACCAGGTAGACCAGGAAGATCGAGCCGATGACGCCCTGCGGCAACTCGAACGGCGCGCCCGTCAGCCGGTAGCCGATCACCGTGTACACGCCGCCGAACACCGTCATGAACAGCGCGCCGATCGCGTACAGCCGTCGCAGCAGCGGGTTCGCGAGGTGGTCGCGGACCGTGCCGAGCAGGATCCGGGGCCGCAGCGAGCCGGCCGTGAAGTGCCTCGGCGCCGGCAGCAGCAGCCGGAAGGCGACCGCGCACCCCACGGCGATCACACCGATCACACCGACGGCGACCCGCCAGCCCCACTCCTGGGCCACCCAGCCGGTGATCACCCGGCCGCTCATGCCGCCCACGCTGTTACCCGCCACGAACAGGCCGATCGCCGTGACCAGCGCCTTCGGCCGGACCTCCTCGGCCAGATAGGCCTGCGCCGAGGCCGGCAGACCGGCCAGCGCCGCACCCTGCACCGCCCGCAGCACCACCAGCACGCCGAGCGACGGCGCGAACGGCACCAGCAGCCCCACGGCCACCGCCACGGCCAGCGAGCCCGTCATCACCGTACGGCGGCCGAAGCGCTCGGACAGGGCGCTCATCGGCAGGACGAACAGGGCCAGTCCGCCGGTCGCGGCCGCCACCGTCCAGCTCGCCTCGCTCGCCGCGACCCCGAACTCGCCGGAGATCAGCGGCAGCAGGGCCTGCGTGGAGTACAGAAGAGCGAAGGTCGCGACTCCGGCGAGGAAGAGGGCGAGGCTCATCCGGCGGTAGCCGGGCCCGCCCGGAGTCATACGGGAGTCGGCGGCGGAGGTGTCGGAGGCGGGGACGGTCGCTGCGGCGCCCACAGTGGTGGACGCCCCGGTACTGGCGGGAGACATGCTTCGACCGTAGGGACGGCACGTCTCATCCGTCCAATGCATGGAATCGCCATAATCGTTCCCATGCCGCATCAGCAGAGCTCACAGCCCCGCCTGTCACCGAACAGTGACACAGAAGACATGTCGGCGATGTCGCGGGTGCTGGCTCCCCGCCTCGCGTACTTCGCCGGCGTGGCCCGCACCGAGCACGTCACCCGCGCCGCCCAGGAGATGAGCGTCCCCCAGTCCACCCTGTCCCGTGCGATGGTCCGCCTGGAGCAGGATCTGGGTGTCGACCTGTTCGCCCGGCACGGCCGCACGGTCTCCCTGACCCCCGCCGGCCGCACCTTCCTCACCTCCGTCGAACGCGCCCTCGCCGAGATCGAGCGGGCCGCCGAGGAGGTGCGCGCCGACGCGGACCCGGCCACCGGCAAGGTCGCCTTCGGCTTCCTGCACACCATGGGCGCCGAGACGGTCCCCGGCCTTCTGCACGCCTTCCGCGAGGACCACCCGCGCGTCCGCTTCAGCCTGGTCC
The DNA here is from genome assembly GCF_044456925.1 of Streptomyces sp. NPDC050743. Lineage (NCBI taxonomy): Bacteria > Bacillati > Actinomycetota > Actinomycetes > Kitasatosporales > Streptomycetaceae > Streptomyces > Streptomyces sp. NPDC050743. The sequence goes on from NZ_JBITGJ010000096.1 coordinate 4,496, forward strand.
AGAACTACGGGGAGGCCATGCTGGAAGGCCTGCGCGCCGGCGAGCTGGACCTCTGCCTCACCTCACCGGTCCCCGACGCCCCCGACCTGGTCGCCCGTCGCCTGGACGAGCAGAAACTCCGTCTGGTCGTCCCCGCCGACCACCGCCTGGCCGCCCGGCGCCGCATCCGCCTCGCCGAGGCCGCCGACGAGTCCTGGGTCACCCTGGAACCCGGCTATGGCCTGCGCCGCATCTTCGACTCCCTGTGCCGGGAGGCCGGCTTCCGCCCGAGGGTCGCCTTCGAGGGCGAGGAGGCGGAGACCCTGAGGGGTTTGGTGGCCGCCGGCCTGGGGGTCGCCCTCCTGCCACCGCCGACCGTACCCAGGCCGGGGGTCGTGGAGCTGTCGGTCACGGCCCCGAGAGCGGTACGAGAGATCGGTGTCGCCTGGCTGGCGGACCGCCCTGACACCCCACCGGTGGCCGCCTTCAAGAAGTTCCTGCTCTCGAGGAGGGGCAACCTGCTGCCGGCCTGAGCGGCGCCGGCCCGAAGGGGCGGGCTCTAGCGCTTCAACGACTTGCCGAACCCCGCGGCCAACGGCATCCGGAGCCCGATCGGCGGCGGAGCGGCAAGCGCATCCTCGACGGGGCGGGAGACGGAGTGCCCGAACAGCGCCCCCATCATGAAGTCGACGGCCAGCCAGGCCACTTCGTCCCGATGCCCGTGCAGCCCGTGCCCGTCGGAGTGCACTTCGAACCGGCACACCTCGCGGTTCACCTTCTTCGCCCGCGCCGCGAACCGGAACGACAGCTCGGGATCGGTCCGCTCGTCGTTCGTGCCGTGCACGATCAGCACCCGCCGCCCCACGAGCTGCTTCACCGGCTCGGCAGGCGCGGCGACGTCGTCCTCCGGCAGCCAAGGAGCCAGTGCCACAACGGAGTTGACGGCCTCGTGGCCGCCGGCCCGCAGCGCCGCCCGGCCGCCCATGTCCATTCCGACCAGGCACACGGGAACGTCCCCGTACCGTCGTACGACCTCGTCGGCGGCCCACTGCGCGTCCGCCGCCAGATGCGCCTCGCTGCCGTTCCAGCCCCGGTACCGGTAGTGGACGGTATGGACGGCCAAGCCCTCCTCCCGCCCCGCGCGAGCGAACCGTCGGCCCAGCGAGCGCAGCGCGGTCGCCGCCCGGACGAGGGATGGCCCGCGGTCGGAGACCTCCTCCCCGCCGGGGAGCAGCACCACCGCTGCGCACACCGTCGCCGGCTCCGGGCCGACTGCCTTTCCGAGCCTGGCCGTTCGGGCCGGCGTCGCTTGCTGTCCCATGGCAGAACAGTGTCAGAAGGAGCGGTGTACGAAACCAGTGCGTGGGGTCACCTTTGCGTATCGGCGGAAAGGCGATGTCGCCGATTCCCGGTCCTCTACGCGCGTAGGCGTTACAGTGCGGAAATGACGAGCCAGACCGCACCGACCGGGACGCTTCCGACGCCGGACCAGATCCGCCGGGCGCCCAAGGTTCTGCTGCACGACCATCTCGACGGCGGGCTCCGCCCCGGAACCGTCGTCGGACTCGCCCAGGAGACCGGCTACTCGGAGCTTCCCGAGACCGATCCGGACAAGCTGGGCATCTGGTTCCGCGAGGCCGCCGACTCCGGCTCGCTGGAACGGTATCTGGAGACCTTCAGGCACACCGTCGGCGTGATGCAGACGCGGGAGGCGCTCGTCCGGGTCGCCCGCGAGTGCGCCGAGGACCTCGCGGAGGACGGGGTGGTCTACGCCGAGGTGCGCTACGCGCCCGAGCAGCACCTGGAGCGCGGGCTCACCCTGGAGGAGGTGGTCGAGGCCGTCAACGAGGGGTTCCGGCAGGGCGAGCGGCTCGCCCGGGGGAACGGCCACCGGATCCGGGTCGGCGCCCTGCTGACCGCCATGCGGCATGCCGCCCGCTCCCTGGAGATCGCCGAACTCGCCAACCGCTACCGGGACTCCGGGGTCGTCGGCTTCGACATCGCGGGCGCCGAGGCCGGCTACCCGCCCACCCGGCACCTGGACGCCTTCGAGTACCTCAAGCGCGAGAACAATCACTTCACCATCCACGCTGGCGAGGCCTTCGGGCTGCCGTCCATCTGGCAGGCGCTGCAGTGGTGCGGCGCCGACCGGCTCGGGCACGGGGTGCGGATCATCGACGACATCGAGATCCACGAGGACGGCTCCGTCAGCCTCGGCCGCCTGGCGTCGTACGTGCGTGACAAGCGGATCCCGCTGGAGCTGTGCCCCAGCTCCAACCTGCAGACGGGGGCGGCGACCTCCTATGTCGAGCACCCGATCGGGCTGTTGCGCCGGCTGCACTTCCGGGCCACCGTGAACACCGACAACCGGCTGATGTCGCACACCAGCATGAGCCAGGAATTCGAGCATCTCGTCGACGCGTTCGGCTATACGCTCGACGACCTGCAGTGGTTCTCCGTCAATGCGATGAAATCAGCGTTCATTCCTTTCGATGAACGACTCGCCATGATCAATGACGTCGTCAAGCCCGGATATGCGGAGCTGAAATCCGAATGGCTGTTCCGGCAGACCGCCTCTACCAGCGGTTCCGCCGATTCGGAGGGCTAGTCGCACCCCGGACTCCGGCACGGAATGCGGACGCGCTTTCACAAGCCGTCCGCATTTCGGTGTTTGCGGCGGGCGGCCCGGCGTGTTTACGGTCGTGGACCGCTCGGATCGTTCGTGATCTCCGTCTCCGCATTCAAGGACGCATTCACCATGAAGCAGTCTGCTGCCAAGACCCTCGGTGTCGCCGCCCTCGGTGCCGCCTTCGCCGCTGTCGGCGCGGGCGCGGCCAACGCGGCCCCGGCCGTCCCCGACGCCGCCCAGGCCACGCAGGCCCTGGGCTCCGTCGCCAAGACGCTGCCGGCCGAGAACGTCTCCAAGGCGCTGCCGGGCGCCACCGAGGCGCTCGCCCAGGGGCAGGGTGCCGTGGGTGCCGGGATGGCCGCCGCGCAGCCGGCCGTCCGGAACGTGCTCGCCAAGGGCCCGACCGCGCCGGTCGCCGGGCTGCTCGGCGGGCTGCCGCTGCACAACACCGGCCTGCCCACGCACGGTGTGCCGGTGAACGGGATCCCGCTCGGCTGACGCCGACGGCCGTACGACGCCGCTGGGGCGCCCCGGAACTGTCCGAGGGCGCCCCAGCGGCGTTCACGCGTCCGCTCTCACCAGGCGGTGCGTGTCTTGTCCTCGGCCGGCAGCAGGATCCACAGCGCTATGTAGAGCAGGAACTGCGGGCCCGGCAGCAGACAGGAGAGCAGGAAGATCACCCGCATCGTCGTCGCGGAGGTGCCGAAGCGCCGTGCCAGCGCGGCGCACACTCCGCCGATCACGCGGCCGTGGGTGGGGCGGGCAAGGGCGGACATGGCGGCTCCTCCGTGGTCGTCGGCTCGCTCGTCGAGCCGGGGTCGGGGCCGCCCCGGTGGCGTCCCTCAACTGCCTTCCACGGTAGGCAGACGAAGCGGGCGAAGCGTCGCTCTACGGGGCGATCCCGACCCTGGGAATCGTCGGGGTACGACCCTGAGGCAGTTCCTCCTGCGCGGCGACGGGCTGCTCCGCCCCGTCGTCCGGCCGCGCGTCCCGGCGCCGCAGCCAGGCGCGGCCCGCCGGTACGACGGCCAGGTGGGCCAGGGCGACGCCCGCGGTGTTCAGCAGCAGCGAGTCGACGTCCACGGCCCTCCCGGGCACGCCGGTCTGCAGCAGGGCTATGCCCGTGGAGACGAGGGCGCCCGCGGCGGTGGTGCGGATCAGGGAGGACAGCGGGGAGCCGCCGAGCCTGCCGTGCGCCATCGGCAGCAGCACGCCCAGCGGGGCGAGCAGGGCCAGGCCCTCGCCGATGCGTCTGGCGGCTTCCGGCCAGCCCTGGGCCAGGTCGCCCCGTATGCCGACGAGGGGGTGCAGGTTGGGCGGTGCCACCCAGGGCACGTTCAGCGGTCGCAGCATTAGCCAGGCGACGAGGGCGAGGTGGGCGACGAGGAGGACACCCCCTGTCACCCGGACATGTATCGCGGCGCTGCCGCCGCCGATGGAGCCTTGACGCTGCACGCCCCCCTAGACGCCGAGCCGGTGCCGATCGGTTCCGCGCCGCAACGCTCCGGTTGCCCTGTGCTGTGGAAAGGGGTTTCGCCGCGGGGGTTCCGGTTCGCCTGCCCGCAGCCGCGCTACGGCCCCGCGACCTCGCTCGACGGCGGCTCCACGCTGCCCGGGCGGTCGCGGACGTCGTCGGTGCACTCGTAGCGGCGCAGGGGCCCGGTGTCCGGGCCGCCGAGGATGACCGAGCCGTCGCCCTCCGTCGCCGCCGAGTCGGAGAGGGTGCACACCAGCTGGGCCAGGGCGTAGGAGGTGAGACGGGACGGTGCGGTGCTCAGATGCAGCGCGTCCTCGGGGTCCTTCGGGCCGGGCCCGTGCACGGAGAGGCCGCCCGGCACGTACGTCGTATAGCCCGCGGAGCGCTCCGCGGCGGACGGGGACGCGGCCAGCTGGTCCAGCAGCCCCTGTGCCACGATCACCCGGCGCCGCGCGTCCGGGGTGCCCTCGGGGACGCGTACCGTCCGGTCGACGGTCACCAGGGACGCCGCGCAGAGCAGGAAGACCTGCACGGGGACGCCCTGCGAGGACTGCTTGGCCAGGTCCGGGCCGGCCAGCGAGCACGGCACCCGGGACGGCGCCGCCCCGAAGTCGGTGGGCACCTGGGTGGCCCGGATGCCGCAGCCGGAGAGCAGCAGGCCGAGGAGGGGCAGCGCCAGCAGGCCTCGCACGGTCAGGCGTCGTACGGTCATCACCCCTCCTTTCCTGAACTTCCCGAGCTTCCGGAGTCCCCGGAAGCGTCCTTGCCGGTCTTGTCGCCCTCGTCGGTCTCCTCCGTGAGCCGGGAGGCGTCGCGCGGCAGCCGCAGTGTGAACACCGCACCGCCTTCGGGCGAGTTGGCGGCGGTGATCTCGCCGCCGTGGATGTGGGCGTTCTCCATGGCGATGGACAGGCCCAGCCCGCTGCCCTCGGAGCGCGGCCGGGAGGCGCTCGCCTTGAAGAAGCGGTCGAAGACGTGCGGGAGCACGTCCTCGGGGATGCCCGGACCGTGGTCGCGCACCGCGATGACCAGGTCGTCGCCGTCTATGCGCACCGACACCCGCACCGGCGACCCGCCGTGCTTGAGCGCGTTGCCGATCAGGTTGGCGAGGATGACGTCCAGCCGGCGCGGGTCGAGGCGGGCGTGGATGCCGCGCTCGGCGTCCAGGTCGACCGCGTCCAGCCAGGCCCGGGCGTCGATGCAGGCCGTGATCTGGTCGGCGAGGTCGACGTCGTCCAGGACCAGCCGGGCGGTGCCCGCGTCGAAGCGGGTGACCTCCATCAGGTTCTCGACCAGGTCGTTCAGGCGCCGAGTCTCGCTCACCACCAGCCGGACCGCGGGCTCGATCATCGGGTCGATGCCGCCGGCCTCGGAGTCCAGCTCCTCCTCCAGCACCTCCGTCACGGCGGTGATGGCGGTCAGCGGCGTCCGCAGCTCGTGGCTCATGTCGGCGACGAAGCGACGCGAGGCGTCGTCGCGCGCGGCCATCTCCGCGACCCGCTTCTCCAGCGCCTCGGCGGCGTTGTTGAACGTCCGGGACAGATCGGCGAGTTCGTCGGTCCCCGACACCCGCAGCCGCGTGTCGAGCCTGCCCTCGCCGAGCCGCCGGGCGGCGACGCCCAGCCGGTGCACCGGCTTCAGCACGGTCGTGGCCGCGGCCTGCGCGAGCAGCGCGGCCCCGATCAGCGCGAGCCCGGTGGCGATGCCCAGCGACCAGGCCAGCGAGTTGAGGTCCTTCGCCTCCGGCTCCAGCGACTTGGCCATGTAGCCCGTGGGCCCGCCGCCGATCACCCGCGAACCGGCCACCAGATACGGCGTGCCGTGGTCCACGACCCGCTGCCAGTACAGGTGGTACGGCTCCTTGTTGCCGTCGGTCACCTTCTGCTGCTTGTTCACGGCCGCGCGCAGCGACTTCGGCACGTCCTCCAGCGAGAAGCCGTTGATACCGCCCGAGTTGCCGTACACCGTCTTGCCGTCGGCGTCCTGGGCGACCAGCAGCACGCTGAAGTGCTGGCTGCTCGCGGCCATCTGGCCCGCCGCGCGCTGCAGTTCGTCCTGCGTGGGATGCGCCGGCAGCGCGCCCGCCCGGTTCTGCATCTCCTGCCGGAAGTCGCGCAGCACCGCGTCCTGGGCCCGGGTGAGCACCGCTTCCCGGTTCAGCCAGTAGGCGATGCCGGACGCGGAGACGGCGGCCGTGAGCGCCACCAGCGCGAAGACGACGACCAGGCGCAGTCTGAGGCTCGTGAACCGGAGCCGCGACAGACTTCCCGTGCGCCGCGCGGACCAGCCGCGCAGCCCCCCTTGCGTGTCGGTCACTGAGGCGCGTCCAGGCGGTAGCCGACACCACGGACGGTACGGATCAGCGTCGGGGACGACGGCACGTCCTCGACCTTCGCGCGCAGCCGCTGCACACAGGCGTCCACGAGCCGCGAGTCACCGAGGTAGTCGTGCTCCCACACCAGCCGCAGCAGCTGCTGCCGGGACAGCGCCTGACCGGGCCGCCGGCTCAGCTCCAGCAGCAGCCTCAGCTCGGTCGGGGTCAGCTGCAGGTCCTCGCCGTTCTTCGTCACGGTCATCGCCGACCGGTCGATGACGAGGCTGCCGAAGGTCGCCGAGTCGCTGGACTCGCGCTCCCCGCGCCGCAGCACCGCCCGGATCCGGGCGTCCAGCACCCGGCCCTGCACCGGCTTGACGACATAGTCGTCGGCGCCGGACTCCAGCCCGACCACCACGTCGATGTCGTCACTGCGCGCGGTCAGCAGGATGATCGGCAGCTGGTCGGTGCGCCGGATGCGACGGCACACCTCGAAGCCGTCGATGCCGGGCAGCATCACGTCCAGCACGATCAGGTCCGGCCGCTGCTCGCGCAGCAGCTTCAGACCGTCCTCACCGCTGGCAGCGGTCGCCACCCGGTGTCCCTGGCGCGTCAGGGAGAGCTCCAGGGCCGTGCGGATGGCGTCGTCGTCCTCGATCAGCAACAGGGAAGGCACGCGCTCATTCTGGCCCATGGACGGGCTGTCGTACGACCCGCCGACACCAGGCCTTCCCTACCGCCACCACCTGTGCACTTGCTGTGACGACGCTGGGCCGGCCCCTGTGACAGGTCTGTGACAGTCGGCGGACACGGCCATGAAGTGGCCCCGGCAGTCTTTTGGACACGGGCAGGGCGGGACAGACCAGCCGGCTCGGCGAGACCGAAACACCGGAAGTCCACCACGGGGAGCGCGAGATGAACACGCTGCACAGCATCAGCACCAGCGCCGTAGTCACGCGTCTGCACGACGTGCACCGGGGTTCCGAGAAGTCCGGTGCCGTGAGCGGGCGGGGGTGCGCTCGCGGCACGGGGCGTCAGCACACCGCCTACATGACGGTGGTCGACGCGCACACGGGGGAGACGCACGGGGGATCCGCGTACGGGGAGGACTCGGGGGAGCAGCGCCGTTCCCTGACGGAGGCGGAGTTCACCGCCTACGTCCAGGAGCGCCGCGCCTCCCTGTACGCCACCGCCTACCACCTGACCGGCGACCGCTTCGAGGCCGAGGACCTGCTGCAGAGCGCGCTGTTCTCGACGTACAAGGCGTGGGACCGGATCAGCGACAAGGCCGCGGTCGGCGGATACCTCCGCCGCACCATGACCAACCTGCACATCAGCGCCTGGCGGCGCCGCAAGCTCAACGAGTACCCGACCGAGGAACTGCCGGAGACGCCCTCCGACACGGACGCGATGCGCGGCACCGAGCTGCGCGCGGTCCTGTGGCAGGCGCTGGCCCGGCTGCCCGAGCTCCAGCGCACCATGCTGGTCCTGCGCTACTACGAGGGCCGTACGGACCCGGAGATCGCGGAGATCCTCGACATCAGTGTCGGCACGGTGAAGTCCAGCATCTGGCGCTCGCTGCGCCGGCTGCGCGAGGACGAGGTCCTCAGCTTCGGCCGTGACGAGGAGAACGCCTTCGGCGAACTGGTCGCCTGAGGTCAGGGGTCACCGGGGGGTGACCCGCGGGGGAATCACGGGGGAAAACGGAGGGGGACACGGGGGAGGAACCACGGGGGAACGGGGGAGCACGAGAAGCGGGACTGGAGGGTCGGGGGGCCTGTCCAGTCCCGCTTCCGTTTTCCGTACGGCGCTCGGGTCACCGTCTCGCGTACGGCGCCTACGCCACCGTCCGCTGACGCGCCTGCCGCCCCGCCGCCGCTGCCGCGAGCCGTCCCAGCGCCTCGTCCCGATCGCACGGATGCGCGCCCAGGGACACCTGGCGGGCGACGATCGACCGCTCGTCGCGCATCAGCCGCCAGCCGCGGCGCAGCAGGAACGGCACCGACTTGCGGCCCTCCTTCAGATCCCGCAGGAACCGCCGGCGGAAGGTGACGACCGGTCCGCGGCTCAGGCACAGCGCGTCCGCGAGCAGGCCCAACTCCCGGCAGCGCTCGACGATCTCCGCCGCGAAGATGCCCTCCGCGAGGAACAGCGGGGTACGGCCGATGTGCAGCGTCTCCTCGCCGGTGCGGGCGCTCCGCGCGATGTCGTACACCGGCACCGGCGTCGAACCGGTGGCACACAGCCGGGTGATGGCCCGAACGGCGACATCCGCGTCCCAGGACTCGGGATGATCCCAGTCGATGTCCGAACTCCCCTCCACCAAGGGCAGAGTCGGGTCGTCACCCTCCTTGTAGAAGTCGTCCAGACGCAGGACGGGGAGCCCGGAACGGGCGGCGACGAGTGACTTGCCCGAGCCCGAGGGGCCGCACAGCAGCACGACGCGGGCGGGTGACGGGGGATGAATGCTCACGGAACACCAGTTTGACGTATGGCGGCGCGCCTGCCGACCCCGCGGGTCGGCTTTTGAGCGTGACTCCCGCCTCAACTACCCTACGTGCCGACACCATTACCCTGCGCACCAGAAGGCGGCACCAGCGATGGCCCGACACACCTCCCCCCAGCACCCCGTCGCACAGCGTGCCCTGATCGCCCTCGCGACCGCGGGAGCGGCCCTGGGCGCGGGCGTGGCGACGGCCCACGCGGACGCCGCCGCCCCGGTCGTGGAGGTGCCGTGGCGGCCGACCTCGCTCGGTCACATCGACCCGCAGGCGGGCCTGGCGGCCGCCACCGGCACGGTCGGCTACGTCACGGGCCCGGTGGCCGGCCTCAAGCCCAACCCGCTTGCGGGCACGGGCGTGGATCCCCTGGACAACGGGGTGGGCACCCAACTGGCCGACTTCAAGCCGGCGACGTCACAGATGCTGACGGCGCCGGTGGCCGAGGCGCAGTCGCTCGGGTCGGTGCCGGTGGTGGGCCAGGTCCTGGGAGTACTGGGTCACTGAGGCGCCCCGCCAGGGGTGCGGGGAACTGCGCGACCGGCCACGGACAACCCGCAGCCGGCCGACCACCGCAGTTCCCCGCCGGCCCCGTCAGTAAGAAGAGCCGGACGCGCCCAGCGACCCCGTCGGATGCCACACCGTCTTCGTCTCCAGGAACGCCGTCATCCGCTCGATCCCGGGCGTCTCGAAGTAATCCACAGCCTGTGGACGAAGGACCCGCTTCAGATTGTCGGCGGCGGCGACCTCCAGCTCCTTCGCCAGTGCCTCGTCCGCGCCCGCGAGATCGATCGCGTTGACGTCCTGGTGCGCGGCCAGCGGCGCCGCGATCTCCGCCGTACGGCCGGAGAGGATGTTCACCACACCGCCCGGCACGTCGGAGGTGGCCAGCACCTCGGCCAGGGACAGGGCGGGCAGCGGGGCCTTCTCGGAGGCGATCACGACCGCCGTGTTACCGGTGGCGATCACCGGCGCGAGCACCGACACCAGGCCCAGGAACGACGACTCCTGCGGGGCCAGTACGGCCACCACACCCGTCGGCTCCGGCGAGGACAGGTTGAAGAACGGCCCGGCGACGGGGTTCGCGCCGCCGATCACCTGGGCGATCTTGTCGGTCCAGCCGGCGTACCAGACCCAGCGGTCGACGGCCGCGTCGACGACGCCCGCCGCCTTCGACTTGGACAGGCCCTCCGCGTCGGCCACCTCGCGCACGAACTGCTCGCGGCGGCCCTCCAGCATCTCCGCGACGCGGTACAGCACCTGGCCGCGGTTGTACGCCGTCGCGCCGGACCAGCCGCCGAACGCCTTGCGGGCCGCGACGACCGCGTCACGGGCGTCCTTGCGGCTGGACTGCGGAGCGTTGGCCAGCCAGTTGCCCTTCGAGTCCGTCACCTCGTACACCCGGCCGCTCTCGGAACGCGGGAACTTCCCGCCGACGTACAGCTTGTAGGTCTTGAAGACGCTCAAACGGTCAGACATCGAGGTATGCCTCCAGGCCGTGGCGGCCGCCCTCGCGGCCGAAGCCCGACTCCTTGTAGCCGCCGAACGGCGAGGTCGGGTCGAACTTGTTGAACGTGTTGGACCAGATCACGCCCGCGCGCAGCTTGTTCGCGACCGCCAGGATGCGCGAGCCCTTCTCGGTCCAGATGCCCGCCGACAGGCCGTACTGCGTGTTGTTGGCCTTGGCTACCGCCTCGTCCGGGGTGCGGAAGGTGAGGACGGACAGCACCGGGCCGAAGATCTCGTCGCGGGCGATGGTGTGCGCCTGGGTGACGTTCGTGAAGAGCGTCGGGGCGAACCAGTAGCCGGAGGTCGGCAGTTCGCAGGCCGGGGACCAGCGCTCGGCGCCCTCCGCCTCGCCCTGCTCGGCGAGCGAGGTGATCCGGGCCAGCTGCTCGGCGGAGTTGATCGCGCCGATGTCGGTGTTCTTGTCCAGCGGGTCGCCGAGCCGGAGCGTGGAGAGCCTGCGCTTGAGGGACTCCAGCAGTTCGTCCTGGACCGACTCCTGGACCAGCAGCCGCGAGCCCGCGCAGCAGACCTGGCCCTGGTTGAAGAAGATGCCGGTGACGATGCCCTCGACGGCCTGGTCGATCGGGGCGTCGTCGAAGACGATGTTGGCGCCCTTGCCGCCCAGTTCGAGGGTGAGCTTCTTGCGCGTGCCGGCGACGGTCCGCGCGATCTCCTTGCCCACGGCCGTCGAGCCCGTGAAGGCGACCTTGTTCACGTCCGGGTGCGCGACGAGCGCGGCGCCGGTGTCGCCGTAGCCCGGGAGGATGTTGACGACACCCTTGGGCAGGCCGGCCTGGCGGCAGATGTCCGCGAAGAACAGCGCGCTCAGCGGCGTGGTCTCGGCCGGCTTCAGGACGACCGTGTTGCCGGTCGCGAGCGCCGGGGCGATCTTCCAGGCCAGCATCAGCAGCGGGAAGTTCCAGGGGATGACCTGGCCGGCGACGCCGAGCGCCTGCGGGTTCGGGCCGAAACCGGCGTGGTCGAGCTTGTCGGCCCAGCCGGCGTAGTAGAAGAAGTGGGCCGCCACCAGGGGCAGGTCGGCGTCCCGCGTCTCCTTGATCGGCTTGCCGTTGTCCAGCGTCTCCAGGACGGCCAGCTCGCGGCTGCGCTCCTGGATGATCCGGGCGATGCGGAACAGGTACTTGGCGCGCTCGGAGCCGGGCAGCGCCGACCACGTCTCGAAGGCCTTGCGGGCGGCCTTGACGGCCCGGTCGACGTCCTCGGCGCCGGCCTGGGCGACCTCCGAGAGCACCTCCTCGGTGCTCGGGCTGATCGTCTTGAAGACCTTGCCGTCGGCCGCGTCCACGAACTCGCCGTCGATGAACAGGCCGTAGGACGGGGCGATGTCGACGACGGAGCGGGACTCGGGCGCGGGTGCGTACTCAAAAACCATGATCGATCAGTCCACCGTCACGTAGTCGGGGCCGGAGTAGCGGCCGGTGGCCAGCTTCTGGCGCTGCATCAGCAGGTCGTTCAGCAGCGAGGAGGCGCCGAAGCGGAACCAGTGGTTGTCCAGCCAGTCCTCGCCCGCGGTCTCGTTGACCAGGACCAGGAACTTGATCGCGTCCTTGCTGGTGCGGATGCCGCCGGCCGGCTTCACGCCGACCTGGACGCCGGTCTGGGCGCGGAAGTCCCGTACGGCCTCCAGCATGAGGAGGGTGTTGGCGGGGGTCGCGTTCACCGCCACCTTGCCGGTCGAGGTCTTGATGAAGTCGGCGCCCGCCAGCATGCCGAGCCAGGAGGCGCGGCGGATGTTGTCGTACGTCGACAGCTCGCCGGTCTCGAAGATGACCTTCAGCCGGGCGCTGTCGCCGCAGGCCTGCTTCACGGCGACGATCTCGTCGTACACCTTCAGGTACTTGCCGGCGAGGAACGCGCCCCGGTCGATGACCATGTCGATCTCGTCGGCGCCGGCGGCGACGGCCTCGCGGACGTCGGCCAGCTTCACGTCGAGGGCGGCACGGCCGGCCGGGAACGCGGTGGCGACCGAGGCGACCTTCACGCCGGAGCCGGCGACGGCCTCCTTGGCCACGGCCACCATGTCGGGGTAGACGCAGACCGCGGCGGTCGCCGGGGTCGTACGGTCCGTGGGGTCGGGGTGGACCGCCTTGGCGCCGAGCGCCCGGACCTTGCCCGGGGTGTCCGCGCCTTCCAGCGTCGTCAGGTCGACCATCGAGATGGCGAGGTCGATGGCGTACGCCTTCGCGGTGGTCTTGATGGAACGGGTGCCGAGAGACGCGGCGCGCGCCTCCAGGCCGACCGCGTCGACGCCGGGCAGCCCGTGCAGGAAGCGGCGCAGCGTGCTGTCGGACGCGGTGACGTCAGCGAGAGCGTGTGCTGTGGGTGCAGTGGTGGGCATGGTCACCAGACGAGCATATCTACGCGCGTAGCAGCTGTACAGCCCCTGCGCTCGTCTTCCGCCCGAAGATCACAGCTGAGCGCCGGTTCCGGGGCGCGTGGCGGCAGTGCCGACGGTGTCATGCAGACTTGGCCCATGACCACCCCCGACCACCAGTCACCCGCGTCACAGCCTCCGGGCCCCGCCGCCAAGGACCGGATCTACCGCTCGCCCATGGCGCTCGTGGGCGGCGTGCTGCTGCTCGTCGTCGTCGGCTGGCTCGGCTTCGACGCGCTGTTCCAGGGCCATGGCCGCACGCCGTGGCTGGCGCTCGCCGCGATGATCCTGATCGTGCCGCTGGTGATCGCCTTCACGCTCCGCCCGGCGGTCTTCGCGGGCGAGGACCGGCTGCGGGTGCGCAATCCGTTCCGGGTGATCAGCCTGCCCTGGGGCCAGGTCGCCTCGCTGCGCTCCGGCTTCTCCAACGAGGTCGTCGCGAAGTCCGGCGGCAAGTACCAGCTGTGGGCGGTCCCCGTGTCGCTGCGGGCCCGCAAGAAGGCGGAGATGCGCAAGTCCCGGGCGGCGGCGGACGCGGCGCGCGGCGGGGAGCCGACGCGCCGGAACTTCGGCTTCGGCACCGTGGGCGGCTTCGGAGCCCCCGGCAGCGCCGGCCTGGGGTCCGGGTCGACCCGCGCGGACACCGACCAGGTCATGGACGAGCTGCGGGAACTGCTGGACCGGCGCGGCGAGGCGGAGTCGGCGCAGGGGGAGGTCGCCGTGCGCTGGGCGTACGAGGTGATCGCGCCCGCGCTGGCGGGTGCGGTGCTGCTGCTGATTCTGCTGATCATCGGGTGAGGTTCTCCGGGGCCTCCTGGCGGGGATGAGCGGAACTCCGGTCGCGGGGATGGGCGGGCGTCAGCCGGGGGTCACCGAGCCGCAGCGCTGGCCGTGAAACATGCGCGAGCCGCCGCCGCCGTTCGTCCTGGACGGATGGAATCTGCGCCGGAAGTCCACGGGGATGTCCAGCGCGAAGAAGTTCTTTCCGTTCCCCGTCCGCGCGCGCAGGCGGATCCGGTGCTCGGCCACCGGCACCGTCTCGGGAAGCCGCAGCACCCATGCCTGTTTCCAGGGCCCGGCGGGTGACCTGGGGTCCCCCGACAGTGTCGCGCCCATGCGGGCCAGCAGGTCGGGCAGCCGATACCAGCGGTCCAGCATCTTCACCGGACCGAACTTCATGATCACATTGCAGGTGACCCGGGTCAGGTCGACGGCCTCCTTCAGATGGCCGTCCAACTCGCAGCGGACCTGGTGCCCGAGCCACGGCAGCGCGGGGGTCAGCGTGATGGTGAGGAGATCCAGGACGTAGGTCTCGTCGCTGATGTCCTCCACCGTGTCCACACTCATCTCACTCACCCCACGGTTTCACGAACACGAATACGGATGCTCCCGGGCCGCGCCCCCGGTCCCGCCCAGGGGAAGGCGGCAGCGGCCCTCGGCACGCGTCTGATGCCGCTCCTCACCCGTTCGGCGGTGTGGAAACGACGGAAGGAAGCCGACCGCCGCGGTGCCGGGACAGGCACCGACGGACGGCGCCCGGGCGGACATCACCCGGGCGGATCGGCCGTGGACGAGCGGACGGCCGCCCGGCCACCCGGCGTACGGCGCCCGGTGTCCGGTCCTGGCGGGATGCGCCCGGCGTGTCGGCGGTCCGACAATGGTCAGGGCGGGTGCTCCGGCCCGATTCCGGCAGGCCGGAGCACCACATGTGCACTCGGCGCGGACTAGTCCCAGCCCCCGTCCCAGCCCCCGTCCCAGCCTCCGTCCCAGTCCCCGTCGAAGTGCCGGACCACGCGGAAGCTGGCCACCACGCCGTCCTTGATCTTGATGCCGTCGACGTGCCCGACGCGCACGCCTTCCGCGGAGCTGCGGGGCCCGACGGTGGCGACCGGAGCGCCGTTGTCGCAGACCACCCCGCGGAAGACCTCGACGGTCTTGCGGCTGTCGTTGCGGATGTTCAGGGTCCTCGCGCCCAGGCCGCTGATCACGGTGACGCAGTCGCCGGGGTGGGCGGAGTACGAGCGCTCGTTGATCTCGATCCGGCCCCAGTCCTCGTGGCCCCTGCCCCCAGGGCCCCTGCCTCTGTTCCCGCCCTCGTTGCCCTTGCCCGGTCCGGCGTTGCCGCCGAGGGGAGAGGTGGCGGGAGCGGCCGGAGCGGACTGGGGCGCCGGGGCGGAGGCCGCCGAGGCGTAGGTGATTCCGGTCGCGGCCAGGGCAGACGCGGCCGCGATACCAGCGGTGACGACGGTGGAACGGGGGAGCTTCATGTCGCTTCTCCTGTCTCCGGTTTCACAGATACCGGCCCGTCAGCCGGCTCTTGAGTAAAAGTACCCACGCCGGTCATATCGGTCATATAAGACAACCGGAACGAGAGGCCGATAGGGGTATTTTTGGCGCCGCGCACCGCTCCTTGAGGGTCGCCGTCGGCCCATCAAGTAGACGTAATTAAAAGCGGATTGACCGACTATTAGCCCTTTTGAAGTATCTTCTGACGCTCGCTCACTTCCGTCGTGTCCCGGCGTGTCCCGGCGTGTCGCGGTGTGCCGCCGCGTGTCGCTGCGGCGGCGGAGACGAGTCGTGTTAGAGGGGCTCCGCCTCGGTGCCGTCGGCTGCGGAGGCGCGACCGCGGTGCGAGCGACGAACCACCGTCAGGATCCCGGGAGCTGAGGAACGACGGAACGACGAAATGGGGTGCCCCCGGCTCGGGGCACCCCATCGCTGTCGTACGGATCAGATGCCGGCCGCCGCCGACAGGTCGCGCTTGATCGCGGTGAGGAGGTCCGTCGCGCGGGCGCGGGCGGCCGGGAGGGCCGCGTGGTCCGCGACCGGTACGACGACCTCCAGGTAGCACTTCAGCTTCGGCTCGGTGCCGCTGGGGCGGACGATCACGCGGGCGCCGTCGAGGGTGTAGCGCAGGCCGTCCGTGGGTGGGAGCTTCTCGCTGCCCCGGGTGAGGTCCTCGGCGCCGGTGATGGCCAGGCCCGCCAGCTCGGTCGGCGGCTGCTCGCGCAGGCGGCGCATCGCGTCCGCGATGAGCGAGAGGTCCTGCACCCGGACCGACAGCTGGTCGGTGGCGTGCAGACCGTGCTCCACGGCGAGGTCGTCGAGGAGGTCGAGGAGGGTACGGCCCTCCTCCTTGAGGCCGGAGGCCAGCTCCGTGATCAGCAGCGCGGCGGTGATGCCGTCCTTGTCGCGCACGCCCTCGGGGTCCACGCAGTAGCCGAGGGCCTCCTCGTAGCCGTAGCGCAGGCCGTCCACGCGGGCGATCCACTTGAAGCCGGTCAGCGTCTCCTCATAGGGCAGGCCCGCCTTCCCGGCGATCCGGCCGAGGAGGGAGGAGGAGACGATCGACTCGGCGAACACCCCGGTCGCGCCCCGGCGGACCAGGTGGGCGCCGAGCAGGGCGCCGACCTCGTCACCGCGCAGCATCCGCCAGTCCGCGCCGTCCTTGACGGCCACGGCACAGCGGTCGGCGTCGGGGTCGTTGGCGATGATCAGGTCCGGGTCGGCCGTGCGGGCCTGGGCGAACGCCAGGTCCATCGCACCCGGCTCCTCCGGATTCGGGAAGGCGACCGTCGGGAAGTCCGGGTCGGGGTCGGCCTGCTCGGCGACCAGCACGGGCTCCGGGAAACCGGCCCGGGCGAAGGCGGCCAGCAGGACGTCCTTGCCGACGCCGTGCATCGCCGTGTAGACGGTGCGGGCGGTGCGCGGGGAGCCCTCGGCGAGGACGGCGTCCGTACGGGCCAGATAGGCGTCCAGGACCGCGTCGTCCAGGGTCTGCCAGCCGGACTCCGGGCGCGGTACGTCGTTCAGGGAGGCGATCGCGTCGATCTCCGCGGCGATTTCCGCGTCGGCGGGCGGCACGATCTGGGAGCCGTCGCCGAGGTAGACCTTGTAGCCGTTGTCCCGGGGCGGGTTGTGGCTGGCGGTGACTTCCACGCCCGCGACCGCGCCGAGATGCCGTATGGCGTACGCCAGGACCGGGGTGGGCAGCGGGCGGGGGAGTACGGCGGCGCGCAGGCCGGCGCCGGTCATCACGGCGGCGGTTTCGCGGGCGAAGTCGGCGGACTTGTGGCGGGCGTCGTAGCCGATGACGACGAATCCACCGGTGTGGCCGTTCTTCTTCAGGTACGCGGCGAGGCCGGCCGCCGCCCTGATGACGACGCCGCGGTTCATGCGCATCGGGCCGGCGCCGAGTTCGCCACGCAGACCCGCGGTGCCGAACTGGAGGGTGCCGCGGAAGCGGGCCGACAGTTCGTCGACGTCACCGGCCTCGATCAGCTTGGCGAGTTCGTCGCGGGTCTCCTGGTCGGGGTCCTCGGCGAGCCATGCCTCGGCCCGGGCGATGAGATCGTCGTGCACCTTGGGATCAACCTCTCCGTGTTTGCCTGGTCCACCGGGGGCTCCGCCCCCGGACCCCCGTTCGCCCACCCACCCGAGACCGTCGGCCGAGAGGTGAACGCGCGGGAGCCACGCCACCGGCGCCGCAGCGCCTGCGTCCGCTTACAGCTTCCCCAGCACCTGGCCCAGCAGCTCGCCCATCCGTGCCGCCGAGTCGCGGCCCGCCTGGAGGACCTCCTCGTGGTTGAGGGGCTCGCCGGTCATGCCGGCCGCCAGGTTGGTGACCAGGGAGATGCCCAGCACCTCGGCGCCCGCCTCGCGGGCGGCGATGGCCTCCAGGACGGTGGACATGCCGACCAGGTCCGCGCCGATGACACGGGCCATGCGGATCTCGGCCGGGGTCTCGTAGTGCGGGCCGGGGAACTGCGCGTAGACACCCTCCTCCAGGGAGGGGTCGATCTCCTTGCACAGGGCGCGCAGGCGGGGGGAGTAGAGGTCCGTCAGGTCGACGAAGTTGGCGCCGACGATCGGGGAGGTGGCCGTGAGGTTGATGTGGTCGCTGATCAGGACCGGCTGGCCGGGGCGCATGCCCTCGCGCAGACCGCCGCAGCCGTTGGTCAGGACGACCGTCTTGCAGCCGGCGGCCACGGCCGTGCGGACGCCGTGGGCGACGGCGGCGACGCCGCGGCCCTCGTAGTAGTGGGTGCGGCCCAGGAAGAGCAGGGCCCTCTTGGCACCGAAGGAGTACGAGCGGACCTTGCCGCCGTGCCCCTCGACGGCCGGCGGCGGGAAGCCGGGCAGCTCGGTGACCTGGAACTCGGCGTCGGGCGCGCCCAGGGCGTCGACGGCCGGAGCCCAGCCGGAGCCCATCACGAGGGCGACGTCGTGGGTCTCGGCGCCGGTGAGTTCGCGCAGGCGCGCGGCGGCGGCGTCGGCGGCGGCGTACGGGTCGCCCTGGATGTCGTCCGGAAGAAGAGATGCGTTCACGAGGTTGAGAGTAGCCGGTCCACGCCTACGCGCGTAGATGATAGACGCCACGGGATTGCTTTCGTTGTCTTGTTGTTTCCGACGAAGCCCGTGAACGGGGGCTTCGCGTCACCTCTGAACCCTCTGTGCTCAGCTGAACCCTCTGTGCTCAGCAAGGGCGCTTGCGGAGCTCCATCACATAGTCGTGGGGCGCCCCGGCCGATTCCACCGCGTCGGCGATCTCGCCCAGGTAGCGGGCGGAGGGCAGACCGCCCTCGTAAGCGTTCAGGACGTACGTCCACGCGGCCTCCTCGCCGTCGAGGGTGTGCACGCGCACGCGCACCCGGCGGTAGAGATCCAGTCCGACGCCCTCCCACCGGTCGAGGGACTCCTCGTCCAGAGGTGCGATGTCGTACAGGCCGACGAAGACCTCCGCGAGCGGGTCCTCGACGATCGTCGCGAGCGCGCCCTCCCAGCCCAGGTGCTCGCCGCCGAACGTCAGCCGCCAGCCGTTCAGCCAGCCCGTGGCGCGCAGCGGGGAGTGCGGGGCGCGGTGGGACATCAGGCGCGCGTCGAGGTTGCCTGCGTACGCGGCGTAGAGCGACATGGGGAGAGGGTACGGCAGGGGGCACGCGAGTCACTCGAGTCCCAGGGGAAGCTTCCGCGCGCCCCCGGGCAGTAGCACCTTGAAGCGTGCGGGACAATGGAGTACGTGACTCGGATCGTGATCATCGGTGGCGGACCCGGCGGATACGAGGCGGCCCTGGTAGCCGCCCAGCTCGGTGCGGAGGTGACCGTCGTCGACTGCGACGGTCTGGGCGGAGCGTCGGTGCTGACCGACTGCGTGCCGTCGAAGACGCTCATCGCTACGGCCGAGGTGATGACCACCTTCGATTCGTCGTACGAAGAGCTCGGGATCATCGTCGCCGACGACACCCCGCCGCTGGAGCAGGCGGCCCGGGTGGTCGGGGTGGACCTCGGGAAGGTCAACCGGCGTGTCAAACGGCTCGCGCTCGCGCAGTCGCACGACATCACCGCCTCCGTCACCCGCGCCGGCGCCCGGGTCATGCGCGGCCGCGGCCGGCTGGACGGCATGCAGGCCCTCGACGGGTCCCGGAAGGTCGTCGTCACCGCCGCCGACGGCACCGAGGAGACCCTCACCGCCGACGCCGTCCTCATCGCCACCGGCGGTCACCCGCGCGAGCTGCCCGACGCCCAGCCCGACGGCGAGCGCATCCTGAACTGGACCCAGGTCTACGACCTCACCGAGCTGCCGGAAGAGCTGATCGTGGTCGGCTCCGGTGTGACCGGTGCCGAGTTCGCCGGCGCCTACCAGGCCCTCGGGTCGAAGGTCACGCTCGTGTCGTCCCGGGACCGGGTCCTTCCCGGTGAGGACCCGGACGCCGCCGCCGTGCTGGAGGACGTCTTCCGGCGCCGTGGCATGAACGTCATGGCCCGCTCCCGCGCCGCCTCCGCCAAGCGGGTCGGGGACCGGGTGGAGGTGACGCTCGCCGACGGGCGCGTCATCGGCGGCACCCACTGCCTGATGGCCGTCGGCGCCATCCCGAACAGCGCGGGCCTCGGCCTGGAGGAGGCCGGCGTCAAGCTGCGCGACTCCGGCCACATCTGGACCGACAAGGTGTCCAGGACGACCGCTCCGGGCGTCTACGCGGCCGGTGACGTCACCGGCGTCTTTGCGCTCGCCTCCGTCGCCGCCATGCAGGGCCGTATCGCCATGTACCACTTCCTCGGCGACGCGGTGGCCCCGCTGAACCTGAAGACCGTCTCCTCCAACGTCTTCACCGACCCCGAGATCGCGACCGTCGGCTACACGCAGGCCGACGTGGACGCGGGCAAGATCGACGCCCGGGTCGTGAAGCTCCCGCTGCTGCGCAACCCGCGCGCCAAGATGCAGGGCATCCGGGACGGCTTCGTGAAGATCTTCTGCCGTCCGGGCACGGGGATCGTCGTCGGCGGTGTGGTCGTGGCGCCGCGCGCCTCGGAACTCATCCACCCCATCTCGATCGCCGTCGACAACAATCTGACAGTCGAACAGATCGCGAACGCGTTCACCGTGTACCCCTCCCTTTCGGGGTCGATCGCGGAGGTGGCCCGCCAGCTCCACACCCGCAAGGCCGGCGTGGAGGGCTGACGGAGGGCTCCGACTTCCCGCTGGTCACGGGGAGTTGCCGCGTTTGCGCACGGCATAGTCAGGGCGGGTAGGTCCTATACCACTTCCCACCCTGGCATGCGAACAACTTCGTTTATTCGGCGCAAACTGCTGAAAGCAGACGGTCGCTGGGGTTACTGTCAGTTTCGTGTTCGCTGCTGAACGTCGCCAATTGATCCTCGAAATGGTGCGAGCGAACGGTGCCGTGTCGCTCCGTGAGCTCGCCCGCGTCGTCCAGACCTCCGAAGTGACCGTACGGCGGGACGTGCGGGCACTGGAGGCAGAAGGACTCCTCGACCGCCGGCATGGCGGTGCGGTACTGCCGGGCGGGTTCACGCGAGAATCCGGCTTTCCGCAGAAGTCCCATCTCGCGACCGCCGAGAAGACGGCCATCGCCGACCTCGCGGCGGGCCTCGTCGAAGAGGGCGAGGCCATCGTGGTCGGGGCCGGTACGACCACGCAGGAGCTGGCCCGCCGGCTCGCGCGGGTGCCCGGGCTGACCGTCGTCACCAACTCCTTGCTGGTGGCTCAGGCGCTGGCCCACGCCAACCGGGTGGAGGTCGTGATGACCGGTGGCACCCTGCGCGGCTCCAACTACGCCCTCGTCGGCTCCGGCGCGGAGCAGTCCCTGCAGGGGCTGCGGGTGTCCAAGGCCTTCCTGTCGGGGAGCGGGCTCACCGCCGAGCGCGGGCTGTCCACCTCCAACATGCTCTCGGCGTCCGTCGACCGGGCCCTCGTCCAGGCCGCCGCGGAGGTCGTGGTCCTCGCCGACCACACCAAGCTCGGCACGGACACGATGTTCCAGACCGTGCCGACCGACCTCATCACGCGCCTGGTCACCGACGAGCCGCCGACCCACGACGACCGTGCCGCCACCGAGTTGCAGGCCCTTGCCGACCAGGGTGTGCAGATCGCCGTCGCCGGGGCGAACGGAGCCCCTCCGGGGGGTGAGCAGGCCCCGGCGCGGCGCGCTCCCCTGCCGGGGCCACGCAGGGGGCATGTGCCGGGTTCCTCACCGCTGAGGTCGGCTGCGGGGGTGGGGGAGCACACGGGGGTGGAGCGGGGGCGGGTCGCTGATCTGCGGCGGCGGTGAGGTGCCTGCGCCTGGTCGCCGTGGGGGCCGCGGGTCGGACACAGCCCCGCGCCCCTTCAGGCTGGTCGGTCCTCAGACGGGCTTGACCGGTACGGGGCCATGGCCGAGCGGGCCGCCGGGGCGTACCGGCGGCGGGACATGCGGGTCACCAGCTGCCACATGGTGCGCTCGTCCTCCAGGTCCGCCGGCAGGATCAGGCCGAGCGCCTCGGCCAGGGGTTTGCGGCCGAGGTTGACCAGGGCGCGTACCGCCGCCGCCCACTCGTCGGTCGCGGCCACCGCCGCGTGGTACCACACCGGCGTCAGGCCGAGGAGCACGACGGCCGTGACGACCAGCACCGGGCGGTCGGCCCGGCCGGACGCCAGCGCGGCCAGCGCCGAACCGGCCACCGCCGCATGGCCGTACAGCAGGGCCACGAAGAAGTCGACGTTGGTGCGGGCCGTGTCGTTCTGCCTGCGGGTCCACTCGGGGGCGGCGCTGGTCAGCTCGTTCCACAGGACCTGGGTGTCGAGCCGGTAGCGGTCGTGGCCGTACTCCTCGAAGCGGCGGATGGCGTTGCCGAGCCGGGTCGGGGCGATCTGCTCGTCGCCGACCGGATAGCGGCTCAGCTTCTCGGTGAGCAGGGCCCGCCGGATCGGTGAGGTGCCGGAGGTGGCCGCCAGCCGGTCGGCGATGCGCTGACGCCGCGCCCGCTGCACCCGGCAGCCACGCTCGTACGCCACGGCCGGCCACAGGGCGTACCCCTCGAGGAAGCGGTAGAGGGGGGTCTGGAGTGCGTTGAGGACCAGCCCGAGCAGGACGGCCGCGACCAGGAGCAGCAGGGCGGCGTGGCCTCCCGTCGTCGGCCAGTGCCCGGCCAGCAGCGCGGGGCGGCGCAGGCTGGGCGCGACCGCGAACAGGAACACGGACAGGTTCAGCGCGGTCGGCAGGATCCAGCCGACGAGCAGCGTCCAGCCCCCGCCGAGTGCGCCCTTGGCGATGTCTCCCACGGGTTACGACTCCTCGGCGTCCCGCGCCCAGTCGTCGTCGGGGTCGAGGACGGGGCCGGGGGAGGTGTGGCCCGTCGGCTGGACCGGGGTCCCGAAGCCCCCGGGCGCTTCGGTGAGGTGGATGGTCTCGGACGCCCCGTCGTGGGTGGCGTCATCGATCAACCGGGAGATACGGGCCCTGAGTTCGAGATCGGTCGGGTCGGAGGGCAGGGAGGCGCTGAGCTTCGTCGTGGGGGACGCATCCACGGTGACGAACATGGTGGTGGTCCGGGCGAACGCGTTCCGCCAGTCGATCAGGGACTGCGCGAACCGGGCCGCCGTGTCGATGTCGCCTCTGACCCGGAGGTCCACACTGTCCCGGCCTTCGACCGTCCGGCTGGACCACGGCGGTACGGTCGCATCCTGCCGTAACCACTGGAGCAGCCCTTCGGCCTGACCGTGGCCGGCGCTGGTGACCGTGAAGACGAAGTCCACGCGACCAGCTTAGGACCCGGAAGAGCGGTTGGCCCCCGGTGTGCACCGGGGGCCAACTCAGTTCGGTGGGGCGGGACTTCAGTCCTTGATCTCGCAGATCGCCGCGCCGGAGGTGACGGAGGCGCCGACCTCCGCGGTCAGGCCCTTGATGGTGCCCGCCTTGTGGGCGTTGAGGG
>NZ_JBITGJ010000097.1:0-27133 GCF_044456925.1 Streptomyces sp. NPDC050743
CCTGACGGCGATCCGGCTATCCCTGCCCTGCCCCGCAGGAGTCCGATTCCTCCCCGGCCTGAAGGCCGGGGCATCCTCGGAGGAACCCGGTGAACCGGACGTCGGCGCGCTGCTGTGCGCCCCGTCGGGCAAGGTGCCGTCCGTCGCTGTACCAGGGCCCGAGCCGCGGCCAGGCCTGCGGAAAGGTGCACCGCGCGCACATCCGCGTCCTCGACCGGGAAACCGGCACGGAACTGGCCCACTACGGGTGCCACCCGCCCCGCCGAAGCCTCCGGTCGCCGCCCCGCCGGCCCCGGCGTTCCCCATAACCCCGTACACCACTGACAGTTCCAGCGTGACCTGCTTCTTCGACCTCCACCACGGCCCGGGTGTGACGACCGTGACCCGGTCGCCGCAGAGGGGCTTACCCGGCCCGTGCAGACCACGGCGCCGCCGTGGCCTCATCGGCGGCGCGCTGCTCGACGTGACGTTCGACGACAACGAGCCGGAGGTGATCAACAACTTCTTCGAGGAGTGAGCCGCCCGGATCGAGACGGACGTCTCCTGCCGCTCCGCGAGCATGCGCCCGGCCCCGGCGAGGCCGGCCGGACCGTCCCCGGCGGCGGCCGGGCGCCGGAAGCGGGCGCCTACACTGGGTGGGCGCGTGTGCGTCGGCTGTGACGAGGGCGGGGACGGGAGAGGGCTGTGACGGAGAGCGCCGCCGGCTTCGGGGACCCGCCCGCCGAGGTGCTGGCCGAGGCCGCCGTGGCGTTCGGTCTGCTCGCCTCCTCCGCCCGGCTGCATCTGATGTGGGCCCTGTCGCAGGGGGAGAGCGATGTCACGCATCTCGCGGACCGGGTGGGCGGAGCGCTCCCCGCGGTCAGTCAGCACCTCGCGAAGCTCAAGCTTGCCGGACTCGTCCGCTCGCGCCGTGAGGGCCGACGGCAGGTGTACTACATCGACGACCCCGACGTCGTGACCTTGGTCCGGGTGATGGTGGGACAGCTGACCGCGCGCTCGACGCACACCGCCGCCGCTGTCCACGGCCTGCGCTGGACCGGCGGCTGAGAGCGTCGCGCGAACCGTCGGCGTGGTTCCGATCCTTTCCTTATGCCGCCTATCGCCGCTCTTGTGCAAGGCCTATATGTCGCTCTTATATGAGGCGCGTAGACTCCCGCTCCCATACCGCCCCGGCCCGCGCGGCGGTCCATGAGATGCCTCACCTGTGAATCGTGTGTGTATCTGTGCAGTTCGGGCCACAGGTTTGTTAGATTGCGCAACCACGCAAGCAAGGTGGAGCGACGCGCTCCGCCCGCCCGTACATCGCCGCGCGGGCCGGGCCGTACACCCCACGGCCCGCCCCGCAGGGCCCGACCGTTCATGGGAGTGGGAGATGAGCGACCCGTGGGACGGGCCCACCGGGCAGGCCACGCGCAGCCGTAGCGCGCGGGTGCCCGGACAGCGAACGGCCGAACCCGACGGGCCGCCCCGGCCGGGCGGCCGGGCCGCGGCCCGGGCGGCTGCCCGCGGACGCGGCAGGCGGGGGCGCCGGGCCCGTTCGGTGGGCCGCGGCAGGAAGGCGCTGAAGATCCTCGGGATAGGCCTGTCCGTGATCATCGTGGTCACGGCCGGTGCGGGCTGGTGGTTCTACCAGCACCTGAACGGCAACATCCACAGCGTCGCGCTCGACGGCAAGGGCGGCAACGAGAAGGCCGACGCCTTCGGCCGCACCCCCATCAACATGCTGGTCATGGGCTCGGACGGCCGGACCAGCCAGGCCGACTGCAAGCTCGGCGGCGGCTGCTCGAGGACCGGGGTGCAGAGCGGCAGCAACGCGGACGTGCAGATGGTGGTGCACATATCCGCCGACCGCTCCAACGCGACGGTCATGAGCATCCCGCGCGACACGATGACCCAGGTCCCTGCCTGCAAGGACACGGCGACGGGCCAGTCCACGTCCGGCTACTACGGTCAGATCAACAGCGCCCTGCAGTACGGCCCCGCCTGCCAGGTGGCCACGGTCCACCGGCTCACCGGCATCCCGATCGACCACTTCGTCAAGCTCGACTTCTCCGGCGTCGTGCAGATGTCCGACGCCATCGGCGGCGTCTCCGTCTGTGTCAGCGACAACGTGTACGACACCTACTCCCATCTGAAGCTGTCCAAGGGCACCCACACCCTCAAGGGCAAGGCGGCGCTGGAGTTCGTCCGCTCCCGCCACGGCTTCGGCGACGGCAGCGATCTCGGCCGTACGATCTCGCAGCACATCTTCCTCAGCTCGATGATCCGCAAGTTCAAGAGCGCCGGCACGCTCACCGACCCCACCGCGGTCTACGGGCTGGCCGACGCCGCCACCAAGGCGCTGACCGTGGACGACGGCCTGGGCAGCGTGAAGAAGCTGATCTCGCTCGCGTCGGACGTGAACAAGGTGCCGACCAAGCGGATGACGTTCACGACGATGCAGACGGCCCCCGACCCGAACAACAAGGACCGGGTGGTCGTGGGCCAGGGTGCCAGGACCCTGTTCTCCACCATCGCCAACGACCAGTCGCTGACCACCGGCTCCGGCAAGAAGTCCGCGGCGGCCTCGGCGACCGCGAAGGCCACCGCCTCGGCCGTGCCCGCCTCGCAGATCGCCGTCACCGTCGAGAACGGCACCTCGGTCACCGGCCGCGCCTCGGCCATCGCGGCCGCGCTGACCGACCAGGGCTTCAGCTCCGGCACGACCACGGCCAACGCGCCGAGCCCGGCGACGACGACCACGCTGACCTACGGCACCGATCAGAAGGCGCAGGCCGAGACGGTCGCCAAGGCGCTCGGTCTGCCCTCCTCGCACCTGAAGCAGGGCACCGGCAGCGGCCTGACCCTGGTGATCGGCAGCGATTGGCCCAGCGGCACCGGCTTCCCGGGCGGCAGCTCCTCACCCGCGCCGGCCGACACCCAGGCCGCCGTCGGAGGCGCCCACGCCTCCACCGCCGACCAGGCCAAGACCTGCGCCAAGGTCAGCCCCTACAGGACGGTCAGCCTCAACGGCGTCGCCATGACACCGGCCCAGGCGTACGCCGCGGCGCGCGGTAAGCCCGACTCCGACGCCTGACCGACGGCGACCCGGTTGTACAGTTGCGCAAGACCGCAAGTCAGAGAGGGGTGGGCGCGATGTTCCGCAACGGACTGGAACCCTGGCACCTGCTGATCGTGGCGATCGTCGTGATTGTGCTGTTCGGCTCGAAGAAGCTGCCCGAGGCCGCCCGTGGACTGGGCAAGTCCATGCGCATTCTCAAGAGCGAGGCCAAGGCCATGAAGGAGGACGACGCCGCCAGGCCGTCCACCGCTCCCACGGTCGAGAGCCGACCGGCCGACTGAGCCGCGTCCACCGCGCGGATCAGGGGCTGGCGACGTCGAAGCCGTACCGCAGGGGCTCGCTGGTGACGGTGTAGTCGCGGCGGTACAGATACACCGCCTCGGCGCGTACGCCACCGGGCGGTGCGGCCTCGACCGGGCAGGGGTACGTCACCTGGATCACGCGCGGCCGGTCGGAGACCTTCATCCGCAGCCCGTCCGCCGGCCCGCCGTCGAGCACGGCGGTCTCCCAACCCGTCACCTCGGTAGTCTCCACGCCGGAAAGTTTAAGGGTTGCGCAAGTTTCGGGCTCGTGAGCCGGGTCACGGGCGTGCCCCGCCTGCGCGGTCGTTCCTGCACCAGCGCGCGTGCCGGCTCGCCGAGACCCCCGCCGGGCTACGCGGGCCGCTGGGAGGCGGCTGCTTCGGGGCGCAGGTCGGAGAGGGTCAGCGGGTATGCCGGAGGGTCGGACACGGCGATGCGGGAGGTCACCCGCAGATCGGCGGCCACGTGCAGCAACTCGCCGGGAGACATCAGCTGCCACTGCGGGCTCTCGTCCATGGGCTCGCTGGCCACCACGACGGCCGGACGCTCGCCCAGATGCGCGGAGCGCACCCGCAGATGACCGTGCCTGCCGGCGTGGTCGAGATGCCGCGATCCGTGGTGACCGCCTGCCGGGCGGCGTAGCACGTACAGCTCGTGGGTGGCGGGATAACGCAGCGCCCAGAGCTCCCGCGCCGTGACGAGGACGATGTTGAGGGCGTACAGCGGCAGGTTCCCGGCGACCCAGCGGGCCGCGGACTCGATGC
The DNA here is from genome assembly GCF_044456925.1 of Streptomyces sp. NPDC050743. Taxonomy (NCBI): domain Bacteria; kingdom Bacillati; phylum Actinomycetota; class Actinomycetes; order Kitasatosporales; family Streptomycetaceae; genus Streptomyces; species Streptomyces sp. NPDC050743. Next base: position 4,128 of record NZ_JBITGJ010000097.1, read on the forward strand.
CGGCGGACACGTCCCCGCCGTGCGCCGCCGTCTCCCGCGTGACCAGGGCGAAGAAACGCTCGGAGTCGGTGTCCCCGCGCACCAGCGAACGGTCCTCGCCGAGCCGGCGGTCGAGCCTGTCCAGCCCCTCGATCACACCGTTGTGCGCGAACAGCCTTCCGTCCTGCTCGAAGGGGTGTGTGTTGCGCACGTCCAGCCCTCCGGTCGAGGCGTAGCGGATGTGCGCGAGGAAGGTGGCCGACTCGACCTCCCGGGCCTCCCGGGCGAAGGCGCGGTCCTCGTACGCGGCGATCGCGGCCTTGTGCACCTCCGGTGTGCCGGCCGCGTCGAAGAACCCGAGCCCGGTGCCGTCGGGCTCGCGGCGGCTCTGCACGCTGAGACTGTCGGGGGCGTCCAGCAGCCAGAACGTGGCGTGCGTCCGCAGCGGGGAGCTGATCAGCCCGAACAGTCGGCACACGGCTTCCTCCTCGTCGCCCGTCTTTTGCCGAGCCCGGTCGTCCGGCGCCCTGCCCGGGCGACCATGGTCCCGCGCGCCGGACGTTCGCGCACGCGCCACGGACGGAATCCGGCGCGCCCTCGCACCCCTCGGCCCCCTCGACGGCCTTCTCAAGCGGCCGGTCGCAGCACCGAGTCGAGCGCTCCGTCGATCGTCGGATGAGCGAAGGAGAAACCCGCCTTGTGCAGGGCGGCCGGCAGGACGCGTGCGCTGCACGTGATGCTCGCGGCGAACTCGCCGAGCGCCGCGCGCAGGGCGAGGGCCGGGACGGCGGCGAGCGCCGGACGGTGCAGCGCGCGGCTCAGCGCCCGGGTCACCTCGCGGTTCGTGAGCGGTTCGGGCGCCGTGAAGTTGACCGGCCCGGAGAGCTCCTCGGTGCCGAGGGCGAAGCGGAGCGCCGCGATGTGGTCCGTCAGGGAGATGAACGGCCAGTACTGGTCGCCGGAGCCGAGCCGGCCGCCCAGGCCGAGGCGGAAGAGCGGGAGGAGCCGGCCGAACGCGCCTGACCGGTTCCCCCGGGCAGAACAACCTTCATCGAGCCCCTCGGTTCGGTACGCACAGCGAAACCGCATATTTGAACGTGTTCAAAAAGAGGGTGATCGAGGCCTGCGTAACTGCCCTACAGCGCCTTTCCGTTGACAGGCGCTGCGGTAAGGTACGAGCTGTTTGGTTTAATTTTCAGCTTGAGGAGGGTTCATGGCTCAGCAGGAGCGAGCTGTCCGGACCCGACGTGCTGTTCTGGAAGCCGCCGCCGCGGTGTTCGCCGAGCGCGGCTACGCGGCCGCCACCATCGCCGAGATCCTCCACCGGGCCGGCGTCACCAAGGGCGCCCTGTACTTCCACTTCGACTCCAAGGCGGCGCTCGCCCGGGGTGTGCTGCAGGAGCAGACGACCACCGAGTACCACGTCCCCCGGGAACTGAAGTTGCAGGAGTGGGTGGACGCGGGCATGACGCTGGCCGAGCGGCTGCCCCGGGAGCCGATGCTGCTCGCCGGGGTCCGGCTCTCGGCCGACCTGCAGGGCCGCGATGTGTTCGGCAGCGCCTGGCCGGCCTGGGCCGAGCTGACGGGCGCTCTGCTGGCGGAGGCCAAGGAACGCGGCGAGGTGCTGCCGCACGTGGTGCCCGAGGAGACCGCCCAGGTCTTCCTCGGCGGGTGGATCGGCGTGCAGTTCGTCTCGCAGGCCGTCGCGAACTGGGCCGACCTCGACCACCGTATGTCGGCCCTCTTCAACCACCTGCTCCCCGCCGTCGCCGCGCCGGCCGTCCTCGTCCGCCTCGACACCGCACCCGACCGGGGAGCCAGGGTGATCGCGGAGGTCCGGAGGAAGCCGGCGGCGTCATTGGCCGGCGTCAACAGCTGAGTCCGCGCGCGGGGAGCACCGGTTGAGGGCGGCCGTTACCAAACCGCTGGGTCGGTTTCCTGGCTGTGTCCTGGCCGCCGTGCCAGTAGGTTGAGCGGATGACGCCGATGCCCGTGATCCTGTTGCTGTCCGGGAGCCTGCGGAAGGGCTCCACCAACGACGCGGTGCTGCGTACCGTGCAGGCCGTGGCGCCGTCCCTGGGTGTGGACACGGTGATGTACGAGGACCTGGTCCGGCTTCCGCATTTCAACCCCGATGACGACACCGACCTGTTGCCGGCCCCGGTCGCCGCTCTGCGGGCGGCGCTCGACCGTGCGGACGCCGTCCTGATCTGTACCCCCCGAATACGCCGGCACGCTGCCGGGCTCGTTCAAGAACCTGCTGGACTGGACGGTCGGGGGCACGGAGATCTGCGACAAGCCGGCCGCATGGATCAACGCGGCCGCCCCGGGCCGTGGCCAGGGCGCGGAGGCCACGCTGCGGACAGTGCTCGGCTACACGGGCGGGGCCGTCGTGGAGTCGGCCTGTGTGCGGATCCCGGTGGGACGGGACATGCTCGACGACGGCGGGCTCCTCGCCGATCCGTCGGCACGCCGCCGACTGGGCGAGGTGCTCGGGCTGTTGGCTCGGGCGGCCGGTTGAGCCCGACGCCCCCGCTCGGGTCCGGGTTCTTGATCACCAGCAGGGCGGCATCGTTCGTGGCGGCCCCGTCGCTGGACGCGACGTGCGGGAGGTCCTACGCGCCCTGTGCCAGGGCCCGGACCTCGGCCGCGGTCAGCGTTTTGCCGCAGACACGGAAGTCGTCGACCGCGGCCTTCAGACACGGATCCGGGTACTGGGACTTGCCGACGTACGCGGCCCGGATGTGGTTGCCGGAGTAGCGGGGTTCGACGGTGACCGCCGTATTCCGGCCCGCCTCGCGGCCGTCGACGTAGAGCACGGCCGCACCGGAGCCGTAGGTGACCGCCAGGCGCACCCCGCGGCCGGTCGGCAGCGGGTCGCGTCGATGCGCTGCTCGGCACCGCCGCCGCCCGTGGTGATCGCGTAGCGCAGCGTGCCCGCGCCGCTCAGCGGGGTCCGGAGCCCGGAACGGCCCGGGCAGCAGGGTCACGGCGGTGAGCGGGAACGGCGTTGCGCGGGCGGTCTGTTGGTGCGGTGATCCGGTGCGAGGGGGTGCGGCCTGGGTCGGGAGGCCGTCCGTCGCCGTCAGGGCCGCGGCGGTCGCGCCGGCCACGGTGAGGAAGGAGCGTCTGCCGAGGGGTGGAGTCACGCAGTCCTCCGCATGTCGATGGCGTGGGGGCGGGGAGTCCCGGTCTCCGGAGACGTGAGTGTGCGGCGGTAATTCGCTGGACAACTCCTTTGCTGAAGGTCAGCGTTGACGGAATGGATCAGGAGAAGATCTGGGACGCCGCCGTCGCCCAGCGCTACGACACGCCCGGCACGGGCATGTTCGCCCCCGAGGTTCTGACGCCCACGGTGGAACGCCTCGCCGAGCTGGCGGACGGCGGAGCGGCACTGGAGTTCGCGATCGGGACCGGCCGGGTCGCCGTCCCGCTGACCGGGCGGGGAGTACCCGTCACCGGCATCGAGCTGTCCGGGCCGATGGTGGAGCAACTGCGGACCAAGGCCGACGAAGCCACGATCCCCGTGGTCCTGGGTGACATGGCGACGACCCTCGCCCCCGGGACGTACAGCCTCGTCTACCTCGTCTACAACACGATCTCCAATCTGCTCACGCAGGCCGAGCAGGTCGAGTGCTTCCGCAACGCCGCCCGCCATCTCACGCCCGGCGGCCGGTTCGTGATCGAGCTGTGGGTGCCGGAACTGCGCACGCTTCCCCCGGGCAAGGAGGCCACCGTGTGGCGCGCCGACGCCGGCTACGTCGGGCTCGACACCTACGACATCCTCAACCAGCGTGTCGTATCGCACCACTTCCGCATCGACGAGACCGAGGAGGCCCGGCTGTACCGCAGCCCGCACCGCTACATCTGGCCGTCCGAACTCGACCTCATGGCCCAACTGGCCGGATTCGAGCTGGAGTCCAGGCACGCCGACTGGTCCGGCGCCGAGTTCACCGCCGACTCGCGTTCCCATGTCTCTGTGTACCGGCTGCCGCTGACGGATTAGCCGGGGAAGGACGCGCCTGCCTGCGTCGCGAGCGCCGATCACCACCGCGTCGCCGTGGACGCTCAGGAAGGCAGCAGCCGCAGGGCGTACAGCGCGGCGCCCAGGTCGGCGAGGGCCATCGGGTCGGTGAGCGGACGGCCGGTCAGCTCCTCGACGCGACGCAGCCGGTAGCGCACGGTGTTGGGGTGGACGAAGAGCCGTTCCGCGGCCCCGGCGGCGACCCCGCCCGAGGCGAACCAGTGACCGAGGGTCTGCAGCAGCCGCGCCCGCTCCGCCTCCGGCAGTTCGAGGAGCGGGCCCAGGGCGACCTCGACCAGCCGGCTCGCCTCCGCCGGAGCTGCGGCCACCAGCATCGCCAGCGGGCTGTCATCGAACCGGGTGACCCCCGGTCCCTCGCCGGGCAGTCCGGCCAGGGCCAGCCGGGCGAACCGCAGCGCCTGCGGCGTGTCGCGCAGTGAGTCGAACCGGGGGCTGACGCCGACCCGGGCACGCCGGCGGCGCAGCGCGCGCAGGCTCACCGTCTCCGCGTCCCGGTGCCCGAGCGAGACCAGCCCGATCTGCTGGTCCGGCAGCAGCCGCCACACCGACGGCACGCCGGAGCGGCGCAGCGCCACCTCGATCCCCGGCAGCGGCTCCTGGCCGGGATCCGGCACCGAAGCGGCCACCACCGCGTACGGCCCGCGCTCCGGCAGACCGAGCTGCCCGGCCGCCTCCCACAACGTCGTACGATCCGCGAGGGCGCCCGTGAACAACGCCTCGGCCAGGGCCGACCGGCGGGCCTCGCGCTGCAGCGCCAGCTCCGCGCTGGCCTCGCGGTAGGCGGCCGCCACGGCCTCCGCGTACCGGCCGAACAGCGCCCAGATCTCCGAGGAGCCGGCCACCAGTTCCGCGTCCGTGACCTCCGGGTGCCTGCGCGCCTCGTCGACCATCTCCGACCACAGCAGTTCGAAGCCGACCCGGTACGCGTGCAGGGTGTCCGCGAGCGGCACGCCCTGCTCGGCGCGCAGCCGTCCGGTCTGCTGAGCGGCTCCGACGCCCGGTTGGGTGCCGTAGGCGAAACGTCCGAGGAGTTGATCGGCGTTGCCCTCGCAGGACTCCCTGAGCGACGCCAAGGGGATCAGCGAGTCGTCCGCGTACGACTCGACCTCCGCACGGATGCGCTCGGCCATGCGCTCGCCCAGCCCCGGAAGGCGCCCACGCAACGCCGCGCCCACATTCGACAGACCCATACCCGCAGCGTACGGCGCTCCTTTTGTTCGGCGGAACAAGTCCGGAACGGGCGAACTGTGGGCGTCGCCATGGACGCCCCTGACCGTGCACGCGACCATGCCGGGAACGCTCGCGACGGGACCCGTGGGCGTGGCGGAGCATGCGTGCGAGGAGGCATCATGGCCAATCTGGCGGAATTCCTGGTGAAGACGGCGCGACGGCTGCCGGACCGCCCGGCGCTGCGGCTCGGCACGGCGACCACCACCTACGCCGACCTCGACCGGCTCAGCGCCCAGGCCGCCGCGCTGCTGCGCACCGAGGGCCTGCGCACCGGCGACCGGGTCGCACTGATGCTGCCGAACGTGCCGGAGTTCGTCGTCCTGTACTACGCCGTCCTGCGCGCCGGCGGCATCGTGGTGCCGATGAACCCGCTGCTGAAGCAGCGCGAGACCGAGTACCACCTGCGGGACTCCGGCGCCGTGCTGCTCTTCGAGTGGCATCAGGCGCCCGGCGAGGGCGCCGCGGGCGCGGCCGCCGCCGGCGTACGGCACCTGACGGTCGCACCGGCCGCCTTCGCCGCCGAACTGGCGCGCCTGGAGCCGCAGTACGAGGTGACGGCCGCCGCCGGCGACGACATCGCCGTGCTGCTCTACACCTCGGGCACCACGGGCCGTCCCAAGGGCGCGGCGCTCACCCACGCCGGGCTCCGCCACAACACCGAGGTCAACGTGACCGAGGTGCAGCGGCTGACCTCCGACGACGTGATCGTCGGCTGTCTGCCGCTGTTCCACATCTTCGGGCAGACCTGCACCATGAACGTCGCCGTCCGCAGCGGCGCGTCCCTCACCCTCGTCCCCCGCTTCGAGCCGCAGACCGTGCTCGACGCCATCGCCCGTGACCGGGCGACCGTCTTCGAGGGCGTCCCCACCATGTACGCGGCGCTGCTCCAGCACCCCGACGCCGCCGCGGCCGACGTCTCCAGCCTGCGCATGTGCGTCTCGGGCGGTGCCTCGCTGCCCGTGGAGATCCTGCACGGGTTCGAGCGGCGCTTCGGCTGCATGGTGCTGGAGGGCTTCGGCATGTCCGAGACCAGCCCGGTCGTCTCCTTCAACCACCCCGACCGCCCGCGCAAGCCCGGCTCCATCGGCACCCCCATCCGCGACGTCGAGGTCCGACTGCTGGACGACTCGGGTCGGGACGTCGCACCGGGCGAGGTCGGTGAACTGGCCGTGCGCGGGCCCAACGTGATGAAGGAGTACTGGCACCGCCCCGAGGAGACGGCCGCCGCCATCCCCGACGGCTGGCTGCGCACCGGCGACCTGGCCCGTAGGGACGAGGACGGCTACCTGTACATCGTCGACCGGAAGAAGGACCTCATCATCCGCGGCGGCTACAACGTCTACCCGCGCGAGATCGAGGAGGTGCTGCACGAGCATCCCGCCGTCGCCCTCGCCGCGGTCCTCGGCGTGCCCGACGAGCGGCTCGGCGAGGAGGTGGCCGCCGCGGTCGTCCTGCGCCCGGGAGCCCAGGCGGACACCGAGGAGTTGCAGCGGTTCGTCCGGGACCGGGTCGCCGCCTACAAGTACCCGCGCCGGCTCTGGGTGACGGACGCGCTGCCGATGGGGCCGAGCGGCAAGATCCTCAAGCGGGAGATCGCCGAGCCGGCGTCCTGAAACGACCCCGTGTGAACAACCTGTTCACCATAATCGGTTGACGTCATGTCGTGTTGACCGAAACCCTGGCCGCATGTCGTCAACCGCCGATCACACCGACCCCTTCAACCCTCCGCAGCCGGAGCAGGCCCGCGCCCAGCGGGTCCACGCCTGCCTCTTCCGCATCGCCGAGCGGCACGCGGCGACGGACGGGCAACGGCGTCGGCAGACCCACCCGTCGGTCCTCGCCCCGCACGAGGCCGTCCGGCTCGTGACGTTCCTGCTGAGCGGGGCGGCACTGCTCGACGAGGGCGAGCCGGAGGTGGACCGCGCCGACATCACGGCCGCGTTGAGCCTCGTGCCGCTGGTGCGAGCGGAGCTGGACGAACTGGAGGCCTCGCTGCTGCAGATGTCCCGCGGCCGGGGCATGACCTGGCCCGAGATCGCCTTCGGCCTCGGACTCGGCACTCCGCAGGCCGCCAGACAGCGTTACGAACGACTGGCCGACCGCACCGCCACCGACGCCGAGGACTCCTGACACCGCGACCGGCCGTCGGCCGCATGCCGAGGGCTTCGCGGGGCAACGCCCCTGCGGGCTATGGTGAAACGACGCGGGCTGAAGCGACGGGAGACTTCGGTGGGGGAGTCGGGCGCAGAGCGGGACGAGCGAATCCGTGCGCTGCTCGCGGTCCCGGCGCTGTCGGGGCCCGAGGAACTGCCCTCGGTGGCGGACACGGACGGTTATGGCGAGTTGGGTGTCTCCCGCTCGCTGTACAGCCGGGGTGAGCAGGACCCGTATGTGCGCCGGCCCTGGGTGGACGACGCGCTGGACTCGGCCCTGCGGGACAAGGACTTCGTCCTGCTGGCCGGCGGCTCCAAGGCGGGCCGGTGGCGCACCGCGTGGGAGGCGGTGCGCCGTACCCTCCCCGGCGCCCGGCTCCTGGTGCCCCAGCCGGGGGTCGCCGCCCTGGCCGAACTCCTCTGCCTGGAACCGCCGTTACGGGCCGGGGGCGCCGGTGCCGTGGTCGTCTGGCTCGATCACCTGGAGCGGTACCTGGGCATCGCGCACGGCATCGACGGCGCACAGCTGGACCGGCTCCGCTCGCTCGCCCCCCGGGTCGTGCTCCTGGCGACCGTCGAGTCCAACGTGCGCGAGCACCTGCTGTCCGCCGAGGGCCGGCTCGGACCGACCGCACGGCTGGTCCTGGACCAGGCCGCGATGGTCGTCGTACCGAGCGAGCCCAGCGCGCGGAACGAAACCGCCGAGGCCGAACCACAGTCAGCCGACGGCGAGTTGACCGGCGGCGCGGCCTTGCTGGAGCAGCGCTGGCAGCAGGGCCTGCAGGCGGAAGGCGACGAGGCGGCCGGGCTGGGCTCGGTGCTGGTGCGGGCCGCCGTGGACTGGCGGCGCATGGGCCTGTTCCGTCCGGTCACCGAGGCCGAACTGCGGGAACTGGCCGAGTTCGACCCGCGGTTCCCCGCACCGGAGCCCGATGCCGGCACACGCTGGGCCGAGGCCCTGAGGTGGGCCCTGACCGTGCCTGCTGAGGCGACGGCAGCGCTGCTGGAGGAAGTGCGCCCGGCTCCCGGGCCGACCGCCGGGCGGGCGTTCCGAGCCGCCGCATTCCTCGTGTCCCGCGCCGATCAGCCCGAAGTGCCGCCCGCCGCATGGGAGTTCGCGCTGCGCCGCTGTGACGCCTTCGAGCTGATGGCGGTCGCCGAGACCGCCCGCACCAGTGGCATGACCCAGGTCGCCGAGTCGGCGCTGCGGCAGGCCCAGCGCAGCGCCGAACCGCTGATCGCCTCCTACGCCGGGTTCCGCCTCGGCAGCGATCTGGAGAAACGCGGCGACACCTCCGGCGCGCACGGCGCCTACCGGCAGGCGGTCGCGGACGGCGGGATCCACAACGGCGTCCGGACCGAGCGGCACGAGACACCGGACGAAGCCCGCGGTACCCGCCGCGGCGCGCGCGCCGACTCCATGATGGCCGCGATGGCCTGCGTCAACCTGGCGCAGTCGCTCGCCGAGCAGGGCCGGACGGCCGAGGCGATCGCCGCCTGCCGCCAGGCGATCGACATGGACGACCCGATCGGCACCGCGCTGGCCGCGCAGAACCTCGCCGGACTGCTGCGCCGGCAGGGCGACACGGTCGCGGCGCGCTCGGCGTACGAACAGGCGCTCGCCGCCTGCACCTGGCACGGCGACCCCGCCGGACTGCGCGGGATGGTGGCCGCCGACCTGGGCGCGCTGCTCGCCGAGCAGGGGGAGACCGCCGCCGCCCTGATCGCGCTGGAGGTCGCCGTCGACTCCGGTCACCGCCTTGCCGCGCCGCGCGCCGCCGCCCGGATGGGGCTCCTGCTGAGCGAGCGGGGCGACACCGAGCAGGCCGTGGCGGCCTTCCGGCTCGCCGCCGAGGCAGGGGAGCCGGAACCCGCGGCAGCCGCCCGGCTCCAACTCGCCGTGATGACGGAGAAGACCGATCCGGAGCAGGCGGCCGACCTGTACCGGAGGACGGCCACCTGGGGCATTCCCCGCCTGACGGGCCTGGCCCTGTGCGGCCTGGGTGCCCTGCTGAGCGGCCGCGGTGACGTGTCCGGTGCCGTGCGCGCCTACCGGGAGGCGATCGAGCCGGGCCGCACCGACCCCGGCTCGGCCGCCCGAGCGGCACTCCGGCTCGGCATGCTGCTGGAGAAACAGCGCGACCCGGACGGCGCGCTGTCTGCCTACCGCGAGGCGATGCGCTCCGGCGACCCGGAGTCGGCACCCCCGGGGGCGTACGGCGCCGGCTGCGTGCTCGAACGGCGCGGGGACTTCCGCGGCGCCCGCGACGCGTTCCGCCAGGCCGCCCGCTCCGGGCATCCGCGCGTGGCCGCGTGGTCCCTGGTCCTGCTCGGCGACGTCCTGGTGCGGCTGGGGGATCCGCAGGGTGCCGGGTCCGCCCTGGAACGCGCCGCGCGCTCCGCCGATCCGGACGTACGGCAGGCCGCCCTGGAACGGATCGACCGCCTGCCGCGCGGCCCCGGCCCCGACGGCACAGCAGCCGGCACCACCGAGCCACCGTACGGGGATGTGTGACATCGACGTGAGCAACGACAGTGCGCCGGACTCCGGCGACCGCGCGCGAGCCGGCCGGTCCGGCCTGGAGGCACGACTCGGCGAGCTGACCGAGACCCTGGGCACCCACGGCTTGAGCGTCGTACGCCGGAACATCTACCACGACGAGAGCGGCGACGGCACCGGAGACCTGCTCTGGCTGTGGCTGTGCGCCACACCGCGCCGGTTTCCCGAGGAGACGCACGATCTCGTGGTCCGGTACAGCACGGCCGACGGCGACTGGCAGGTCTCCGCCCCCGACGGCCGGACCCGGCGGATCCCCGCGGACGCCGGCACGGCCCCGCCCGCCGCCCCGATCGCCGACGTCCTGTCGCCCGACCGGGGCGGCGCGCCGCCCGAACCGCCGGCGCTGCGCGACATGCCGGACTGGGTGTCGCTGGTGCTGAGCGGGGCCGCCACCGCGTTGATCATCCCGTTCACGCAGGCCGTCGCCGGCAAATCGGCCGACGACGTGTACGCGGGCCTGCGCGCCCGCCTGACCCGGCGCGGCAGACCCGCCGCAGACCCCTCCGCCGCCGACTCGACCGGTTCAGGCACGGACGCCCCGGACCCGTATGTCCCGCATGACGCCTCCGGTTTCGTCAGCATCCAGGACCCGGAAGCCGACCTCCAGCTCGTCCTGCCCGACCCCATCCCACCCGACGCGGTACGGCAGTTGATGGCCATGGACCGCTCGGAGCTGCGCGGCCGTACGCTCGTGTGGGACGACAGCAGGCAGGAGTGGTTCCGTTGCCGCCGGACCTGAACCCCGCCGGTCAGGACACCGGTTCCCGCTCCGAGGCCGATGCGCTCACCGGCCGTCTCAAGGCCTACACGACCACCCATGATCCCGCCGTCCTGCTCGAAACCGGAGCCGAGCGGGAAGCCGCCGCCCTCCTCGATACGGCCGTACGCTCCGTCGTGCGGGACATGAGCATCGACGTGCAGCCCCGGCTCCGGCTCCTCCACGACACCGGCTGGCTGTTCTGGCTGCGTGCCCTGTCCCACGCGCGGCGCAACCCGCTGAACGACCGGGATCTCTCGCTCGCCCTCGCCCTCCTCGCCCCCCTGCGCGACGCCGAGCCGCAGTCCGTGCCGGAGGCGGTCGTCGCGCAGATCCAGGCCCCGACGCCGGGCGCTCCCCAGGTGGGCGTCTGGAACGACTTCGCGGGACTGCTCCTGGAGAAGGCGGGGCCGCACGACCGAACGGCGCCGCTCGCGGCGACCGCCGTGCTGCAACTGGGCATCGTCATGGCCGAGGACAGGCCGGGCCGGGCCCGGTGCATGGGCAACACCGTGCACAGCCTGCTCCTGCTGCACGAGCACCACGCCGAGGCGGAACTCCTCGCGGGGGCCGTCGACCTGGCCCGCAGACTGGTGGCCGAGACTCCGCGGGACGCGCCCGAGCACCTCCACCATCTGGCCCGGCTGGTCGAGGCCCTGCGGCACGCCTACACCCTCCACCGCGATCCCGGAGTGCTCGCCGAGGCCATCGACCTGGCCCGTACGGTGTTCAGGGGACTGCCGCCCGGCCACCCCCGCAGGCCCGACGCGGTGACCAACCTCGCCGGACTGCTGCATCTGCGCCACGACGACGTCGGCGACTCGGAGTCGCTGCGAGAGGCCGTCGCCCTCTCCCGGGCGCTGGTCGACGGACTGCCCCCCGACCACCCCGCCCGCGCCCGGGAGCTGAACAACCTCGCCCACCAGCTGGAGGCGCTGGCCGAACTCGACGGCGAGAACGCGGACCCGGCCGCGCTGGACGAGATCATCGATCTGGGCCGCGCGGCCCTCGCCGCCCTCACCCCCGACGCCGACCCGGAACTGTGCACGGCCGTCCGGGCCGACCTCGGCCGCCGGCTCGGACAGCGTGCCCGGCGCGGCGGCCCCGGGCACGATCCGGCGGCCGACCTCGCCGAAGCCCTCCGGCTCGCCCGGCAGGCCCATACCGCCTCGGCGGGCCGGCCGACAGGAGTGGCGTTGGAGGCGCTGGCCGCCAGCCTGGCCGAGCAGTACGCCCGCACCCGTGACCCCGCCGTGCTCGCCGAGTCCATTGCCGTGCTGCGGGACGGCCTGGCCGCCGCCGTCAGCCCCGCCCAACTCGCCTCCCGCCGCTACCTGCTCGGCGCGGCCCTCAACAACCGTTATGCGGAGTACGGCGAGCCGGCGGACGCCCGTGAGGCGGCGACCCTGCTCCGCCAGGTCGCGAGGGCCGCCACGGAGAGCGTCCACAGACGGCTGGAGAGTGCCTGGCACGCCGGCAAGCTGGAGATCAACCTGGAGGACTGGCCGAGCGCCGCCGACGACCTCGCCCTGGCGGTGCGTCTGCTGCCGGACCTCGCCGGCTGGCAGCTGCGCGCCGGCGACCGGGAACGCCGGCTGCCCGCCTACGCGCCGCTGCCCACGCTGGCCGCCTCCTGCGCGCTGGCCGCCGGCTCACCGGCCCGCGCGCTGGAACTGCTGGAACAGGGACGCGGGGTGCTCCACGCGGAGGCGTCCGCCGTGCGCGTCGATCTGGAGCGGCTGCGCGTCCGCGCCCCGCGGCTCGCCTCGCCCCTGGCGGAGTTGCCGACCCGGCTGCGGTCCGAGCCGGACACCGACCGGCGCCACCGACTGGCGGACGAACGACGGCACTTGATCCAGGAGATCAAGGGCGTGCCCGGGTTCGAGGACTTCCTCCAGCCGCCGCGCCTGGAGGAGATCCTCGACGCCTGTCGCGAGGGTCCCGTGGCCGTCCCGATGTTCGGCCGCTACGGCTCCGACGCCCTGCTCGTCACCCGGGACGGCGTCCGCCGGCTGCCGCTGCCCCGGCTCACCCTCGACACCGTCCGGCGGCTCGGCCGCGATCTGCTCGGCGGCGCCGAACTCGCTCTGGACCACGGGGTCTCCCCGGCGCGCCGCAGCCTCGGCGAGTACTCCCTGCGCACCGGTCTGGCCCTGCTCTGGGACGCCGTCGTGGGACCCGTCCTCGACGCCCTGCGGGACGACCTCCGCGGCCTGCGGGAAGGCACGACGCCGCCCCGCATGTGGTGGTGTCCCACGGGGCCGCTGAGCCTCTTCCCGCTGCACATGGCCGAACGCCGCGAGGAGGGCAGCGCGTTCGCCCTCGTGGTGTCGTCCTACACGCCCACCGTCCACGCGCTCGGCCGCCTGAGCGCCTGGCGGCCCCGCCCGGACAGCCGCCCCCTGGTGGTCGCCCTGCCGCGCACCCCCGGCGCCCCGGATCTGCCGGCCGCGGACGAGGAGGCGGCCCTGCTCACCGATTCGTTCCCCGGCGCCCGCCTGCTGCGGGGGCCGGCCGCCACCCGTGAGCGGCTGATGACGGCCGTACCGGACCACGACATCGTCCATGTGGCCTGCCACGCAGGACACGACGCCGACCGTCATCACGAGGGCCACCTCGTCCTGCACGACGGCCGGCTGCACATCGGCGACATCGCGGCCGCCCGCACCGACCGGGCCGGACTGGCCTTCCTGTCCGCCTGCGGCACCGCCCGCAACCGCCTCGACCTGCCCGACGAGTCCCTGAACCTGCTGTCGGCCTTCCAACTCGCCGGCTTCAGCCACCTGGTGGGCAGCCTCTGGCCGGTGACCGACCGGATCAACACCCGGCTGGTACAGGCCTTCTACGAGCACCTGACCGCACATCAGGACGCGACGGTCGCCGAGTCCCTCCGTCACGCCGTGTCGCGGATGCGCGAGCGGGAGCCCGAACGACCCTCGCTCTGGACACCCCATGTGCACATCGGTCCCTGAGCCGGAGTGCAGCGGCACGCCCCGCACCAGCGGGAGCGGCAGACGGCTCGGCCTGTACCGACAAGCGCTCACCAGCCCGTCAGCAGCAGGTGGTTGAGGAGCAGGGCCAGGATCGCCTGGGCGGTGAGCCAGGGGCGGGGGCGGGGGAGGAGGGCGCAGGCGGGCAGGAGCCAGAGGGCGAAGGGCAGCCAGATGCGTTCCGTCTCCGCCTTGCTCATGCCGGACAGATCGGCGACCAGCAGGGCGAGCAGCGCGGCGGTGACGAGGAACGCCAGGCGTGTGTCCGCGGGGCGCCGGGGGCCGGTCCCGGGGAGCAGGGCCGTGGTCGTCCGGCGCAGGCCGGCAGCGGTGGCCGGGCCGGTGATGACGGCGGTGCAGGCGAGGTTGGCCCAGACCCAGTAGCCGTAGGGGCGGGTGCCGCCGACGCCCTGGTAGTAGCGCGTGACGAGGAGGTGGTAGGCGTGCCACCAGTCGAAGCCGGCGAGCGTGAACACCACGGGGAACACGGCCAGTCCGGCCAGCAGGGACAGCAGCAGGGTCGGGCGTTCCCGGAGTTCGCGGCGTGCCCGCGCGACGACCGCCGCGCCGATCAGGGCGAACAGGGTGAGGCCGTAGGAGAGGTAGCAGGTCAGGCCGAAGAGGAGACCCGAGACCACCGCGTACCCGTGGGACCGTCGGGTCAGGGCCAGGGCGAGCAGCGCCAGGGACCAGGCGGCGACGGCCGCGAAGTAGCCGTCGGCGGAGGTGCCCTGCCACACCGCGGCCGGGGCCAGCACCAGGAACGGCGCGGCCCGGCGCGCGAGCGTCTCGCCGGCCAGGGCGCGGAGCGCGATCAGCACGGCCACGCAGCCCGTCGCGCCGATGGTGATGCACCACATCCCGGCCCAGCCGCCGCCCCGCAGCCCGATCCGGTCCAGCAGCACGAAGGTGAGCGTGGCGGCCGGCGGATGACCGGCGATGTGCGCGGGCCAGGGGGCGGGGGTGCCGCTGACGATGTGGTGGGTGAAGTCGCGCAGGGTGGCCGGGATGTCGTGGAAGCGGCCGATGACACTGAGGTATTCGTTGCGGGTGGTCAGCCTGACGGCGATGCCCTGGTGCCAGCCGTCGACCAGGGCGAGGGACAGGATCCAGGCCAGGGCGGCCGCCCAGGCCGCCGCGAGCAGCCCACGCCACGGCAACCGGGCCGCGACGGCCGGGCCGCAGGCCACGGTGGCCGCCGCCACCGCCAGGGCCACCGGGGTGCCGGGGCCGAGGTGCGGGTCCCAGTCCGCGAACAGCGGCGGCCAGTGCACGAACAGGGTGGGGCGGGTGTCCTGGATGTGCCGGCCGACGAGGACGGCCGCCGTCACGAGGAGGGCGGCGGCACCGGCGGCGTACAGGTCGCGGCGGAGAGATCGGGTCACACCAAAACGCTAGGCCGGGAGAGCGGCACACAGCCGCCGTGCGGGCCGGACGTCAGCGTTTCGTCACCGGTCGCGGCCCCCCTTCCGGGGGTCACCCGGCCTACGGTCGGGACATGCGCGACCATCCCCGGCTTCCCACCTCCGCAGGCATCTGGCGCAGCCCCCTGCGCGGCCCCTGGTTCACCTCGGTGCTCGGCCTCGTCCTGCTCGTCGGCATCACCGTGCTGTTCGTGACCGGCCTGGTGTCGTACGCCGCCTACAACCCGGGACTGTCCCGGGTGAACGACCAGACAACGGACAAGGGCATCCTGGGCTTCTACCTCTTCGCCTGGCCCACCGACCCGGTGTGGCTGTACCGGCTCACCCAGGGCGTCCACGTCACCCTCGGCATCACCCTGATCCCCGTGTTGCTGGCCAAACTGTGGTCGGTGGTGCCGAGGCTCTTCACCCTGCCGCCGGCCCGCTCCCTCGCCCACGCGCTGGAGCGGATCTCCCTGCTGCTGCTGGTCGGCGGAGGACTGTTCGAGTTCACCACCGGAGTCCTCAACGTCCAGCTGGACTATGTCTTCCCCGGCTCCTTCTACCCGCTGCACTTCTACGGGGCATGGGTGTTCTTCGCCGCGTTCGTCGCACACGCCGTGCTGAACACGCCCACGGCGGTACGGGCCGTACGGCGGCGCGGGCAGGTACAGAGCGACCTCGTCTCCCCGCGCCCCGCGGCGCCCACCGTCTCCCGGCGCGGCGCGCTGGGGCTGGTCGGCGGTGGTTCCCTGCTGCTGTTCCTGACCACCGTCGGGCAGAGCCTGGGCGGACCCTTCCGCCGTACCGCCCTGCTCGCGCCGCACGGAACCGCCGATCCCGGCGGCGGCCCGAACGGCTTCCAGATCAACAAGACGGCCGCCTACGCCGGCATCACGGCGGCCGACACCCACGAGGACGCCTGGCGGCTCGTCGTCACCGGCCGCACCGGAACCGTACGGCTCAGCCGCGCGCAGCTCCTCCAACTGCCGCAGCACAGCGCTTCGTTGCCCATCGCCTGCGTGGAGGGCTGGTCGACCGCCGACCAGTGGTGGCGCGGGGTGCGGCTGCGGGACCTCGCGGCGCTCGTCGGGTACGACGGCGACCCGCCGGACGTGCTCGTGGAGTCCCTGCAACGGCACGGAGCGTTCCGGCGTGCGGCCCTGCGCGCCAACCAGGTGGCCGACGGACGCTCGCTGCTCGCGCTCTTCGTCAACGGCGAGGAACTGTCCCCCGACCACGGCCACCCGGCGCGGATCATCGTCCCCGCGGCACCCGGTGTACTCAACACCAAGTGGGTGGCCCGGCTGACCTTCGGAGACCTGTGATGCCGCGAAGCCTGAGCCTGGGAAGTCCCTTCCAACTGCTGCTGCTCGCCTGCTCGTTCGCCCTCGCCGCCTACGCCGGGGTGCGGCTGCTGGCCGGTGACTGGTTCGGGGTGGCGCTGTGGATCGTGGGCGCCGCCCTCCTGCACGATCTCGTCCTGCTGCCGCTCTACACGGTGGCCGACCGGGCGGTCACCGGCGGCCTGGGGGCGGCCGGACGGCGCGGCTGGACGCTGTACGTGCGCGTCCCGGCCCTGCTGTCCGGGCTGCTCCTGCTCGTCTGGTTCCCGCTGATCAGCGGCATGGTGGACCGGCGCTACCGGTCCGCCACCGGCCTCTCCCCGGACGGTTTCCTCACCCGCTGGCTGCTGATCACCGCCGCGCTCTTCGGCGGCTCGGCGGTGCTGCTGGCGTGGCGTGTGCGCAGGGCGGCGAAGCACCGGCCGCCCGCCGACCACTGAGCGACGGACCGCCACCCGGCCCTGCGCGCGTACCGCAGCAGGGCCGGGGTGCCGAGGCGCGCCCACGGGAACGGCGCCCCGGCGGCCCGGGCGCCGCCGACCGTGTCGACCACCTGGACCCGGGCACGCTCGTCGACGTGTCCCGGCACGGTCTCGGCGATCAGCAGCCCGCCCGGGCGCAGCAGCGCGGCCACCCGCTCCAGCAGCGCGGACGGCTCCCCGCCGATGCCGATGTTGCCGTCCATGAGGAGCACGGTGTCCCAGCGGCCCTCGCCGGGCAGCGGCTCGAAGACCGAGCGCCGCAGCGCCTGACCGCCGAGCCCGATGGTGTGGTCGACGGCGGCCTCGCTGACGTCGATGCCGAGCACGGTACGGCCCCGGGCGGCGAGCTCCGCCACCAGCCGGCCGGGACCGCAGCCGACGTCCAGGACGGCGCCCTCGCAGCGGTCCAGGACCGCCACGTCGACGTGATCGGCTCGGCCGCACCAGCGCTCCACCTCCAGCGGCAGCAGCCAGCCGTCGGTGCGGCGCAGGAACAACGGACCGCGGCCGGTGCGCAGCGCGGCCGCGTAGGGGTCGGCGGCCGCCCAGGCGACGGAGCTGCCCCTCATCGCGGGGTGACCGGCGTACAGCGGGCCAGCTGGGCGGCGAACCGGCCGCGTGGGGCCAGCGCGGCGACGGCGTGGGCGTCGGCGACGGTGTCGACGTCCCGCAGCCGGGGCAGCTCGCGCACCCGCAGCCCGGCGGCCAGCAGCCGCTCCCGCTGCACGGCCCCGGTCACCGGCGTCGACATCGGCACGCCCCGCAGCAGCGCGGGATCGGGCTCGGCCAGGCCCAGGGCCCAGAAACCCCCGTCCTCCGCCGGTCCGTAGTAGGCGTCGCAGTCCGCGAAGTCCACGGTGAGCAGCTGAGGCGTCACCTGGGGCGTGTCCATGCCGATGAGCAGCGCCGGTCCCGAGCAGTGCGCGAAGGCGTCCGCCAGCCGCTCGTCCAGCCCGCCCGCGCACTGCGGACGCACCTCGAAGCCGGCCGGCAGCCAGTCTCCCGGCGTCCCGTCGAGGACGAGGACCCGCCGGATCGCGGGGGCCGCCGCCACGGCGTGCAGGGTGTCCGCGAGCGCGGCCTGCGCGAGACGGGCCGCCTCTTGCGGCGTGAACGGCGGGGTGAGCCGGGTCTTGACCCGCCCGGGCAGCGGTTCCTTGGCGATGACGAGCAGCGTGGTCACCGTACGAGCCCCCCGTCGGCCGGGGCCTCGGCCAGCACGCGGCTCATGTCCCGCACCGCCTGCCAGGTGCCGCGCCAGGTGCCCGTCACCTTGGAGGCGCCGGTGCGCGGGCGGTAGGGCACGTCGTGCTCGGCGATGCGCCAGCCGGCGTCGGCCGCGCGGACGACCATCTGCAGCGGATAGCCGCTGCGGCGGTCGGTGAGGCCGAGCGCAAGCAGTGGCTCCCGGCGGGCGGCGCGCAGCGGGCCCAGGTCGTGCAGGCGCAGCCCGGTACGGCGGCGCAGCATGCGCGCCAGCGCGAGATTGCCCGCGCGGGCGTGCGCCGGCCAGGCGCCCCGGCCCTCGGGACGCCGCCGGCCGAGGACCAGGTCGGCCGCGCCGTCCCGGATCTCCCTGACGAAGGGAACGAGCAGCGCGGGGTCGAGGGAGGCGTCGCAGTCGCAGAAGCACACGATGTCGCTCGTGGCCGCGGTCAGTCCGGCGTGGCAGGCGGCGCCGAAGCCGCGCCGCGGCTCGTGCACCACCGTCGCGCCGAGCGCGCGGGCGAGGTCGGGGGAGCCGTCGGTGGAACCGTTGTCGACGACGAGGGCGCGCCAGCCGGCCGGGATCCGGCCGAGCACCCAGGGCAGGGCCTCGGCCTCGTCCAGGCAGGGCAGCACCACGTCGACGTCCGCTGAAGTGGTCGTCACGGTCTCACCCTACGAACGCCAATGGGGCATAACGGACTCGCGCTCCTTACGAAACGCGGACGCCCGCCCCGCGGCCCCACAACGGCGGCCGAGCGGTGCGAGGCTGGAGGCATGCAATCGCTGTACGAGCCCCACGGGACCGAAGCCGCAGGCGAGACGGCCCGGATCCTGGTCGTGGACGACGATCCCACCGTCGCCGAGGTCGTCACCGGATACCTGCACCGCGCCGGCTATCTGGTCGACCGCGCCGACGACGGCCCGACCGCCCTCACCCGCGCCGCCGCCCACCGGCCCGACCTCGTGGTGCTCGACCTGATGCTGCCCGGCATGGACGGCCTGGAGGTGTGCCGGCGGATGCGGGACGGCGGGCCCGTGCCGGTCATCATGCTCACCGCCCGCGGCGACGAGGACGACCGCATCCTGGGCCTGGAGGTCGGCGCCGACGACTACGTCACCAAGCCCTTCAGCCCCCGCGAACTGGTCCTGCGCGTGGAGTCGGTGCTGCGCCGCAGCCGCCCGGTCAGCACGGGGCACCGGCTGGCCGCGGCCGGACTCACCGTCGACCCCGACGCCCGCCGGGCCACCAAGAACGGCACCCGGCTCGCCCTCACCCTCCGCGAGTTCGACCTGCTCGCCTTCTTCCTGCGGAACCCGGGCCGGGCCTACAGCCGGGAGGATCTGATGCGCGAGGTCTGGGGCTGGGACTTCGGCGACCTGTCGACCGTCACCGTCCATGTCCGCCGGCTGCGCGGCAAGGTCGAGGACGACCCGGCGAGGCCTCGTCTGATCCAGACCGTGTGGGGCGTCGGCTACCGCTTCGAGCCCGGCGGGGCGGTGCTCTGACCGTGCGCGCCACCCTCCTCATCGTCCTCTACGCCTTCGCCGGCGCCGCCGCCGCGGGGATCACGGGCGCGGGCGTGCTGCGCCTGATCCGGCGCCGCTCGCTCACCGCCTCCATCGCCGTGGTCGCCGCGGTCGGCGTCGTCGCCATGCTCGCCGGCACGCTCGCCGTCGCCTGGGCGATGTTCCTGTCCTCGCACGACCTGAGCGTGGTGACCACCGTCGTCGCCATGGCGGCCGTGGCCTCCCTGGCCACCGCACTGCTCCTGGGCCGCTGGGTGGCCGCCCGCAGCCGCGAACTCGCCGACGCCGCCCGCTCGTTCGGCGACGCCGGCGCCTTCTCCGCCCCGCACGGCCCGGCCACCGCCGAACTGGACGCCCTCGGCCGCGAGTTGGCCGCGACCAGCGCGCGGCTCGCCGAGTCCCGCGAGCGGGAGCGGGCGTTGGAGAAGTCCCGGCGCGAACTGGTCGCCTGGATCTCGCACGACCTGCGCACACCGCTCGCCGGACTGCGCGCCATGTCGGAGGCGCTGGAGGACGGCGTGGCCGCTGATCCCGGCCGCTACCTCAAGCAGATCCGCACCGAGGTCGAACGGCTCAACGACATGGTCGGCGACCTCTTCGAACTCTCCCGCATCCACGCGGGGACCCTCCCGCTGAGCCCGTCCCGGATCTCCCTGTACGACCTGGTCGGCGACGCACTGGCGGGCGCCGACCCGCTCGCCCGGGAACACGGGGTACGGCTGGTGGGCGGCCGCGTCGAGCCCGTGCCCGTGGAGGTGGACGGCAAGGAGATGACCCGCGTACTGGGCAACCTCCTGGTCAACGCCATCCGCCGGACCCCGCCGGACGGCACTGTCGCGGTCGCCGCCGAGCGCACCGACGACGGCGTGGTGCTGTCCGTCACGGACGGCTGCGGCGGCATCCCCGAGGAGGACCTGCCGCGCGTCTTCGACACCGGCTGGCGGGGCAGTGACGCCCGTACCCCGCCGGCGGGCGCCGGCCTCGGCCTCGCCATCGTCCGGGGCATCGTGGAGGCCCACCAGGGCCGGACCACCGTCCGCAACATCCCGGGCGGCTGCCGCTTCGAGGTGACGCTGCCTGCGGCGCCTTAGGGGGTCAGGGGGTGCCGCGTCCCGGGGCCCGAGGGCTGGGGCATCGCTGCGGGGCCGGGGGCTGGGGCATCCCGAGGAGTCCGGGCGGTCGCGGCATCGTTCGGAGTCTGCGAGGTCTCCGCGTCCCGGCAGTCCCGGCATGCCGCGGCCGGAGGCGTCCGGGGACTGCGGCCTGCTGGGGGAGTCTGGGTGGTCGCGGTGTGCTTCGGGGTCTTGGGGGCGCCCGCGTCATGGGCAGTCGGGGGACTGCGACCTCCTGGGAGAGTCTGGGCGGTCGCGGTGTCCTTTCGGGGACTTGGGGGCGCCCGCATCATAGGCAGTCCGGGGACCGCGGCACCCCGGGGCTCGGGACGCCGCGGCATCCTGGGGCCTCCCGGCCGTCGCCGCACTCCGGGCGGGTGCGCCCTCCGGGCCGCGACTCGGCGGGACTCGCCGGCCGCTCGGCCTCGGGCAGGCTCACCCGCCGCCGTCCCCGACTCGCCCGCCGCCCATTCCGTGTGACCCGCGCGCATCCGCCCCGCGGCGCACAGGGCCCTACACGGGCCCGGCGCCCGCGAACTCCCGCATCCCTTCCGTGAATCCGACCTGCGGCTTCCACCCCAGCTCGGCCCGCAGCCGCGACGAGTCGGCGGTGATGTGCCGTACGTCCCCCAGCCGGTACTCCCCGGTGACCACCGGTTCCGGCCCGCCGCACGCGGCGGACAGCGCCCGCGCGAGTTCGCCGACGGTACGCGGCTCACCGCTCCCGGTGTTGTACGCCGCGAGCACTCCCGGGGCCGCCTCCGCCTCCAGCGCCGCCACATTGGCCGCGGCCACGTCGCGTACGTGCACGAAGTCCCGTCGCTGCCGGCCGTCCTCGAACACCCGCGGGGCCTCGCCGCGGGCCAGGGCGGAGCGGAAGAAGGACGCGACGCCGGCGTAGGGGGTGTCGCGCGGCATGCGCGGTCCGTACACGTTGTGGTAACGCAACGACACCGCCGACCCGCCCGTGCTGCGGGCCCAGGCCGCGGCCAGGTGCTCCTGGGCCAGCTTGGTCGCGGCGTACACGTTCCGGGGATCGGCCGGGGCGTCCTCACCGACCAGTCCGGGGCTCACCTCCGCACCGCAGTGCGGGCAGGAGGGCTCGAACCGGCACGCGTCCAGATCGGCGACGGCGCGGGGGCCCGGCCGTACGACCCCATGGCGCGGGCAGTCGTAACGCCCCTCGCCGTACACCACCATCGACCCCGCCAGCACCAGGTGCCGTACTCCCGCCTCCGCCATGGCCGCGACCAGCACGGCCGTGCCGAGGTCGTTGCGCGAGACGTACTCCGCCGCGTCGGCGACACCGTTGCCGAGCCCGACCATCGCCGCCTGGTGGCAGACGGCGTCCACCCCCGCCAGCGCCCGGGCGACGGACGCCGGGGAGCGCACGTCCGCGCCGGGATCCTCACGGACGTCGTACACGAGCGGCTCGTGCCCCCGCGCCCGCAGCGCCTCGACGACATGGGACCCGATGAACCCGGCACCGCCGGTGACCAGTACACGCATACGGCCACGCTAGAGGCGGACGGCACCGGGGCCGGGCGACGCGACCGGCACGTCATGACTCCGTAAGGCGTGGACGAAGCGAGTCCCCCGGGCGAGGCGAGGGCGTGGGCTCGGCTCCGGTCGTGGGTATTTCAAGAATCAGTGTCAACAACGTTGACGCCACGGATGGATGCCCGCACATCACCTATCAGTAGAACTCAGCGGTAATCCCGCGAACCGGCACCCCACGCTGGCACCTCTCCTTGCTCCGAGCCGCCGCATTCTCGCGCACCAGCACACACGGGCACAGCCATGCCCGCTGCTTCGTGTCCCCACCCGAGAAGAGGGAGCACCCGCCCATGCACAAGCCTGTCCTGCGTCGTGTCATGGCCGCGACATCCGCACTCGCCGGCGCGCTGGCCCTCGGCCTCACGGCCGTGCCCGCCAACGCCACGACCCCCCCTGAACTACGCCGCGCTCGGCGACAGTTACAGCGCCGGCTCCGGGATCCTGCCGGTCGACGCGAGCAACCTGATCTGCCTGCGCTCCACGGCCGACTACCCCCACGTCCTCGCCGCCCGCACCGGAGCCCGGCTGACCGACGTCACCTGCGGCGCCGCCCAGACCAAGGACTTCACCGGGTTCCTCCGAGGATGCCCCGGCCTTCAGGCCGGGGAGGAATCGGACTCCTGCGGAGCAGGGCAGGGATAGCCGGATCGCCGTCA
>NZ_JBITGJ010000098.1:0-26128 GCF_044456925.1 Streptomyces sp. NPDC050743
ACGCTTCGCAGCCTTGGACATGCGCAGCAACTCCATGCACAGAACTATACATACACAACACCAGGGATTACTAATGAAGTTGATGAGCCTGCGCGAAGCAGTCCCGCACATTCTGGCCTTCGCGTCCGGATCCTCCGGCGGCTCCGTGCCGGCGCCGGCATCACTGCGATGTTCTTCATGGGGGCCTCTCAGTCGGTTCCGGTGTCCGCTCGTGCCCCTTCGATCGCCCAGAGCGGCGAAGTGACCGCTCCCCTGAGCGTCTTGGCGCGGAGGGATTCCATGCCGCGGTGGAGGGTGGTGGCGCCGTGAGCGTAGGCGTCCTCGATGGGCAGGTAGTAGAAGAGGTTGAAGTATTCGTGCGCGCCTCGCAGCCTGGCGTAGTCGTAGCCGGTGGCGCGGAGCCAGACGGTGCCCGCGTGGCGGTAGGAGGGGCTGAAGGCGACCATACGGCCGTCGGCGTACGCGGCGAGGACGACTCCGCTGTCGGCCATGCCGTCGGCCTGGTCGCGCAGCAGCCTGGCCATGACGCCCGGGTCGGCCGCGTGGCCGTGGCGTTGCTGGAGCTGGGCGAGCAGTGCGCCGGCGGAGTCGGCGCACTCGGAACGCCGTAGGGTTCGGAGCTCGTATCCGGCTTCGGTGGAAGCCCGGCGTTCGCGGCGGATGGCCACGCGCCGCTTGGAAGGCAGGCCCGCGAGACTGTCCTCGAACCTGCTGCCGGGCAGCGGGATCCGCGCGTCCTGCCCCAGCTGCACGGCGTTGGTGCCGCAGGCGTCGGCGAGTTCGGCTGCAGCGGTCTCGGTGACATACAGCCACCAAGGCTGCGCCGCGTGGGCGATGGCCAGTGAACTCGTGGCTGCTACGAGCCCGTTCAGTGCCTCGCGCCGTCGGCCGGGCGTCAGGCGGGGGGTGCAGGAGAGGCGCGTAGACGGGCGCCTACCGGTACGCGCAGTCCTCGAACCTGTACGAGCGCTACGACTACGCCCGTCAGGTCTTCACCGGCCACGGCTACGTCCAGGAAGGATTCGTCCGCTACAAGAAGCTCGGCCGCGGCGGCTACAAGCAGAAGGTGCTCACCTTCCACAGTGTGCCGCTGCTCGGGCTCGGCGTCGGCGCCCGTTCGTACACCGGTGTCCTGGATTACATGGTGGGCTCCGTCAAACCGTTCATGTCCGAGGTCGCCGACTACATCTCCCAGGTCAACGCCCACGCGGTGGAGCCCGTCATCGGCTTCGTCCTCGACGTCGAGGAGATCATCCGCAAGCGCCTGGTCCTGGACACCTTCGACCTGGACCTCGCCGAAACTGGACCGCTTCGGCTACCAGGACAAGGCCCACCTGTTCGAGCCGATCCTGGACGCCGCCGAGGAGACCGGACTGCTGCGCCGCCTCGGCCGCTGGGTCCAGCTCACCCCCAAGGGCTTCAAGTACCGCGACATGCTGTCCTGGATGTTCTTCTCCGACACTGTGGTCCAGCTCGACCACGACTACTGCGAGCGCCTGCACGAACAGAACGGTCGAGCCCGGAAGCACATGGGCACACCGGTCGGGATCTCGGGCATCCGCACCGCGCGTGCGGCTTCGTGACCGAGCCGTTCATCGCGGCGGCCGGCGCCGGTGCCCCCGATCAGGGTCGCCGCCGCAGCCGCAGGCGGACTGTGCGGCCCCTGCCTCACGAGGGCGGGCGCGGGCTCGGTCCTGCTGAGCGGCTGTTGCGGCCGCGTCTAGTGTGATCGGGTGACGGAATTCAGCATCCTTGACGACAACACCTCATGGCAGAAGGACTTCGAGCGGCGGCTGCTCGCCTCATACACGGCGGCCGGCCTCGATGCGGCCGCCGCGGAGCGCCTGCTCGAGGATGTACGTGCCGACACCGGCGCCTGGACCGTCGCCGCAATCACGGACGCCGGGATGCGGGTGGGATACGTCGCCGTGGTCGTAGCCGACAACCACGGCGCTCCCGCGGGCCGTATCGGCGACGTCCACGTCGACGCGCCCCACGCGGGCCGGGGACACGAGCAGGCCGCCCGAAAGTGGGCCGAGCAATGGTGTGCCGAGCGCGGTGCCCGCCGGCTGAACATACGGCTCACCGAGCCCGCCGGTGAGCTGTTCGACGGTTACGGCGTCCGCGGCCAGCTCAGGACACGCCGCATCGGTTTCCCGCCGAAGCCACTCGCTGGCGTCACCGCTCGGCCGATGACCGAGGCCGAATATCCCCAGTGGCTGGCCTCGGAGAAGTCCGCCTACGTCGGCGACATCGTCCGCTCCGGAGCCCTGGACCCCGAGGAGGCGGTCCGCAAGTCCGACCGTGACTTCGCCGATCTGATTCCCCAGGGCCTGGCGACGCCCGACAACACGTTCCTGGTGCTGGAGGCGGCGGGCGAGCGGATCGGCACCGGCTGGCTGAAGCACGGGCACCTCCCCGGGGTCACCTATGGCTACTCGCTGCACATCCAGGAACAGCACCGCGGCAAGGGGTACGGGCGGGCCGCGATGGCGGCCGGTGAACGGGCAACGGTCGAAGCGGGCGACTCGGTGCTGATGTTCACGGTGTGGGGCGGCAACGAGGTGGCCATGAACCTGTACACGAGCGCCGGCTACCGCGTCATGGAGGAAAGCCGTTCCCTCAGCCTTCCTCACCCCGCGGCCTGACGTCGGCTCACACTGCGCGGCAGCGCTGCGTGCAACGTTCGGTCACCGGCCTGGGATCCCAGGCCGGTTCATGACGGCGGTTGCGTTCCGGCCTGCTCGCTCACCATGTATCGCGCGTACCAGTCCGGCCAGTTCGGGTCCTCCGCGCCGGTGCGCGCCTCGTGTTCGCCGTGCGCCGCCGCGGCCCGTCGCAGGGCGCCGGCCAGGTCCTCGGCCGAGGCGAAATCGGTGGTGGCGGAGTCCACCCGTCCCGGGAGCCTGGTGGTGACTTCCTGCAGGAGCCAGCCGTTTCCGTCCGGGTCGCTGAACGACAGGAAGGAGCCGTAGCTGCCGTGTCGCGGCTCGGGTCCGGGCACCCGGGCGTCGGTGCCGCCGTGGTGGAAGACGCCGCCGGCGTCGTGAAACACATCGCTGGGGTCGGCGCCGCGCTGTGCCAACTCGTCGTGAGCGGCCTCGATGTCGTCGACGATCAGGTGCAGGCCCTGAGCCGAGCCCGGTGCCTGATCCGTGACGGACGTGCCGAAGATGACCGACGCCGGGGAACCCGGAGGAGTCACCTGCACCACGCGAAAGTCGCCGTCGGGCGCGATGTCCGCGTCGAGTCTCCAGCCCAGCGTCGTGTAGAAGTCCTTGGCCCGGTCGACGTCGGACACGGGCACCACGACGACCTCCAGTTTCATGTCCATGGTTTGTGCCTCCCGTCTCGCCACTGCGGCCTGGGCCGGGGCTGCTGATCGGGCGATCATTGCGCGACGAGCTGTTGGCCGCCATCGATGTCGTAGGTGGCGCCGGTGAGGGCGCCGTTGGTCATGATGTGCAGCGCGAGGGCGGCGACATCGGCCGCACCGACCACTCGGCCGATGGGCAGCGTCTTCCTCAACTGCTCGCGTCGGGCGTCGAGTTGGTCGCCCAGGAGGGAGGCCGACAGCGGTGTGTCCACGAACCCGGCCGCGATGAGGTTGACCCGGACCGGGGCGACCTCCAGTGCCAGGTTGGCGGTCAGCGCCGGCAGCGCTGCGGTGAGGGCGCCCATCACGGCCATCCCGGCCGCGGGCCGTCGGCCGCCGGTCCCGCCGATGAACAGCAGCGTTCCCCCGGCCCGGACCTTCTCGCGGCTCGCCCGCGCCACTGCCAGCATCACCGCGAGGCGCGTGCCGAAGTCACGTCCGGCGTCGGCGAGGTCGATGTCGGCGAGGGGCCTGTACGACGGGCTGCCGGCCGTGACCATCACATGGTCGACCTGCCCGGGCAGCTCCCGGAGAAAGCGCTCCAGGCGATCGGTGTCCTGGGCGTCGAACGCGGCCGTGCTCACCGGGTTCACCTCGTCGGCCGCCCGCTTCAGACGCTCGGCGTTCCGTGCCGTGAGCACCGCCTCGCCGCCGGCCGCACGCACCTGCCGCGCGGTTTCCAGACCGATTCCCGCGCTGCCTCCCACCACCACGACCGTCTGCCCGGCGAGTACTCCGCGTGCCGCAGCGGTTCCTCCCTCGGTCGCACTCACCGGAAGTCACCGCCGTCCTCGCGCGGTTCCCGGACGTCCCTCCGTTCGCCAGGCATGGTCACCTCCACGTCTGCTCGGCGCCCGTTCCCCTGTCGTGCTGCCACCCCCTGCGTCGCGCGGTGTCTTTCTTTACGACGAGCCCCTGCCGGGGGCGCCGTTCACGATGCCGACGAACTCATCGGTTCTGATCTTCCGGATGTGGTGCTGCTTCAGCATGAAGTCGAGTCCGGTGTTCGCGAAGCCGCTCGAAGCCCAGTGGTGCCCGACTGGTCAGCGAACGGATCGCTCGCTGCTGGGATGCGACACAGAGACGACGGGTACGGGGCCGTCCCGAGTCCTCCGCCACGGACCGCCGGCTCCGTCGCCTCAGTCTGTCACTCGTCCGGCCCACGTGCATCCGGGCCCCGCTACCCGACCGGACGGTCTGAACTGGTCGCGGAACGGAAGGCGTCGTGCTTCCGGGAGGTCAGGGAGATGCAACGGATCGTGGGTGGCCCGCAGAGATGCCGTGGCGGGCGGTGGCGCTGACACGCTCGTCTGCCACCGCCCCTCACTAGGTCGAGAATCTCAGGCCCGGCGGAACCGCCCTGCGGGACACCGACGAAGCCGACGTTGCCGACCGGCCGGGTGGAGCGCCGGGCCGGTCAGGCGCGGGTGCTGTGGCGGGGGCCGCCGTACTCGCCGTCGGTGACGTGTTCCAGCCAGTCGACGTCGTCGGTCTCCCACAGGGCGATGTGGGTCATGAAGTGGTCGGGGGCGGCGCCGTGCCAGTGCTGCTCGCCCGGCGGGGTCCAGATCACGTCCCCGGGGTGGGCTTCGAGGATCTCCCCGCCACGGGACTGGATCAGGGCGATGCCCTCGACGATGTAGAGGGTCTGGCCCAGTCCGTGGGAGTGCCAGGCGGTGCGGGCGCCCGGGGCGAAGCGGACGGCGTTCGCGCGAGCCCGGGAGGGTTCCTCGCCGCGGTAGATGACGTCGGCCCACGCGTCGCCGGTGAACCACTCGGCCGGCAGCTTCATCGTCGGCTGCTTCTTCAACAGTTCCATGGTGAAAAGAATCTTTCTCGAGGCTGGTCAGGTCAGGCAGTGGTGGTGCCTTCGGGCCCTTCGAGCTCCTCGGCGATGCTCTTGAGCTGGGCGACGGCGGTCATGGCCGTGGGCCAGCCGGCGTAGAAGGCCAGGTGGGTCAGGGCCTCGCCGAGCTCTTCCTTGGTCAGGCCGTTGTCCAGGGCGAGCTTGAGGTGGAAGCCGAGCTGTTCGGTCCGGTGCAGCGCCGCCAGCGCGGTGACGGTGACCAGGCTGCGGTCACGTGGCGACAGCTCGGCGCGCTCCCACACGTCCCCGAAGAGGACCTCGTCGGTCAGCTCGACCAGTTTGGGGGCCACGGAAGTCAGCGCTCGCGGCGCGGTGTGCTTGGACATGGTGCCGGCTACTCCTTGTTTCAGTGGGTCAAGTGGTGTCGTGCCGCCGCCGCAGCAGAGGTGTCACCACGATCGTGGACAGCAGTACGGCGACGGTGACGAACAGGCTGGTGCGCAGGCCGTGCAGGAAGCCGGCGTGGCCTGCCAGCAGGGCGCCGAAGACGGCGACGGCCAGGGCGCCGCCGATCTGGCGGGCGGTGTTGAGGATGCCGCCGGCGACGCCCGCGCGGTGGGCGGGGACGTTGTCGAGGAGGTGGGCGGTCAGTGGGGGCATGACCAGCGGGCCGCCGAGGCCGACGGGAACCATCAGCGCGGCGACGGCCCAGAGCGGTGCTGTCGGCGGAAGCACCGCCAGGATCATCGTTCCGGCGGCCATCAACAGCAGCCCTCCCGTGATCGAGGCCCGCCGGCCGATCCTGCGCACCAGCCGGCTGGAGGCCGGTGTGAGCAGTGCGGAGAAGGCCATCATCGGCAGGAACGCCATCCCGGTGGCCATCGGCGACAGGCCGCGCAGCTGCTGGAAGTACAGGCTGAGCACGAACGGCATCCCGTAGAAGCCGATCATGAAGGTGAAGCCGACGGTGACCGCGATCACCATGGTGCGGTCGCGGAACATCTCCAGCGGCACCATCGGGTGCGCGGTGCGGGCCTCGACGGCGAGAAAGCCGGTCAGGCCGAGGACCGCTACCGCCAAGGCGACGATCACGCGGGGGGCGGTGAAACCCTCCGCGCCGGCTTCGATCACCCCGTACGTCAGTCCGCCCATCCCCGCGACCGCGGCGAGCTGCCCGGCCCGGTCGAACGGCACCCTGCGGTGCGGCGACGGCCGGGTCCGCGCCACCAGGAGCAGGGCGACGACACCCACCGGGACGTTGATGAAGAAGATCAGCCGCCAGCTCAGCTCGGACAGCACTCCGCCCACGAGCGGCCCGGCCGCAGCGGCCGCCGCCCCGCCCGACGCCCATACGGCCACCGCACGGGCGCGCCGCGCCTGATCGTCGTACGCCTCTCTGATCAGCGCCAGTGTCGTGGGCATCACCACCGCCGCCCCGGCGCCCTGCACGAAGCGGGCGGCCACCAGGATTCCGAGTCCGGGCGCCAGGCCGCAGGCCGCGGAGGCGGCGACGAACACCACCACGCCGGTGCCGAAGGCGCGCCGGGCGCCGATCCGGTCCGAGAGGGCACCCGCCGACAGCAGCAGCGCGGCGAACATCAGGGTGTAGCCGTCCACCACCCACTGCAGACCGGTCATCCCGCCGCCCAGCTCGTCGCGGATCGTGGGCAGGGCGACGTTGACGATCGTGGCGTCCAGGGTGATCACGAAGAAACCGACCACGGCGGCGGCGAGGGCCGCGACCGCGTGCCGGCCGCGCTCCCGCTCTGCCGTGTCGGCAGGCGGCCGCAGGGTGGTGGGCACGAAAGTCTCCAGACGACGAGATGGACGTAAGGGCTGGACGGCGGCGCGTGAGCCACCGCCGCCAGGGGCGGATCGCACCGCTCCTTCTCTCCGCTACCGATGAAACCGCTGGTCACGGGGGTGGGGAAGGTAATGCTGTTCCAGGTAATGACAGAACCCCCCACGCCCCGCGCACCCGCCCTAGCCTGGAAGGCGTGGACAGCAGGAACGAGATCAAGGAGTTCCTGGCATCGCGCCGGGCCAGGATCACCCCGCAGCAGGCCGGCCTTCCCGCGTACGGAGGCAACCGCCGCGTGCCCGGCCTGCGCCGCGAAGAGGTCGCCATGCTCGCCGGGATGAGCGTGGACTACTACGTCCGGCTGGAGCGCGGCAACCTCTCCGGTGTCTCCGAGGCGGTCCTGGACTCCCTCGCGCGTGCCCTTCAGCTCGACGAGGCGGAACGCGCCCACCTCGACGACCTGGCCCGCGCCGCCAACACCACTCCGCACAAGCGCCGCCGTACCGCCCCGCAGCCGACGCAGGTGCCGCCGAGCGTGCAGCGGATCCTGGACTCCATGACCGACGCGCCCGCGTTCGTCCGCAACGGCCGCCTCGACTTCCTCGCCGCCAACCGGCTCGGCTACGCCCTGTACGCGCCTCTGTTCGGCGACGGACACAAACCCCCGGCGAACATCGCCCGGTTCAAGTTCCTCGATCCCCGGGGCCGCGAGTTCTTCGGCCGCCACTGGGAGGAGTCGATGAACAACACCGTCGCCCTGCTGCGCACCGAGGCCGGCCGCAATCCGCACGACAAGGGCCTGACCGACCTCATCGGCGAACTCGTCACCCGTAGCGAGGAGTTCCGCATCGCCTGGGCCCGGCACAACGTACGCCTGCACTACAGCGGTGTGAAGCACTTCCACCACCCGGTCGTCGGCGACCTCACCCTCGCCTTCGACGCCATGCAGCTGCCCGCGCACCCCTCCCTGAGCCTGACGGCGATGAGCGCCGAGCCCGGCTCCCCCGACGAGGACGCCCTGAAACTGCTGGCGAGTTGGGCTGCCACCGCTGACGAGGCGCTGCCCCACGAAGCCCTGGACCAGCCCGCCCCGTGACCTGTGACGGGGCCCGTGGCGGAGTGGGCCCGAACGTGTGCGGAAGCGATCGCTGCCAAGGCCGACGAAGCGCGGGACAGCCCCCGGGGCCGGACGCCTGATCCGGCTGTCGTCGTCGGCTCGTTGTGCCCTGCGCAGGCGCGGCGATGTGACCGGTGACGGGCGCCCGGAACGCCTCAAATCCTCGGCGTTGCCCGGTTGCAGAGCCAAACGCAGAGTTCAGCGCGATCGGATCGCGGTACGGCTCGCGGTACGCCGCCGGTGATCCGCTGGACCGGGCCTGGAAGAGGTGGTCCGTGCGTGCTACTCCGCGGTAAACGCATGGTCCCGCGATCTCTTGGTCCGGGCAGCGGTACGGTGTGCCCTGACCATCAGCGGGCCATGGGCCCGTGACCACTAGGGGAGTTATATGCAACACCGCAGACCGCGCCACCACCGCAGACTCATAGCCCGAGCGGTCGGTACCGCAGGTGTGCTCGCCGTCGCCCTGGGTGCCGGGGTGACGCCTTCGATGGCCGCCGGGAAGGCGTCCGACAAGCAGTCGGCCACCGGATCCTCGCCCGACGAGGACTCCACGAACTGGGCGCCGGAGAACGACAGCGCGGCCCTACCCAAGGACACCCACCAGGCCGCCACGCTCAGCCGTGGCCGGGCCTCCGCCGTCCAGCTCGAGCTGCCCGCGCCGAGCGGGCCCTACAAGGTCGGCACCTTCAGCCAGCACCTCGTCGACAAGTCCCGGACGGACCCGTACGTATCCGGCAACCGCGCGCGCGAGTTGATGGTGACGTACTGGTACCCGGCCTCCTCCACCTCCGGATACCCGGTGGCGCCGTGGATGCCGTCGATCTCGGGCGCTCACTTCCTGTACTCGCGCGGCCTGTCGCCGCAGCAGGTCGCGCTGCCGCAGACATCCAGCCACGTCCTGGCCCCGGTCGACACCAACCTCGGCAAGCTGCCCGTGCTGCTGTACTCGACCGGGCTGCACTCGGACCGCGCGATGGGCACGGCCCTGGCCGAGGACCTCGCCAGCCGCGGCTACATCGTCATCGCCGTCGATCACACCCACGACGCCAACGAGGTGCAGTTCCCGGGCAATCGGCTCGAGGTCAACACCATGCCGGCCGGCTCGCACTCCTCCGACACGCTCAACGTGCGCGCCGCCGACATCCGCTTCGTCATCAACCAGCTCGGCACCATCGCCAAGGGCGGCAACCCGGACGTCGACCACGCCAAACTCCCCTCCGGTCTGTCGAAGTCCGTGGACACCTCCCACATCGGGATGTTCGGCTGGTCGCTGGGCGGCGCCGCGGTCGACACCGCCATGCAGCTCGACCACCGCATCGACGCCGGGGCCAACCTGGACGGCCAGTTCTTCGGCACGGCGCCGAGCAAGGACCTGAGCCGCCCGTTCATGCTGTTCAGTTCCGGCACGCACAACCGCAACAACGACTCGTCGTGGCGCAAGCTGTGGCCCCACCTGAAGGGGTACCGGGTCGACATCCAGCTCCACGGCTCCAGGCACCTGTCGTTCAGCGACAACGAGTGGCTGGTGCCGCAGGTGGCGCCCCTGCTCGGGCTTTCACCGGAGCAGGTGCAGCAGCAGTACGGCACGATCGATCCCGACCGGGCGATCAAGATCCAGCGCGTGTACCTCGCCGCCTTCTTCGACAAGCAGTTGCGCGGCAAGCACACCACCCTGTTGGACGGGCCCTCCAAGAGCTACCCGGAGATCGCCTTCGTCCGCTGACGTACTCCGAGCACCGGGCCCCTGCATGGGGGCCCACCCCGGAAGTTCCGTGACAGGACGACACAGGGACGCTCGTGTGATTGTTGTGTGATCTCATGCGGCTAAAGTGTGCGTTCATCGAACGTTCGAGCGCTCGTCGCTCGGTTGAGAGAGGAACCGCTGCCCTGCCCACCGCGTCCCGGGCCCTGCGCCACAGCACCCCCGTCGCCGGCCGCGATGCGGCTGCCCGGCGGGGTCTGTCCGCCGGGTGCGTCGCCCTCCGTGCGGGCTGCCGGTGGCGGCAGCCCGCACGGAGGGCGGGCCGGGCGGCATCCGATCCGAGG
The DNA here is from genome assembly GCF_044456925.1 of Streptomyces sp. NPDC050743. NCBI lineage: Bacteria > Bacillati > Actinomycetota > Actinomycetes > Kitasatosporales > Streptomycetaceae > Streptomyces > Streptomyces sp. NPDC050743. Next base: position 10,151 of record NZ_JBITGJ010000098.1, read on the forward strand.
GGGTCAGAAGCCGGGTCGAGCGGTGCGCAGCCGATCGCCGTGGACGTCCCGCTGTCGGTGCGTATCGCGATCGGCGCCCCTACGACGACGCAGGGCCGCACCGCCGACACGTCCACAGCGGCCGGCACACCTCCCGGTGCCGCTCGCCTCGGCGGGCTTGCGCCGTCGACCGCCGCCGTCGACCACTGCGGTGTGTGCACGGGCCTCGACGGCCCGATCCGCCCCAGCTTCCGCCCCAACCGGTCTGCCGCCGAGGGCACGACCACCGACAGTCCGTCGGACGGCGTACCGCTGGACGGCACGCACCAGCAACGCCTACGGCTTCCGGGCAGCCCGCCGCCTGTAACCCGCCGCCCCGCCTGACCACTGATCCAAGGACCTCCGCCATGGCCACCATCCCCACCGACCAGACCACCGGCTCCCGCACCGGCCACCGGACATCGCGCCGGCGCGGCAGCCGGCCCGAAGCCCCGGCGAGCTGGGAACGCCCGGCGCTGGCCGCGGTGCTGATCGTCGCCGCGCTGCTGTACGGCTGGGGCATCGGGCACGCCGCGATTCACCCCTACTACAGCTCGGCGATACGGTCGATGGCCTCCAGTTGGCGGGCCTTCTTCTTCGGCGGTCTGGACCCCAGCGGTTCGATCACCCTCGACAAGCTGCCCGGCGCCTTCTGGCCCGAGGCCATCAACGTCTGGATCTTCGGTCCGAGCACCTGGGCGGCCGCGCTGCCACAGGTCGTCGAGGGCGTGCTCACCGTGTGGCTGCTCCACCGGATCGTACGGGCCTGGGCCGGGCCGTTCGCCGCGCTGATCGCGGCGCTGATACTCACCTTCACCCCGGTCACCGTGGTCCTCAACAGGGCCACCATCCCGGACACCGCGCTCACTCTGCTGCTGGTGGCAGCCGCCGGAGCCCTGCAGAAGGCCGTACGGACCGAGCGACTGCTGCCGCTGATCACCTGTGGCGTCTGGGTCGGGCTGGCCTTCCAGACGAAGATGCTGCAGGCATGGCTGGTGCTGCCGGTCTTCGCCGTCGTCTACCAAGTCGCCGCGAGCGGCACACCGTTGCGACGTGCCCTGCGCCTGCTGCTGAGCGGTGTGGCCGCCCTGGCCGTCTCCTGCTCGTGGACGCTGCTCGCCTGGGTGACGCCCGCCGCGGACCGCCCGTACGTCGACGGCACCTCCAACAACAATCCCTTCAGCCTGGTCTTCGGCTACAACGGCCTGAGCCGCTTCAGCGACGACGACACCGCGTTCGGTGCCGTTTCGGGGACCGCCGCCAGCCGGACCTCCGGAAACACCGGCTGGGGAATGCTGGTCAACCACACCGTCGGCCCGCAGATCGCCTGGTTCCTGCCGCTCGCCGCGCTCGCCGCCGTGGTGGCCCTGGTCTGGCGCGCCCGCGAACCGCGAACCGACCTGCTGCGTGCCGGATTCCTGCTCTGGGGCGGCTGGCTGGCCGTGCATGCCGTGGTGTTCAGCGTCTCCAACGGCAATCACCCGTACTACACGGCCGTCCTCGCACCGGCGATCGCCGCGCTGGCCGGGGGCGGGCTCGCCCTCTTCCGGTCCGAGTACGAGGCGGGCGGTCGGCGGCGCGTGTGGCTGCCGTCGGCCATCCTGCTGACGGTGGCCTGGGCGCTGGTACTCGACGTGCCGACCCTGTTCGCCTCCTGGCTGCTGTTGCTCGCCGTGGGCCTTGCGATATGCGGTGCACTCGGCCTGTGGACCGGCGGGTCGCACGCCTCGGGGATGGTCCAGGGCTCCCTGGCCGCCGGGATCGCGGCCACTCTGCTCCTGCCCGCAGGCTGGGCCGCCTCCTCCCTCGACCCGCTCTACGCGGGCGCCTCCACCTCCCCCACGGCCGGCCCGGTCGGCAAGGTCTACCGCAACGCCCTCCACGACCGATCCGCACTGCGCCGGGTCGGGCTCGACCAGCCCAGCGACCGCGACACCGCCCTGCTCGACTACCTCACCGCACACCACCACGGCGAGAAGTACCTGCTCGCCACCCAGGCCGCCTACCCTGCGGAGCGTCTGTTGCGCGCCCAGTCCCAGCCGATGCTCGTCATGGGCGGTTTCACCGGCAAGACCCCCTTCCCCACCGCCGATCAACTCGGCAGCCTGATCAGCACTCACCAGCTCCGCTACGTGCTGCTCACCCCGCTGCGGCCCACCACCCCGGCCACGACCTGGGTGAAGTCCCACTGCACGCGCATCCGCTCCGGGGCCTACGGCTGGCGCACCAAGGGCAGCTTCCGCCTTTACGACTGCGGCAAGCAGGGCTGAGGAACGACGCCTGGTCGATCGCCTGGCAACCCTTTGCGGAACGCGCAGCACCTGCAGCCGTCACGAGGGCCGCCGGCCATCGGCCGGGCTGCGGCTTCAAAAGATCTTGCGGCTGCCGCCCCGTTCCCGCGCTACCGTGGGTGATCAGCCCGAAGACGGCGTGTCGGCAGGTGGCCAGGCCCGAATGTGGACGGGAACGGTGACAGGTGGCGCAGAACGAGCATCGGCTCATCGGGCGGCAAACGGAACTCGCGCGGCTGGAGCGGCTGCTGCGGGCTCCCGCGCACTCCTCGTTCGCCGTGCTCCGCGGCGATGCCGGCACCGGCAAGAGCGCGCTCCTTCAAGCAGCCGTGTCCCTGGCCGACGAGGCGGGCTTCGAGGTCGTGGGTGCCTCCGGTGTGGAAGCGGAGTCCCAGTTGCCGCTCGCCGGCCTGCATCAGCTGCTCCTGCCGCTGCTCCCGTTCGGCGGGCGGCTGCCCGCCCCCTCGCGCGGGATCCTGGAACAGGTCACGGGTCTGCGCGGCGAGGCCGCTCCGGACGTGGCGCAGGTCGCCGGTGCGATGCTCTCCCTCATCGCCGCGGCAGCGGACGACCAGCCCCTGTTCTTCGCGGTCGACGACGCGCACTGGTTCGACAGCGAGAGTGCCCGTGTCTGCACCTTCGTGATGCGCCGGGCAGGTGCGGTCGGCGGCCGGGGCGTGATCACCGTAAGGGCGGACGTACCGTCCGTGTTCGACGACGCCGGACTCCAGGAGATCGAGGTCGGGCCCCTGGACGGACCGGATGCGGCGGCGCTGCTGGAACGCACCGGCGGCCATCTGGACCCGGTCGCCCGTGAGCGCGTGCTGCACTGGGCACAGGGCAACCCGCTCGCGCTGATCGAGCTGCCGAAGACGGCCGGGAGCATGCCTGCGGCCCCGGCCGAGCAGGCATCCCCGCTGCCCCTCACGCGCCGCCTGGAGAACCTGTACGGATACCGGATCTCCGAGCTGACGCCTTCCGCGCAGGAGGCCCTGCTGCTGGCCGCCCTCGACGGCCTGGCCTCCGTGGCCGGACCCCGCCGTCCCGCACTGGAACGGCGGCTGGGCGACGTCGACGAGGCGATCGGCCGCGGACTCCTGGTGGTCGACCCGGTCACCGGGCAGCTCGGCTTCCGGCACCCGCTCGTGCGTTCCGCGGTGGTCCAGCTCGCCACGCCCAACCGCCGAAGGGCGGCCCATGCCCAGCTCGCCGAGCTGCACCGGGACGACCAGGAGCGGCGGGCGCACCATCTCGCCGAGGCCACGGTGGACCCCGACGAGAAGGTGGCCACCGTGCTGGAGCGGGCTGCCGAGGCCGCGACCAGACGGGGAGCGTCCTCGGTCGCCGTGATCTGGTTGGAGCGGGCCGCACAGCTCAGCGAGAGACCGGATCAGCGCTCCCGGCGTCTGGCTGAGGCGGCCTTCGTCGCAGGCCAGTCGGCCCAGCTGGAGCGGGCGCAACAGCTGTCGGAGATCGCGGACGCGGGTGCCGGCGAGACCGGAAGGATCATCGCGGAGTGCTACGCCGCCCTCTACCGGGACGGCGACGTGCGCACCACCCATCGCAAGGTCGTCGCCGCCCTGGACCGGCTGGACCCCGTCCAGGACAAGCCGGCGGTCGAGCGACTGATCAACCTCCTGCTGGTGATCTCCCTCTTCGCGGCGGACACCGCCGTCTGGACGGTCACCGAGTCGTGTGTGGACCGTTTCTGCGACCCGGCCGATCCCGCGGGTTCGGCCGGCCTGCTGTACCGCGACACGTGGGGCGACGTGGTCCGCCGGGGCCCGGGCGGTGTGGAGCGTCTGCGTCGGGAGTTCGTCCGTGCTACGGCCGACCGGCCGTGGGATGCCATGCGACTGCTGGTCACCGCCTACTACCTCGACGCACTCGACGAGTTCCGCGGCCCTCTCACCCGCCTGGTCGCCCGGGAAGGGAAGGCGGGCGCCGCCGGAAACGCCATGACGTTGCTCCAGGTCGTCATGCTCGACCAGATGGGGTCCGGCCGGTGGACCGACGCCGAGCAGACGGGCCGCCACGGTCTGGAGCTGACCACCCGGCACGACTACGCCCTTTTCGCCCACCAGTTCCGCGGCTTCCTCGCCATGGTCGCCGCCTGCCGCGGAGACCTCGACGCCGCGGACGCTGATCGCAGGGCGGTGGAGGCCTGGGCCAGGCCACGCGGTGTCGGCCACCTGACCCAGTACGCGGACGCCGTCGGCCTGACGGCGGCGCTGGCCCGCTCGGACCATGCGGCCGCGTACCGCTTCGCCACGACGATCACCGCACCCGGCGAGTTCACACCCCACAGCCAGCAGGCGCCACGCACCCTGCTGGATTTCGTCGAAGCCGCCCTGCGCAGCGGACACCTCGACGAGGCCCGCCGCCACGCACAGGCGGCCGTCGCCGCCGGGCTGCCCGCCCTCTCTCCCCGCCTGGCCCTCGTCACGGCGGCGGCACAGGCCATGACGGCGCAGCAGCAGGCATCCAGCCTCTACGAGCGTGCCCTCGCCACTCCGGGCGCCGCCCTGTTCCCGTTCGAGACCGCCCGCATCCGCCTCGCCTACGGTGAGCGACTGCGCCGCGACCACGAGACCAGAGCGGCGCGCGAACAACTCGAGGAGGCCCTGCGTGTCCTCACCCACCTCGGCGCCCTCCCCTGGGCCGACCGAGCCCGTGCAGAGCTCGCCGCGGCCGGGGCCGCGTTCGGCGCACGGGGCGCGGGATGGCAGTCGCTGACCGTGCAGGAACGGCAGATCGCCCAGCTCGCGGCCACCGGGCTGACAAACAAGGAGATCGGCGCGAAGCTCTTCCTCTCACCCCGGACGGTCAGCTCCCACCTGTACCGCATCTTCCCCAAACTCGGGATCACCAGCCGCGCCGCGCTCCGCGACGCCCTCGACACCGCCATCCCCACCGCTCCGCCCGACGAACGCTGATCTCGCCCGGCGGCCCGCTCGGTCCAGCCCTCGGCCCCTCAGTCATGTCCCAACGCCACCGGTTGCGTCATCTGACTGAGCCGACGGCGATGACGCCGGCGGCACCTTGGAGAGCACCACAGGAGATCGCATCAGGCGGTCCTCCGTCGCAAGGAGGCTCTCATGGCGAACCAGCGCACCCCCGTCGTCCTGATCCACGGGCTGTGGCTGCACTCCTCCTCCTGGCACCCCTGGATGGAGCTGCTGCATGCCGAGGGCTTCGACCCGCTCGCCCCCGGCTGGCCCGGCGAACCGGACAACGTGGCCGACGCACGGTCACACCCGCAGGCCGTGGCCGGCCCAGGCATCGACGACGTCACCGAGCACTACGCGTCCCTCGTCAAGTCGCTGCCGACCGAGCCCGTGCTGATCGGGCACTCCTTCGGCGGCCTGATCGCCCAGAAGCTCCTCGGTCTCGGACTCGGCCGGGCCGCCGTGGCGATCGACCCGGCACCGATCAGAGGTGTCAGGTCGCTGCCGTTCACGCAGCTGCGCTCGGCCTTCCCGGTTCTCCGTAATCCGGCCAACCGCTCCCGGGCCGTCTCCCTCACGGCAGCGCGGTTCCGCTACGCGTTCGGGAACGCGATTTCGCAGCCGGAGTCCGACGCCCTGTTCGAGGCGTACGCCGTCCCCGCCCCGGGCCGGCCGCTGTTCGAAGCGGCGTTCGCCAACTTCTCCCGCAGGTCACCGGCCACGATCGACACCGGCAACACCGATCGCGGCCCCCTGCTGCTGATGTCGGGCCAGCGCGATCACACCGTGCCGGACGTCGTCACCCGCGCCGCCTACAAGCTCTACGGCGACTCGACCGCGACCACCGACCTCAAGCAGCTCCCCGACCGCGGCCACTCCCTGGTCGTCGACCAGGGATGGCGAGCCGTCGCCGACTGCGCGCTCGGCTGGCTGGCGCGCCAGGGCATCACCGGCCTGTCCGCCACGGCCGGCCGCTGACCGCGGGCACCACGCCTTCTGCCTACTCCCCTACCTGAAATACATCAACGAACGAGGAATACCGTCATGGACCTGCACCTGAAGGACAAGATCGTCGTCGTCACCGGCGCAAGCCGAGGCATCGGACTTGCCGTCGCCCGAGCCTTCGCCGAGGAAGGCGCTCGCGTCGTCGCCGGCGCCCGCACCACCAGCCCCGAACTCGCCGAACTGGCGGCCACCGGAACCGTGATCCCGGTGACGGCCGACCTGGCGACGGTGGGCGGCGTGCAGACGCTCGTCGCGACCGCTGTGGAACAGTTCGGCGGCATCGACGTCCTGGTCAACAACGTCGGCAGGGCTCAGCCCCGGCTGGGCGGATTCGCCTCCGTCACCGACGACGAGTGGCTTGAGACCCTGACCGTCAACCTGCTCAGCGCGGTGCGCGCCTCACGTGCGGCTCTTCCCGCGCTGCTCGCATCGCGTGGTGCGATCGTCACCATCAGCTCGGTCAACGCTTTCCTGCCCGACCCCGGCATCGTCGATTACGCGGCCTCCAAGGCCGCTCTCACCAACTTCTCCAAGGCGCTGTCCAAGGAGGTGGCCGAGCAGGGCGTACGGGTCAACACCGTTGCGCCCGGCCCGGTGAGCACCGACCTGTGGAGCGGTCCCGGCGGCATGGCCGAGACCCTCGCGTCCGCCATGGGCGTCCAACCGCAGGAAGCCGTGGACCAGGCGATCAACAACCTGGGCGGCCTCGCCACCGGTCGGTTCACCCGCCCCGACGAGGTCGCCGACCTCGTCCTGATGCTCGCCAGCGACCGCACCGCCAACATCACCGGCGCGGACTTCACCATCGACGGCGGCCTCATCAAGACGCTCTGATCGATCACCGAAGCACCTGTGCCCGCTCCCTTCACCCGGAGTGGGCACAGGTGCTTTCGGCTCCCCGGCCACCGAGGTCCACAGTCGCCACGGCACGAGCCCGGCCCGATGCTCCGACCGCACCGACGGCCCGACACGCTCCCAGCCTGTAGAAGCTGGAAGCAGGTCGGATTCGATACTGGGCGCATGCGCGTGGAATACGACCCTGAGGCGATGAGCAGCGCGGCCTTCTACAGGTTCCTGACCTCGGTCGTCGTGCCACGGCCGATCGCCTGGGTTTCGACGACCACCCCGGACGGACACACCGAGAACCTCGCCCCGCACTCCTTCTTCAGCATCGCCAGCACCGATCCCCCGATCCTCCAGTTCACCTCGATCGGCCGCAAGGACTCTCTGCGCAACGTCGAGGACACCGGGGAGTTCGTCGTCAACTTCTCGTCCGAACCGCTGCTGCACCTGATCAACGCCACCGCCACCGACTTTCCTCGTGCGGTCAGCGAATTCGACGTTGCGGGTGTCGAGCGCGAAGCCAGCAGATGCGTGCGGCCGCCCCGGGTGGCGGGCTCCCCTGTGGTTCTGGAGTGCCGTTCGCACACCACTCTCCGCATGGGCAACTCCACCCTGGTCTTCGGGCGGGTGGTCCATGCCGCGGCGGAGGAAAACTACATCGTCGACGGCCTGCCCAGCAGCGAGTCGTTGCGTCCGCTCACCAAGCTCGGTGGCGACGAATGGGGCACTCTGGGCGAGGTCCTGCACCTGCGCCGCATCCCTTACGAAGAGCCCGGCCCGCGCTGATCGGGGCCCGGGCCACGGCCGTTCAGGCACGCGCTCGTGAGAGACGGCTCCGACGCAGAACCGTGAGGATGTCGGAGTGCCGGGCCCGGAGGGCCGGCTTCATCGCTGTCAGAGAAAGGCGGCCTCGCCACAGGGGCGGCAGTGAAAGACGTAGCCGCGGCCGCCTCCGCCGAAGTTGGCGGAGGTGGCGAAGTCGGATCCCTCTTCGAGTTCAGCCGTGAACGTCATACGGGCAGTGCAGGAGGGACAGTCAGGGGTCTCGTCACCTTGGATCCAGTCCGGTTCGCCGCCCAGCCGTCCCAGAACCGGCTCCGCGGTCGGGGCGTCGCCCGGGTGCGGGCGCAAGGCGGTGACCGCACCGAGCAGCGTCTCGCCTTCGGCGGGGACGGTAGCCGCCGCCAGTCGGCCTTTGAAGACGAAGGCGCGGTTGGCACCGGCGGTGGCGTCCCAGTCGTCGCACATGCCGGGATCGTTCTGGCAGAAGAACACCGCGACCGCCCCGAGATCGAGGGGCAGATGAACGAGGAACTGCATGGGCCCGCCACACTCGCGGCAGTTCGGCCAGACGAACCCGTCCGGGACGAGTGGAACTCCTCCGGTGCGCATTTCGGGAGCGTCGGCTACGGCTTCCCCGCCGTGGATCAGCAGCATGCCCACAGCCTAGGTGCAATCTCTCGCACTCCGACCGGGGGTCCGCCGGGCGCTGCCGGGCTTTGCCTGCGCCTCGCCCCCCTGTTCAAGCTCAGTCGGCCGCCGCGACCGCGTCCCTGATGAGGCGGCGGGCGGCCGCGTCGGTGCGGGCGACGTCATGGGTCACCAAGCGGTCCTGGCACAGACCGCGCAGGCCGGAGACGAGGACCGTGGCGCCTGTCCGCGCCTGCTGTGGCGGGTGGCCCAGCCGGACGTAGGCCGCGGCGATGGGGCCGATCATGACCTCGACGGTCTCGGCCGCGATGTCGCCGTACTGCTCGGGATCGGTGGCGGCCAGGCTGAGCAGCTGCAGCAGCATGCGGACCGGCCCGGACTGCTCCCCGACGGTCATCGCTTCCCACAGGGTTTGGGCCGCCTCGCGGAGTCCCGCGCTGTCGCGGACGTCGTCGAACATCGCGTGCGCGTCCGGACGGCTGGCGGCCAGTGCCTGGGCCAGCAGGTTCTCGCGGCTGCCGAAGTAGTACAGAAGCATCCGCTTGGTGGTGCCGATCGACTCGGCGAGCGGACTCAGCGACATCTGCGCGACGCCGTGGTGCTGAAGGTGGTGCACCACCTGCTTCAGCAGCTCGGCACGCTTCTCGGCATTGACGGGGCGAGGCACACCTTTGACTGTACCGACCGGTACGCGTAAGGTCCAGGCAGACGTAGATGTGCCGATCGGTACATTAATCGAGGGGCGCCATGGCGACGGTCGGGCGCGGGTCAGCCGAGAGGGGCGCCGTGAAACTGATGGCACCGCGAACAGTGAAGGACCACCGGCACCGGAGAGGCGGCCATGGGGTTGCCGGACATCCGGTCGGCCGTGTGCCCCGCGGGCTCTGGTGCACGGCTCGCCGTGGCGACCAAGGGGTGGCCCTGTGAAACACCGGATCGAGCGTCCCCAGGGCATATCCGTGGCCAGAGTCCTCGTCGAGACCCTCACGATCCCGGCAGCACTCTTCCTCGGCCTGCTCTTCAGCTTCCCCATGGCCTTCCACCAGCCTCAGCCCCACCACATCAAGCTCGTGATCGCCGATCGGGCAGTGGAACGCAACGTCGACGCCGCTCTACAGCGACAGCATCCCGGCGGGTTCGACGTCACGGCCGTCACAGACGCCGGAGAAGCCCGCCGGGCCGTGCTGGACCGGGACGCGGTGGCAGGCTTCGCCGCCAAGGGCAGACATGCCGCCGTGCTCTACGTGGCCAAGGCCAACGGCGCGACCCTCGAGCAGGCGCTGACCAAGGGCTTCACCCAGCTTGCGGCGCACAACCACCAGAAGCTCACCGTCACGGACGTAGCCCCCACGGTCGGCAAGGACGGGGCCGGCACAACCATGGTCTACTTCGGGATCGCCTGGAACGTCCCCGGCTACATCCTCGCCACCACCCTGCTGCGGGCGGTGACCCTCAACCGGCGCAAGAAGCTGATCACCATCGTGGGCGTCGCCGGCCTCTTCAGCGTCGTGGGCTTCCTCGTCGGCGTGGGACTGGACTTCTTCCCCAACGACCCCACGGCGATGGCGATCGCCTTCCTGCTCACCACGGCCGTGGCCACGTTCTCCCTCGGCATGGCGCCCTTCGTCAAGCACTTCTTCCCACTGGCGGGTCTGGGCCTGTACGTCGTGCTGAGCGTTCCCTCCAGCGGCCTGGTCCCCGTCCAACTGCTGCCGGGGTTCTTCCAGGCCCTGCACACCGTCATGCCGCTGGGCAACGCGGTCGACGCCCTGAGAGGACTGCTGTACTTCGACGGTGCCGGGGTGCTGAAGCCCGTCCTCGTGCTGTGCGCGTGGATCACCGCGGGTACGGCGCTGCTGGGCCTCGACGCCTGGCGCCAGTACCGCATGGCCGTACGACGAGGAGCGCAGGACGAGCCGGAGGAGGTTCCCGAGCCGCCCGTGGAGGACCCCTCCGTGGAGGCGCCGGCACCCACCGCGCTACCGGTCCACCCGCACCACTTCGGCGAACTGCTGCCGATGCTGGAGGGCACCGTCCGCGACGGCGAACAGCAGCCCATCCGGCATGCCGCGGTGACCGTCATGGACGCCGGCGGCCAGCAGTTGGTGCGCACCACGACGAACGCGCGGGGTGAGTACGCCGTGACCGGTCTGCCCGAGGGATACATCAGCGTCGTCGTCTCGCATCCCGGCCGGAACCCCCTGGTCCACCAGAGGCTGGTGCAGTCCGGGGTGGCCGTCCGGGCCGACTTCGCCCTGCATGACCGGCGCAACGGCACGCCGGTTCACGCGGGCGCTCAACGCCTCGATCTCGGCCACGCGAGACACGGATCCTGAGACTGCGCAGCCGGCGCCGGCCGGCGCCGGCGCCATCGCACAGAGGTGTCCCTCGCCGGCGCGGCACCCGCTGCCATCTACGCAGCGCCCGCACACCACGGGAATATCCGGAACGGCGTCAACGGCTGTGGCCATGTGGAATCAAGGGAAACCGAAACCTGCCGGTGTCGGAGGAAGTACGCGAGGACGGATCGCAAGTGACCAAGGAACACGCCAACCGTCGCGGCCTCCGGCCGGACCGCCGCAGAAAGCACACCGCTGAGCTGCTCGCCGCGTGCGCCGCCTGTCTCATACCGTGGACCGTGATGCTGGGGATGACGCTGCCGTCGTCCCGCCACGTTCACCAGTGGCGCCTGACCTGGGTCGGCTTCGACGTGCTGCTCGTCATCGCGTTGGCATCCACGGCGTTGCTGGCCTGGCGCCGCAGCCGTTCGGTCATCCTGTACGCGCACGCCACCGCGGTCCTGCTGATCTGCGACACCTGGTTCGACATCTCGCTCGACGCCGGCACCGAGGACGTCTGGATGGCGGGTGGCCTTGCCCTGGTCACCGAGCTGCCGCTCGCCGCCTTCCTCATCCATCGGGCACACTCCCTGATCGCCCTGCTCCCGTGGCCGCCCGCGCACAGCACCGCCGGCGACACCGCCGGGAGCCGGGCGGAACCGGTCCCGGACGGGGAGACTTTCCCTCCGAGCCTGCAGACGGGTGGATGACCGGGGTCCATTCGATCAGGCGTTCACGCGCCTGGGCGGAACGGAGCAGGATGCGCAGCGGCTGCAGGTTCGCGGCGGTGAGACCGTACTGGTTCGGCGAACTGCGAAGCAGAGGAACTGAGCGCTGACAGCCAGCAGGTAGACGGCGGTCGTGGTCGCCCCGACGAGCCCCCTCAGAGGGGGCCGGAACAACATCGTGCGAGCAAGAGGCTGACCAGCGGCGACAGCCGCCATGGGCATATGGAAGGCGGCCCCTATCCGCGTGCCGCCCGAGGCGGACCTCTCCGGCTTCATGGGGGCGCCGCCGTACGCGACGGCACCCAGCCCGACGAAGGCGAGCGTCGCACCGGCGAGGAGTGCGAGGACTTCCGCCGCCCCTGGGGCGCCCTTGCCGGACGACGTCACCGCGGTGGCGGTCCACAGCGCCAGGGGTATCCGTGCGGGGCCGCGTTCGCGGCCACGGCAGCACGGAGCCGGCCACGGTGTCCCTCCAACCGCCCAGCTTGTCGCCATGGACCCGGGCCGCTTCGTCAGCCGCCTGTACGCCCATCTCGACCTCGCACGTCACCGAGCCGTTCTCGCCACCGCCAGCCATCCCGCCCGTGCTGCGTCATCCCGCCGGGCACGCCGAGGTCCTTCCCCTCCGACCCGGCCTGCTGCTCGGCATCGACCCCGACGTGGACCATCCCCCCACCGAGATCGCGCTGACGCCCGGCACCGTCCTGGCCCTGTACCCCGACGGCCTCGTCGAGACTCCCGGGGTCGACATGGACGACGCCATGTCCGGGCTCGCCACCCAGCTCGCCTCGGTCTCGACCCAGCCCTTGGACCGGCTCGCCACGCCCCTGATCGACCATGCACGGCAGAACCGCGCCCCGGACAGACGACATCGCCCTGCTGCTCATCGGGCTCGCCACCGCCGGGTAGCGCCCGTCCGGCCGGACCTCGCCGGCAGGCGCTGCGGCGGTGGGCATGCCTACCCCTTCCCCGGGGAGGAGCTCACGGCGGAACTCGCCCGCTTTCCTTCCGGTACGAACGTGCGCTGGGTGCAGGAGGAGCCGCAAAACCAAGGGCATGGTCCTTCGCCGCGCCAGTCCCCGCCGTCCGCCGTCGGCTCCGCTCGGCGGCATGTTCTTCGGCGGCCCGCATCTGTGCAGGCGGGCTCAGTCCCTGCCCGTCCCCGGTCGCGTGGCCCGCCAGACCAGGAGCGCGCCTGCGGCGCCGTACGCCATGAGCAGGACTCCGTTCCTGGCGTCGCGTCGCCGCTCCAGGGACTGGTAACTGCGCTGCTGCTCGTACGTTCGTGTCGCCACCGCGAGCGACCCGTCCAGCACCGAACACCGCGCGTCCCCTGGCCGCATCGGGCCTGGGCGTTCCTCCCCGTCCGCGCCCGCGTTTTCTCCCGGACACACGACCTGCGCCGAAGCCGCCAGGGCACTTATGAAGCTCGCCGCTCCCCACACCGCAGGCACGAGGAAGAACGCCAGGAGGACGACTCTGAACTTCACTGGACCCCCCACTCAACCCCCATGGGACGGGTGGCAACTCCTGCGTTGCGTACGGCTGTTGTATCTCCCCGGTGACAAGCCGACCCGGCGGTATACCTGCCGTCCTTGGACGTGCGGGCGGCCGGCAGTCGCATCCACGCCGTGGGCACGGTACCAGGCCCTCTCCTGCCTGGGCGGCCTCCTGCCGGCGACCCAACTGGCCGCCCATCCAGGCCAGACGGAAGCGGCCACGGCCTGCAGCAGCTGCCCCCTGCCCTGTTCCAATTGCAACTGCCCGTCCATCGCACGGTCGGTCGCCGGTTGTGCCTCGGCGCGGCCGAGCAGCGGACTTCGCGCGTCAAGCTGCAGATATCTTCAGAGGGCCGTACTCAGAGTGGTGAGCAGGCAGGGTCACGGTGTTCACGTCTGGCGTTCGCCGTTGCGATGCCTCGCCGTGACGGGTCTCGACGCACGGGAAGTCGATGCCACCGCCACGCGCCCAAGCGCCACAGCCACGATCGTCCGGTCTCCCGCCGTGGAACGACGAAGCGATCGCGCTGGATCCACTCGGCAGGGGTTGACATGTGGCGCCGCGCGACACAGCCTTTGGCAACGTTGTCATTCCACTCCGGCACGGGACGGTGCGCGGAGTTGCTTCGGCCTGCGTCGCTTTGCTGATGGGACGTCACCACTCATGAGAGATCAGTCGGATCCGTCGCGCCATCCGTCGCGACGGACCATCGTGACCACCGGTACCACCCTGCTGGCCGGCTTCGGCCTCGGTTCCGTGCTCCCCGTGCCGACCGCCGCTGCCGCCCCCACCGGCGCACCCGTCACCCCCGCCACCCCCGGTGAGCTGGCGCTCTACCGGCCGGTCACGGTCTCCTCGACCGCCTACGCCGCAACCCCCGGATCCTTCGTGGTCGACCGCCTCTCCTCCCCCGGCGTGCGCGGCAGCGGCTGGCGGGCCGAGGACGGCGACCCACAGTGGATATCCGTGGATCTCCAGGCCGACTGCGAGGTCACCCAGATCCGGCTGACCTTCGAGGCGGACGCCTCCGACCCGGTGTACACGCCGCCGACCACCGGCAACGTGCACAGTGGCACCACGGGCAAGGAGAGCCAGTCCAGTTACCCGCTGGTCTTCGTGGTCGAGACGTCCCTGGACAACACGTCGTGGACCGCCGTGTACCGCACCACGTCGGGCACCGGCGGCGTCGTGGACGTCCAGCTTCCCCGCCCGGTGCCGGCGCGCTGGGTGCGCATGACCTCCCAGAAGCGCTCCAGCCCGCTGCCCCTCGGCGTCAACGGCTTCGAGGTCTACGGCACCGCGAGGAGCAGCCGCCCGGCCGCCACCGGCTGGACCGACTGGGGCGTCGAGCACGGCGACGCGCCGAGGCTCGCGGTCGCCGACGACGGGACCGTGCCGGTGGAGTCGGGCTGGCGGCTCACGATGGACGACTGGGCGGGCGCCGACGGCGCGGCCCTGTCGAAGACGAACGTCGACACCAGTACCTGGCTGCCCGCGACCGTGCCCGGCACCGTGCTCGGCTCGCTCGTGGAGCGGGGCCAGCTGCCCGACCCGGTGGCGGGCCTGAACAACCTGCACATCCCGGAGGCGCTGTCGCGCCACTCCTGGTGGTACAAGCGGGACTTCGCCCTGCCCCGCGGTGTGCGCACCGGCGGCGGCCGCCACCTCTGGCTGGAGTTCGACGGCGTCAACCACAAGGCCGACGTGTGGCTCAACGGCGAACGGGTCGGTGATCTGACCTACCCGTTCGCGCGGGCCGCGTTCGACGTCACCCAGCGGCTCGCGGCGAGCGGCGACAACGCGCTCGCGGTGCGGATCACGCCGATGCCGGTCCCCGGCAGCCCCGGTGACAAGGGCCCGCTCGGCGAGTCCTGGGTGGACGCGGGCGCGAACCAGATGAACCTCAACTCCCCCACGTACCTGGCGTCCTCCGGCTGGGACTGGATGCCGGCCGTCCGTGACCGCGCGGCGGGCATCTGGAACCACGTCCGGCTGAGATCGACCGGGCACATCGTCATCGGCGACCCGCGCGTGGACACCGTGCTGCCCGCGCTGCCGGACGTGTCGGTCGCCGAGGTGACCGTGGTCGTCCCGGTCCGCAACGCCGACAGCGCCGACCACCAGGCGACGGTCACCGCGGCCTTCGACGGCGTGCGGGTCTCGAAGACCGTCGGCGTCAAGGCCGGCCAGAGTCTCGACGTCGTCTTCGCTCCCGACGCGTTCCAGCAGCTCCGGCTGCACAACCCCAGGCTGTGGTGGCCGAACGGCCTGGGCGAGCCCCATCTGCACGACCTCACGCTCACCGCGTCGGCCGGCGGCCAGGAGAGCGACCGGCGCACCACCCGCTTCGGCATCCGCCAGTTCGGCTACGAGTACGAGGTGCCGCTCACCTTCACCGCGTCCGGCGACTCCTACGCGCAGACGGTGACCTTCGACCGGCAGCAGGCCCAGTACGTCCGCATCAGATGCCTGACGCGGGCCACCTCCTGGGGCAGCTCACTGTGGACCTTGTCCGTCCAGGACAGCGCGCGGCCGGGCACCGACCTCGCGCTGCACGCGCCGGCCGAGGCCTCCAGCACCGACCAGGACAGCAACGGCGCCGCCAACGCCACCGACGGCGACGCGGGAACCCGCTGGTCCTCCGCCTACGAGGACGACCAGTGGATCCGCGTCGACCTCGGCTCCGTCCAGTCCTTCGACCGGGTCGAGCTGACCTGGGAGCAGGCGTACGCGAAGACTTTCGTGGTGCAGGTCTCCTCCAACGACTCGGACTGGACCGACTTGAAGGCTCCCCTCCCTGAAGGGAGGCGATTCCTCACCCTCCAGGGCTGAGCGGGGATTTACGGCTCAGGCCGCCACCGGAGCCGGCGGCCCC
>NZ_JBITGJ010000099.1:0-25648 GCF_044456925.1 Streptomyces sp. NPDC050743
GGCGCCGAACTCGCCGCCCTCAAACACGAACTGGCCCAGGTACGCGGCGTCGACACCGACGAACTCCCCGAAGAGGAAGACCTCACCGCACCCGTGGTGGCACCAGCCGACACGGCTCGCTGACGACGGTGACTACATGCGCAGGTGCGACGGCGCGGCACCTGAACAGGCGTGTGCGGGACCGGCCTTGGGCACGGTTCCCCACACGCCTGGCCGTCGTCAGCCCGGAAGCCAGAGAACCACGACGAGCGCTCGCCGGCTCGTCCTGTGCGGGGTTTCTTCCCGCGAGGCCGTCAGGACGCGGCCGGGGCTTCGGGCGGCTGCGGCAGCAGTGATTGCAGGGCCAGCCGAGTCAGTTCCGCCTCGACCGTGTCGCGGTCCGGGACGACGGCCGCGCGGAAGGAGCGGCCGGCCAGGAGCGAGACGAGCCACCAGGCGGCGGTGTGGGGCTCGATGTCGGCGCGGACGTCGCCGGCGGCCTGGCCGCGGCGGAGCAGGTCGGCGAGCGCGTCGGCGAGGTGCTGGTGGACCTGGCGGAGGGCTTCGCCGAGATCCGGGTCGTGGGCCAGGGCGGTGGCGTCGGCGAAGAGGAAGCCATGGGAGCCAGGCCGGTGGAAGCGGTCCATGTGGGCGGGGTCCAGGAAGGCCGCGAGCACCTCGGGGACGGACCGGCCCGCGTCGGCCGCCTGGTGCAGGAGCGCGGACACCGCGCCGGTGGCATGGTCGAGGACCGCCCTGTACAGCGCGGACTTGGAGCCGAAGTTCTGGAACACGACGGGCTCGGTGACGCCGACCCGCCGGGCGATGTCGGAGACCTTGCCGCGCTGGTAGCCCGCCTCGGAGAAGACCTGGGTGGCCGCGGCGAGGATCGAGGCACGGCGCTCTGTCGCGCTCAGACGGGTACGCGTGCGGGATCGGGGCTCGGTCACACGATCATCGTATGCCCCCTTGCCGTTCTTCTTAGTCGGAACTAAGTTGGGATCGAGCTTAGTCGTGACTAAGTTATGGAGGGGGGCCATGCCTCTCGGACACCTCATGCAGGGCAAGCCGCACGCGGACACGCCCGGCGTGACCATCGCAACCCCGCGGGCGTACGAAGTCTTCGGCGCCCTCTGCTTCGCCGGCCGCCGCGGCCGCGTCTTCGCGCGCCTCGCGGAGCTGAGCGGCGCCGTACCGGGCGACCGCGTCCTGGACGTGGGATGCGGCACCGGCTGCCTGACCCGGCACATGGCCGCCCGGATCGGCCCGGGCGGCGCGGTGACCGGCGTGGATCCCTCCCCGCCGGTCCTCGACTACGCCCGCGGCAGGAACCGGCGCCCGGACAGTGCCCCCTGTGACTACCGTGAGGGTGTCGCCGAGGCCCTCGGCTTTCCGGACGCCTCCTTCGACACCGTCGTCACGAGTTTGATGCTGCACCATCTGCCGGAGGAGCTGCGGCCCACGGCCCTGCGCGAGATGTACCGCGTGCTGGGGCCCGGCGGCCGGCTGCTGGTCGCGGAGTTCCGGCCGCCGAAGAGCAGGATCGGCCGGCACCTGGTGCACGGCGGGGTGGGCGATGCCATGGCGCACCACCGGGTCGATCTGCTGGACGCCCTTGTCACGGACGCCGGCTTCGAGTTGACCGGGCGCGGCGACCTGCGGCCATGGCTGTCCTACGTCCAGGCACGACGGACGCGGTAGCGACGGGGCACCGATCCGGCCTGCGGATCGCTACCGGGGCGTCGTTCTGCGGTGGAGTGGACGGCGTCTGCGTCCCGCTGAGTGTCCTTCAGGCGGACGGACCATCCTCAGCAGGACGGGTCGTCCGGCACCTGCTGCTCCGCCCAGATGGTCTTGCCCGTGGCCGTGTACCGCGTGCCCCAGCGCTGGGTGACCTGCGCGATGAGGAAGAGACCCCGCCCTCCCTCGTCGGTGGTGCGGGCACGGCGCAGATGGGGGGAGGTGTTGCTGGCGTCCGACACCTCGCAGATGAGGGTCTTCTCGTGGATCAGACGCAGGTTGATCGGCCCGTAGGCATGCGTGATGGCGTTGGTGATCAGCTCGCTCACGATCAGCTCGGTGGTGAAGGCGAGGTCCTCCAGGCCCCAATCGGCCAGGCACCGGGCGGTGTTGTCGCGCGTCTCGTGCACCGCCCGGGGATCGGCGGGCACCTCCCAGGAGGCCACCCGGTCGGGGGCGAGGGCGCGCGTGCGGGCGATGAGGAAGGCGACGTCGTCGGGCGGACGATCCGGAAGGAGAATGCGGACCATCGTGTCGCAGATCTCCTCCAGCGGCCGGTCGGGGTGGGCCAGGGCGAAGCACAGCCGCTCG
The DNA here is from genome assembly GCF_044456925.1 of Streptomyces sp. NPDC050743. NCBI lineage: Bacteria > Bacillati > Actinomycetota > Actinomycetes > Kitasatosporales > Streptomycetaceae > Streptomyces > Streptomyces sp. NPDC050743. The sequence goes on from NZ_JBITGJ010000099.1 coordinate 2,311, forward strand.
AAGCCGACGTCGACGTCACGGTCGGAGGCCTCGATCAGGCCGTCGGTGTACAGGGCGACGACGCTGCCCTCCTCCAGTTCGATCTCGGCCGACTCGAAGGGCAGACCGCCCAGACCCAGCGGGGGGCCGGCGGGGATGTCGGGCAGTTCGACCGGCTCGCTGAGATGGGCGATGGCAGGGGTGGGGTGTCCGGCACGCGCCACGTTGAGTTTCCGTGAGATCGGGTCGTAGACCGCGTAGACACAGGTCGCGCCGAACACCACCGGCCCGTGCTCGGACGCTTCCGCCTCGTCGGCCAGGCGCAGCACGAGATCGTCGACATGGGCGAGGAGCTCGTCGGGGGGCAGATCCATGTCGGCCAGTGTCTGTACCGCCGCACGCAGCCGGCCCATGCTGGCCGCGGCGTGGATGCCATGGCCCACCACGTCCCCCACCACCAGGGCGATGCGGGCGCCGGAGAGCGGGATGACGTCGAACCAGTCGCCGCCCACGCCTGCCTCGGCGTCGGCCGGCAGATAGCGGTAGGCGACCTCGACTGCGCAGTGATCGGGCAGGTCCGGGGGCAGCAGACTGGTCTGCAGGGCGAGGGCCGCATTGTGCTCGCGGACGAACCGCCGGGCGTTGTCCACGCACACCGCGGCCCGCGCCACCAGCTCCTCCACGAGCAGCAGGTCGTCCTCGTCGAACGGGCTGGGGTTCTCCCAGCGCAGCAGCGTGACCACCCCCATGGTCACGCCCCGCGCACGGAGCGGCACCACCAGGTGGGTGTGCACGCCGAGACTGACGATCTTGGCCTGGCGCTGCGAGTCGTCGGCCAGCCACCACGTCGTCGGGTCCAGCACCGGATCGAGGATCGGCCGGCTCGTGGTCAGACAACGCCGTTGCGGGGACTGCGCCGGGTACCCGGCGGGCTCCCCGATGGGAATGATCGCCTCCGGCACCTCCTCGTGGATCGACAGGTGCACCGCCCGCTGGAGCGTGCCGCCGGTGAGCGGCCCCGGGTTGAGGTCCCTGGCCGCGAGGACGCCCTGGAAGAGGTCGATCGCCACGAAGTCGGCGAGCTGCGGCACGAGGACCTCGGCCAGCTCCCGCACCGTGCGGTCGAGGTCCAGGGTGGTGCCGATGCGCTGGGCCGCCTCGTTGACCAGGGCGAGCCGCTCACGTGCGCGGTCCTCGGCGGTGAAGTCGACGGCGGTGTGACACACCCCGAGCGTCTTGCCGTCGGCGTCCCGCAGCGGGAACGACGAGCGGAGCCTGAGCCGTCCGTACGAGTTCCGGCGTGACATGCCGTGCCGGGGCGCCACGTGCTCCACCGCCGGCGTGACCCGGCCCGATATCAGCGCCTGGCGCGCCTGCCAGTCCACTGCCGAGGGCACCTGTTCCAGACCGGCGGGCGCGGACGCGCGCGAGGCCGTGTGGTCGGCCGGCAGGCCCTCCATGGCGGCCAGTGCCTGGTTCATCCATTGGCAGCGCAGCTCACTGTCGAGGACGGCGATGCCGATCGGCGACTCCTCCAGGAGGCCGCGCACCACGGCCTGATCGAGTTCCCACCGGCGCGATTCGATGACCTCGCAGGCCACGGCGAGCCAGACGGAACTCTGCTCCGCATGCAGCGCACACACCCGCAGGGCCAGCTCGACCGGGTGGCCCGCCCGGTGACGCGCGGTGATCAGCCCCTCCCAGCCCTCCCCGACCTGCTGCGCCGCGGCGACCAGGGACGCCGCTGAGCGGTCGCTGGTGAGGAGGGAGGTCACGGGCCGCCCCAGCACGCTGGACGCCGGATACCCGAGGAGGTCTTCCGCCCTGCGGCTCCAGTAGCGGATCAGGCCGTGTACGTCCACGAGGGCGACGGCGGCAGATGTGATGCCGAACGGGTCGCCCCCCGGCTTGTCGGCCAGATCTCTGAGATCCATCGTGTCGGCCGCATCCGCAGAGGGGGTTGCTGACACCACGGTCTCACATGCACCCGGGTGTGTCTTCGGACGGACCGCTGTGGCATATGCACGGGCCACAGACGATCACGCAGCCGTCCCCCGGCGCGGCAGGCCCCCGGCGGGGTGCCGGTGGACCTGCCCGGACAAGGCCGGACGCGTGCCTCCGCCCCGTCCTGCGCCGTGCCGGTGCGGCTCCGCGCGCGTTACTGTCGCGGGCGCTCGAAGGTCAGCAGCAGTCCTTCCACGGCTCCGGGCCCTATGCGGCCCTTGACGTCGGCGGAGGTGATGGCCTTCAGGCCCCAGCCGTCCTCGGCGTGCTTGTTGAGGACCTTCTCCAGCTTGTCGCTGTCCAACGCGTCGCCGATCAGCGACTCCCGGAAGGTGACGACCTTGTACTCGTACGCGTAGCCACTGCTCATGCTGCGGACTCCTCCTGATGCCGGGCGGATGGTGGCGCGAAGGCCGGGGCAAGCTAATCATCATCGGGTCCCGCGACAAAGGACGTAGCGTGATCGGCGGCAGAAGCGGAGGCCCGTGACGGACCGCTCGACGGCGACCCTTTGGCGGCGTGATGTGCTGGAGTGCGACGGCGGACCTCGTGGCAGGCAGCGGCGTCGCCGCGGTGGGGGTGGCTTGTGTGGCGCTCGTGCGCAGCGGCCGGGAACTCCCGCTTGCCGCATTGCCGTTGCTGCTGGGAGCCCATCAGATCGTAGAGTCCGCGGTGTGGCACTCGGGCGGGGGAGGCGGACCCGCGACCGTCGCATGGGCCGTCATCGCCCTGCCGCTGCTGGCGGTGTGGGTCCCGGCGGCAGTGATGTGTGCGGCCCCGCCGCGTGCCCGGTTCCGGCTGCTCGTCCCGCTCGCCGCAGCAGCGGTGACCGCCGCGGTGCTCGCCCACGGCCTCGCCACCGAGCCGGTGACGGCCGAGATCCGCGGCCACACCGTCGGGTACGTCCTGCATGTCTCCCCCGTACCGCTGCTCGTCATGGGCTACCTGCTGGCCACGGTGGGCTCTCTGCTGCTGTCCGGTGACCGGCGGCTGCTCGTACTGGGCATGCTGGTCGCCGTTGGCGCGACGGTGTGCTGGGTGCTCTGGCGGCTGGAGTTCGTGTCGACCTGGTGCGCTGTCGCCGCGCTGTGCTCGGTGGTGCTGTTCGGCTGGGTGCGCGCTCGCGCGCACGACGACGTCGTCGATCCCCGCGACCGAGCCGGTGGCCGCCCGGTCCCGTACAGGACCGGGCCGGACTGACCGTAAGGGTGCTCGCTGCGAAGAACGGTCGTTCCAGCGACGGGCCTGAGGCCCTGTCATGGTGCGACGGCGCGGCCGGTCTCCGGCGAGATCCTGCCGGCACACAAGCCCTTGCTCGCCAGTGTCTGCACGATCACGTCCGTGCTCGCGCCGTGCCAGTCCTGCGAGTCGATGTCCCAGATGTTCGGTGTCAGACCGTTCTTGGCCTCGACCGCCCGCACCGTGGCGTTGGTCTCGCCGTTCGGGACGAAACAGCCGCGCGGCGAAACTTTCCAAGACCGCTGTTCACCCTTGTGCGGGCGGCGCGGTGCTCTGCCGGACCACGAGGTGCGTGGCCAGCTCGATGCGCGAGGCGGACTTCTTGGCGTCCGGGGGTTGCAGAAGCATCCGGGCCGCTTCCTCGGCCATGCGCTGGAGAGGCTGCTGAACCGTGGTCAGCGGAGGGCTCGACCACTGGGCCGGCGGCACGTCGTCGTACCCCACCACCGACAGCTGCCCGGGCACGCTGAGGCCCAGAACGCGCGCCGCCTCCAGGACTCCGAGAGCCTGCAGGTCGCTGCCGGCGAAGATCGCCGTGGGCCGGTCCCGGTGCCGCAGCAGGTCGAGTGCGTGCTCGAAGCCGCCCTGGACGTGGAAGTCACCGAAACGTATCAGCGAAGGGTCCGCTTCGAGACCGGCCATCGCCATCGCCGAGCGGTAGCCGTCCAGGCGCGCCAGCGAGCACATCAGGTCCTCGGGGCCGGTGATGATGGCCACGCGGCGGTGGCCCTGGTCGGTGAGATGGCGCGTGGCGGCCAGCCCGCCGGCCCAGTTGGCCGAGCCGACGGACGGGACATCGGGATCCGGATCACCGGCCGGGTCCACGATGACGAAGGGAATGGCCCGCGAGGCGAGTTGCCTCTTCACGTCCTCGGGCAGGGTGGAGAAGACCAGGAGCACGCCCAAGGGCCGGCGGCGCAGCACCCCCTCTATCCACTCGGGGCCGGGAGCCTGCCGGGTCCCGCTCTCCGTGAGCGCGAGGGTCGCGTTGTGCTGCTTGGCGACGTTTTCCGCGCCCCGGATGAGCTCCATGGCCCAGACGCTCTCCAGCTCGTGGAAGACGATCTCGATGAGCGGGGTCGGCGGCGGGCCCTGCGCGCGCCGGCGGTAGCTGTGGACCTCCAGGAGGTGCTCGATCTTGGCCCGGGTCGCGGGGGATACATCCGAACGACCGTTGAGCACCTTCGAAACTGTCGGAAGCGAGACGCCGGCTTCTGTGGCCACGGTCGCCAGCGTGACTCGGCGGGCCACCTGGTCTTCTTCACGCATGGCCGCAGCATAGGCCATGGCGAGCGATAACGGTTTGGCCGCGCGGATGCACGACCGTTGACCGATTCTTCCAACTGGGCCTACTGTCCGCCGCAGTACTTTCGGTAACGGTGCCGAAACTTTCGGAAGGCGGATGATCATGCGCACACGGATGTCCCGGGTGCTCGTCTGCGCCACGACGCTCGCCCTGGCGGCGAGTCTTGCGGCCTGCGGGAACGGCAGCGGGGGAGGTTCCGCGAACGACGGCAAGATCCACGTGCTGGTCTACGGGGACGCCAGCAACAAGGTCGAGAAGCAGATCGTCGACACCTTCAACAAGACCTCGGACGTCAAGGCCGTACTCGACACCATCCCCGGCGCCGACTACCAGCAGAAACTGCAGACGATCATCAGCACTCCGAAGGCGCCCGACATCTTCTTCAACTGGGGCGGCGGCAGCATCCAGCCGTTCGTCAAGGCCGGCCTGCTGATGCCGCTGGACGACTTCATCAAGAAGGACCCCGGGCTGAAGGACAAGTTCCTGCCCGCCGTCTTCAACAGCGCGGTCGTCGACGGCAAGGCCTACGGCGTTCCCATGCGCGGCACCCAGCCGGTACTGCTGTTCAACAACAAGAACGTGCTCGACAAGGCGGGCGTGCAGCCGCCCCAGACCTGGGACCAGCTCCTCGACGCGGTGACGAAGCTGAAGGCCAAGGGCGTCACGCCGATCGCCCTCGGCGGCGGCGACCAGTGGCCGACCCTGATGTGGTTCGAGTACGTCTACGACCGGGTCGCCGGGCCGGAGCTGTTCCAGAAGGCCCTCGACGGCGACAAGGACGCGTGGGCCAGCCCGGACAGCAAGAAGGCACTGGGCATGCTCAAGCAGCTGGTCGACACCGGAGCCTTCGGCAAGAACTACGACTCGGTGAAGTACACCAACGGCGCCTCGCCGGCGCTCGTCGCCTCCGGCAAGGCCGGCTTCGAGCTGATGGGGTCCTGGTACTACGCACAGCAGCAGCAGGACGCGAAGGACTTCGCCGCCAAGGGGCTGGGCTACAGCACGTTCCCGACCATCCCGGGCGGCAAGGGCGACATCTCCGACGTGGCCGGCAACACCAACAACTTCTACTCCGTGCTGAAGCGGACCAAGCACCCTGACGCCGTCGCCAAGTTCCTGAAGCTCATGTACTCCGACGAGTTCGTCAAGGCCCAGATGTCCATCGGCAACCTGCCGACGACGACCAACACCCCGAAGTTCCTGGACCAGTCGGCCAGCCCGGCGTACTCGCGCTTCCAGTACGACCTCGTCGCCAAGGCCAAGTCCTTCCAGCTGTCGTGGGACCAGGCCTACCCGCCGGCGGCCATCACGCCCATCCACCAGGCCGTCCAGCAGTTCTTCAACGGACAGATGGACGCCGACGGCTTCATCAAGGCCATGCAGGCCCTCCCTGCCAAGTGAAACCCCTCATGAGCTCACAGACCACCAGCGCTCCGCCCGCCGCCGCGGCCCCCAAGGGGGCCCGGCGCCGGCCGGAAGAGACCCGCGCCGCCCGTGGCACGCGCCCGACCTTCCTCTGGGCGCTGCCCGCGACCGTCTTCTTCGCCCTCTTCGCCCTCGTCCCGCTCGTCGTGGTGGCGGTGCTGTCCTTCATGAGCTGGAGCGGCCTGGGGTCCCCCCAGTTCGTCGGCCTGGACAACTGGCACCGCATCCTCGACGACCCGGTGATGATCAAGAGCATCTGGCTCACGCTCCTGCTCACCACCCTGGGCGTGGTCCTGCAGACACCGCTGAGCATCGTGCTCGGCGTGTGGGCCGCCGGGCACCAGCGCAACCGCGCGGTGCTGTCGGCGATCTACTTCGTCCCGCTGCTGCTCTCCTCCACCGCGGTGTCGGTGCTCTGGCGGGCGCTGCTCGACCCCAACTTCGGCATCCCCGCACGGATGACCTGGCTGTTCGGCGACGGCAACCTGTTCGGCAAGCAGGCCACCGCCATCGGCGTGCTCGCCTTCGTCAGCACCTGGCAGTTCACGCCGTTCCACACACTGATCTATCAGGGTGCCGCCCGCGCCATACCCCAGGTGCTGTACCAGGCGGCCGAGATCGACGGCGCGGGACGCTACCGCCAGTTCTTCCACATCACCCTGCCCCAGCTGCGCAACTCGATGATCACCTCGATGATCCTCATGGTCGTCGGCGGGCTCACCACGTTCGAGACGGTGCTCATCCTGACCCAGGGCGGCCCCGGCAGCGACACCACGATCAGCGCTTACTACATGTACCAAAAGGCCTTCCAAGGCTTCGACTTCGGCGCGGGCTCGGCCATCGCGCTGTGCCTGGTCATCGCGGCCACGATCATCTCGCTGATCGTCGTCCGCGTCTCCGGCTACGACAAGATGCGCAGCGACATGGAGGGTGTCTCATGAGGCGACACCCCAACTACCCGGCAGGAGCGGGCTCGATCGTCTGGCTCGTCCTGGTGGGCCTTCCGCTGTACGTGATGCTCGCGGCGACCCTGCGCACCCGGCAGGACTACGCCAAGAGCGGACCGCTGTCCTTCCCCCACGACTTCACCCTGCACAACTACACCTCGGCCTTCGACTCGGGCTTCGGCCGGTACTTCCTCAACACCATCATCGTCACCGTCTGCGTCGTCGGCGTGGTGCTCCTGCTCGTACCGCCGCTCGCCTACGCCATCGTCCGCAGCCGCAGCCGGGTCACCTCGCAGATCTTCCGGCTGTTCCTGCTGGGCCTGGCCATCCCCGCCCAGGCCGTCATCGTCCCGATGTTCTATCTGATCAGCGAAGCGGGCCTGTACGACAACCTCCTGGGCATCATCCTGCCCACCGCCGCGTTCTGCCTGCCGATGTCGGCCCTGATCCTCAGCGGCGCCATGCGCGACATCTCACCGGAGCTGTTCGAGGCCATGACGGTGGACGGGGCGACCCCGCGGCGGATGTTCTTCCAGCTCGTCGTCCCGCTCTCGCGCGGCGGCCTGTCCACCATCGTGGTGTTCTCCGCGCTCCAGGCCTGGAACGGCTTCCTGTTCCCGCTCGTCCTGACCCAGTCCGACTCGACCAAGGTGATCACCCTGGGTCTGTACAACTTCCAGACCGAACACGGCATCGACATCCCCGGCTTGCTGGGCGCCGTGATGCTGTCGATGGTGCCCGTCCTGCTCGTCTACCTGTTCGCCCGCAGGGCCCTCGTCCAGGGTCTGATGGGCGTGGGAGGAAAGTGACCGCCAACGTGGCCGTAGAGACCACCCCCGAAGCCCCTCTCTGGAACGACCCCACCCAGGACATCGCCGTCCGTGTGTCCGCGCTGATCGACGCGATGAGCCTGGACGAGAAGATCGGCCAACTGTACGGCGTGTGGGTCGGCGCCTCCGCCGAGGGCGGCGAAGTCGCCCCCCACCAGCACGACATGGAGGAGGCCGTCGACCTCGAGGCCCTCCTGCCCACCGGTCTGGGACAGCTCACCCGCCCCTTCGGCACCGCGCCCGTCGACCCCGCGCTCGGCGCCCTGTCGCTGTCGCGCACCCAGAAGCGGATCGCTGCGGCGAACCGTTTCGGCATCCCCGCCCTGGCACACGAGGAGTGCCTGGCCGGCTTCGCCACCTGGGGCGCCACCGCCTACCCCGTGCCCCTGTCCTGGGGCGCCACCTTCGACCCGGACCTGGTTCGCCGGATGGCCGCCGCCATCGGCCGCGACATGCGGTCCGTCGGCGTCCACCAGGGCCTCGCGCCCGTCCTCGACGTGGTCCGCGACGCACGCTGGGGGCGCGTCGAGGAGACCATCGGAGAGGACCCCTACCTGGTCGGCAGCATCGGCACCGCCTACGTCCAGGGCCTGCAGTCCACCGGCGTCCTCGCCACCCTCAAGCACTTCGCCGGCTACTCGGCCTCCCGTGCCGGCCGCAACCTCGCACCCGTCGGCATGGGCCCGCGCGAGCGGGCGGACATCATCCTGCCGCCCTTCGAGATGGCGGTGCGCGAGGGGGGAGCGGGCTCCGTCATGCACGCCTACACCGACACCGACGGAATGCCCTCCGTCGCCGACGAAGACCTTCTCACCGGACTGCTGCGCGAGACCTGGGGCTTCGACGGCACGGTCGTCGCCGACTACTTCGGCATCGCCTTCCTCAAGACCCTGCACGGTCTCGCCGCCGACTGGGCCGAGGCCGCGGGCAAGGCCCTGCGAGCCGGCGTCGACGTGGAACTTCCCACCGTGAAGACGTTCGGCGCGCCCCTCGCGGAGGCCGTCGCGGAGGGCCGGGTGCCCGAGTCGCTCATCGACCGCGCGCTGCGCAGGGTGCTCACCCAGAAGGCCCGGCTAGGACTGCTCGACGCCGACTGGGACCCGGTCCCGGCCGCGCTCGCCGGAGCGGACCCGGACGACCCGGAGCCCCTGCGCGGCACCATCGACCTGGACTCGCCGGCCAACCGGGAACTGGCCCGGACCATCGCCGAGGAAGCGGTCGTGCTGCTGGCCAACAACGGCACCCTGCCGCTGGACCGGCCGCGCCGCATCGCCCTGATCGGCCCCAACGCGACCGAGGGCACGGCGGTGCTGGGCTGCTACTCCTTCCCCCAGCACGTCGGCGTGCACCACCCGGAGACGCCGGCCGGCATCGACCTGCCGACGCTGGACGACGCCCTCCGGCACGAGTTCCCCGACGCCGAGTTCACCGTCGTACGCGGCACCGGTGTCGACGACGGCGACGTGACCGGCATCGACGAGGCCGTCCGCGCCGCGCGCGAGGCCGACGTCGTCGTCGCCGCCCTCGGAGATCGCGCGGGTCTGTTCGGCCGCGGAACCAGCGGCGAAGGCTGCGACAGCGAGTCGCTGACCCTGCCGGGAGCCCAGCAGCACCTGCTGGACGCCCTGCTCGACAGCGGCAGCCCGGTCGTCGCGGTCCTGCTCGCCGGACGGCCGTACGCCCTCGGCCGCGCGGTGGACGAGGCGGCCGCGATCGTGCAGTCCTTCTTCCCCGGCGCCGAAGGGACCACCGCGATCGCCGGCGTGCTGAGCGGCCGCACCAACCCCTCCGGGCGCCTGCCCGTCAGCGTGCCGCGTGGCTCCGGCGCTCAGCCCGCCACCTACCTCGGCGCCCGGCTCGCCCAGGTCAGCGACGTCTCCAGCATCGACCCGACGGCGGCCTTCGCCTTCGGGCACGGCATGTCCTACACGTCCTTCCACTGGGACGACCTGTCGGTCGATCAGGCGGAGGCGGACACCGCAGGAGAGTTCTCCCTGGCCTTCACCGTGCGCAACACAGGGGAGCGGCACGGCACCGAGGTCGTCCAGCTCTACCTGCACGACCCCGTCGCCTCCGTCGTCCAGCCCGTGCAGCGCCTCGTCGGTTACACCCGGGTCCCGCTCGCCCCGGGCGAGGAGCGGCGCCTGCGGGTGACCGTGCCGGCCGACCTCGCCTCCTTCACCGGCCGCGACGGACGACGGGTGGTCGAACCGGGTGAACTGCACCTGCGTCTGTCAGCATCCAGCGCCGACGTCCGCCTGACGGCGAGAGTCGCCCTGACCGGCCCGGAACGCCACGTGGACCACACCCGGCGGTTCCACGCGCGCTTCGAACAGGGGACAGGGCACGGGCCCGGAACGGAGACCCGAACCGCCGGCTGACACACACCGTGCCGCGGCCTGCCCCCGGGAGGGGAGCGGGCCGCGGCACCGTCCCGTTTCGGGGCGCGGTGTTCGGACCCGAACGGCGGGACAGCGACCGCCGAGTGAAACACACCACGGCCATGCCCCGTAGGCAGGGGCGGCTTCGACGGGTAGGTTCCCACGGCCGACGTCCTCCGGGATGAGCCCTGTGGACGTCCTCTGATCGCGGATGGTCCGTCAACCCCGCCTTCCGGGAGAGAACACGAGAAATGTCTGCACAACAACCTGCGCACCCCACCCCTCAGCGCGTCGGCGTGGTGGCCGAGTCTGTCTCCGGTGAGACACGCGTCGCGGCCACGCCGGCGACCGTGCGTCAGCTGCTCGGCCTCGGTTACGAAGTCGTGGTGGAGTCCGAGGCCGGCGCGGCGTCCGGCTTCAACGACCAGGCCTATCTCGACAGCGGCGCCGAGATCGGCGAGGCCTGGGACGCGGATGTCGTCCTGAAAGTGAACTCCCCCTCCGACGCGGAGATCACCCGGCTGCGGCAGGACGCGACCCTGGTCGCCCTGCTGGCGCCCGCACAAAGGCCCGAGCTGCTTCGGACGCTCGCCGGTGCCGGGGTGACCGCTCTGGCGCTGGACGCGGTGCCGCGCATCTCGCGCGCGCAGTCGATGGACGTGCTGTCGTCGATGGCGAACATCGCCGGGTACCGGGCGGTGATCGAGGCCGCGCACGTCTTCGGCCGGTTCTTCACCGGCCAGGTCACCGCGGCGGGCAAGGTGCCGCCAGCGAAGGTGCTCGTCGCCGGCGCGGGTGTGGCCGGTCTGGCGGCGATCGGCGCGGCCTGCAGCCTCGGCGCCATCGTGCGGGCCACCGACCCGCGGCCCGAGGTCGCGGACCAGGTGAAGTCGCTGGGCGGCGAGTACCTGCCGGTGAACGTCGTCCAGGAGGCAAGCACCGACGGCTATGCGAAGGCGACTTCGGCCGATTACGACCGTGCCGCCGCCGAGCTCTACCACGAGCAGGCAGCGGACGTGGACGTCGTGATCACCACCGCGCTGATCCCGGGCCGGCCGGCGCCGCGTCTGCTGTCCGCCGAGGACGTGGCCGTCATGAAGCCGGGCAGCGTCATCGTCGACATGGCCGCCGCCCAGGGGGGCAACGTCGAGGGCACCGTGCCGGGGCGTGCGGTGGTCACCGACAACGGGGTGACCATCGTCGGCTACACCGACCTCGCCTCCCGGCTGCCCGCCCAGGCCTCGCAGCTGTTCGGCACCAACGTGGTGAACCTGCTGCGGCTGCTCACCCCCGGCAAGGACGGGCGGCTCGCGATCGACTTCGACGACGTCGTGCAGCGCGCCGTGACAGTGGTGCGGGACGGCGAGGTCACCTGGCCGCCTCCGCCCGTGGCGGTATCGGCCGCGCCCGCCGCGCAAGCGGCGGCAGCACCGGTCAAGACCGAGCCAGAGCAGCCGAAGCTCTCGCCCGCGGGCCGCTTCGGCCTGATCGGGCTCGGCATGCTCGCGATGTTCCTGCTGGTCGCGTTCGCTCCGGCGCAACTCGCGGAGAACTTCACGGTGTTCGCGCTGGCGGTGGTGATCGGCTACTACGTCATCGGCAAGGTGCACCACGCGCTGCACACCCCGCTGATGTCGGTGACCAACGCGATCTCCGGAATCGTCGTGATCGGCGCCCTGCTGCAGATCGGGCACGAGGGCCGGATCGTCACCGCGCTGTCCTTCGTGGCGATCCTGCTGACGAGTGTCAACATCTTCGGAGGTTTCGCCGTCACCCGCCGCATGCTGTCCATGTTCTCGAAAGGCTGAGCCCAGATGACCTCCCTGACGGCCTCCCACGCTGCCGACCTGGTCGCCGCCCTGTTGTTCATCCTCAGCCTGGCCGGCCTGTCCCAGCACCGCACCGCCCGCGCCGGCGTCGTCTACGGCATCGCAGGCATGGCCCTCGCCCTGGTCGCCACCATCGTGGTGGCGGCGCAGAGCATCACCGCAGGCGCGGTCGCGCTGATCGTGCTCGCGATGGCGCTCGGCGCGGCCATGGGCCTGTGGCGGGCCCGCCGGGTCGAGATGACACAGATGCCCGAACTCATCGCCGTGCTGCACAGCTTCGTCGGACTCGCCGCGGTGCTGGTGGGGTGGAACAGCTACCTGGAGGTGGAGGTGCACGGCACGGCGCAGACCCGGATCGGCGCCGACCTGCTGGGCATCCACCACGCCGAGGTGTTCATCGGCATCTTCATCGGAGCGGTCACCTTCACCGGCTCGATCGTCGCGTTCCTGAAGCTCTCGGCGCGCATCAAGTCCCGGCCGCTGATGCTGCCGGGCAAGAACGCGCTCAACGTGGGCGCGCTCGGCGCTTTCGTCGTGCTGACCGTCTGGTTCACGATGAGCCCGAACCTGCCGCTGATGATCGCGGTCACCGCGCTGGCGCTGGCCCTCGGCTGGCACCTGGTCGCCTCGATCGGCGGCGGCGACATGCCCGTCGTCGTCTCCATGCTGAACAGCTACTCGGGCTGGGCTGCGGCCGCGGCCGGCTTCCTGCTCGACAACAACCTGCTCATCGTCACGGGCGCGCTCGTGGGCTCCTCCGGCGCCTACCTGTCCTACATCATGTGCAAGGCGATGAACCGGTCCTTCCTCTCCGTCATCGCGGGCGGTTTCGGCATCGAAGCCCCCTCGGTCGGGGGCGAGGAGCAGGGCGAGCACCGCGAGGTGCGGGCCGCGGAGGCGGCCGAGATGCTCGCGCAGGCCCGCTCGGTGATCATCACCCCCGGTTACGGCATGGCCGTCGCCCAGGCCCAGCACCCCGTCGCCGAGCTGACGCGCCGGCTGCGCGACCGGGGCGTCGAGGTCCGCTTCGGCGTCCACCCCGTCGCCGGGCGCCTGCCCGGACACATGAACGTGCTGCTGGCCGAGGCGAAGGTGCCGTACGACATCGTCCTGGAGATGGACGAGATCAACGACGACTTCGCCGACACCTCCGTCGTGCTGGTCATCGGCGCCAACGACACCGTCAACCCGGCAGCGACCGAGGACCCGAGCAGTCCGATCGCCGGCATGCCGGTGCTGCGCGTCTGGGAGGCGGAGCGGGTCATCGTCTTCAAACGCTCCATGGCCTCCGGATACGCGGGCGTGCAGAACCCGCTCTTCTTCCGCGAGAACAGCAGCATGCTCTTCGGCGACGCCAGGCAGAGCGTCGAGGAGATCCTGGACGTGCTCGGCCTCGACGGCGGTCCTGGAGCGGCCCCGGCCGCGCGTCAGGCGACGGTGGCCGGCCGGTGAGCCGGTCCCACGAGACCTGAGTCCCTGGCGGCTCCGGGTCCGGCGTGCGGAGGCAGGGTGCGGGCAGCCGGTGGATCTCGCCCGTGCGCAGGGCGATCGTGGCCGTGGCCGGATCGGGCCGCGGTCGCTGCGGGCGAGCGGTGCGTTGACGACGTGCGCCCTGACGCCGCAGGCGGCGGCCGACAAGGTGCCGGACCCCTTCCGCCGCCCGGCGGAAGGGGTCCGGGCGCCGTTGAGAGTCGTGTAGGGCCAGTCGGGGACGAACTGATCCGCGCGGTTGGACAGCCTGTCGCGCCAAGACGGCTCTGCGCCGTCGGCCCGTCCCCGGGGCTTGCGGTGGGCGAGCAGCAGCCACTGCCCGCCCACCGCGGTGCGTCGATTGCCCGGCGGAGCGCTGCTTGGCCCTCGCGGAAGACCCTGTGCCGCTTCGATTCCCCTTGACCGTCAGCCGGGGCGCTTGGCCATGACGACCAGGCCGGGCCCGCTGTACTCCTCCGGGGGCAGCCGCAGTTCGGCGACCGGGTTCAGGCCGACCTGCTCGATCAGGCCGACGAGTTGTTCCGGCCGCCACTTGTGTGTCGTCCAACGGACGGGCACGCCTCCGTAGGCCTCGGTGCGCACCGCGTCCTCGTCGCCGACGTGGGTTGCGGTGATGAAGTGCCCGCCCGGCTTCAACGCGCGCGCGAACAGGGCGAGTACCTGGGGAAGGACGTCCCGGGGGAGGTTGAACAGTGACCACCACCCGAGCACGCCGCCCAGAGAGGCCTCATCGAGGTCGAGCTCGGTGGCGGAAGCGACAGCGAAGCGGCACTCCGGATGAAGTCGGCGTGCGTTCTCGATCATGCGAGGAGAGAGATCAACCCCGGATACATCGAGTCCGCGTTCGGCGAGGTAGGCGGTCACCGTTCCGGGCCCGCAGCCGACGTCGAGGACAGGCCCGAGCCCGCGCACGGTGTCGGCGAAGGCGTCGATCGACGCCTTGAGCCATGGATGCTTACGGATGTCGCCGACTCCCGTCGTCACGACCATGTGGGCGTAGTTGTCGGCCACCCGGTCGTAGGACTCACGTACGACGTCGAGATCGGCCGGGCGGTCAATAGGGTGTGCGCGCATCAGCCAACGATAGGAGCCTACTGGGGGCTTGGGGCTGATAAAGCGATTAACACCAGCCGTTCCGGCTCGCGCTCGCCTTCGGGTTCTGCGCACGCGGCACCGCAGCAGCTGTGCCGTCGGTGCAGCGCCCCTGATGCCATGGGCGGGCCCCGGGGCGCCGAGCAGCCCCGGGGCCCGCCGAGTGGGCGTCACCCCGTGATCAGGGCGGTCCGTTCCGTGCCGTTCTCCGCCGGCGACGCGCTCTCCTCCGCCGTACGCCCGCGCAGTGCCGTCACCACCAGCAGGGCCGAGAACAGGGCGGCCGAGCCGCACACCACGAATCCGATGCCGTAGCCGTGGCCGAGGGCGTCCAGGGCGTAGGTGCGGGCGGCGCCCGGTGGGGAGGTGGCCGGGACGGAGTTGAGGGCGAGGGGGCCGCCCTCCCGCAGCACCGCGTGCGCCGCGGCCTTTGACTCGGCGTTCAGGGACGACGAGGTGGCCAGCGAGGAGGTCACCCGGGACGCCGCCTGGCTCAGCGCGACCGCGCCGATGACCGCGGGGCCGAGGGTGAAGCCGAAGTCGCGCAGCAGGTTGGTCGCCGCGCTCGCCATGCCGGCCAGCGGCAGGGGCACCGTGTTGACGGCGGTCGCGGTGATGGACGACACCGTGAAGGCGAAGCCGATGCCCACCAGCCCGAGCGGCAGGATGAGCGAGGCCAGGTTCCGGTTGCCGACGTCGAGCCCGGCGGCCAGGAAGTCGCCCGCGGCGATCAGCGTCAGCCCGGTGGTGAGCAGCGCCCGGGCGGGCAGCCGGTGCAGCAGCCGGGAGGTCAGCGGCGTGAGGACCGGGGTGATGCCGTTGAGCAGCAGGAACGCGAAGGCGGTGCGCATCGGGCTCTGGTGCTGGATGGGGCCGAGCCGGATGCTCGCCGCGTATGCCGTGCCGAGGAAGCTGAACATGCCCACGACGGCGACGACCGACGCGATCGCGAAGGAACGGTTGCGGAACAGGTCCAGGCGCAGGAGAGGGGAGCGGGCCCGGCTCTCGGCGGCCACGAACAAGCCGACGAACACCGCGGCGATGACGAATGCCACGACCACGGGAGTCGATCCCCAGCCGTCGGTCGGCCCCTGGATGACGGCGTACAGCAGGGCGAACAGACCGACACCGATGGTGATCTGGCCGCCGACGTCGAGTGAACGGCCTTCCGAGGAATTGGAGTTGGTGGCCAGCCACAGACTCACCAGGGCGCTCATTGCGGCCAGTACGGCGACCACCACGAACGCCGAGCGCCACGAACCGTAGGTGCCGGTGATCCCGCCGAGCAGTGGGGCGAGGAAGCCGCCCGCGGACAGGCTGGAGGCCCATACGGCGATGGCGCGGGCGCGCTGCGGGCCGGTGTGTGTGCCGGCCGCGATCATGGCGAGCGAGGTGGGGAAGAGCGCGGCGGCGCCGAGACCGGCCAGCGCCTGCCCCAGCCACAGCTGATGGATGCCTGCGGCGCTCGCGGCGACGACCTCGCCCGCGCACAGCAGCGCGGCGCCGCCGACGAGGAGCTGTTTGCGGCCGAAGAGGTCGCCGAGGACGCCGAAGGAGAGTTCGAGCACGGCGACGGGCAGCAGGAAGGCGTCGGAGATCCAGGTGAGTTGGGAGCCGACGGGGTGGAGGTGTTCCTGGAACAGGCCGTTGAGGGTGGCCGGTATGGCGAGTCCGATCTGCGCGAGGCAGACGGCGAGACAGCCGGCGACGAGGGTGCCGAGGGGGAGGGATGTGCGTGGGGCGGCGGATGTGTCGGACATGGGCGGGTCCCGATCTCAGTGGTGGGTGGGGTGCGCCGGGCGGTCCCGGCCGACGGTCAGGTGTGCCGGGCGGTAGGGGATGTACGCCGCCCCGTCCAGACCGAGCGCGGTGGCGGACCGCTGGAGCGCGGCCGGGGCCGCGGCGTCGTCCCAGTGGTCGGACGAGACGCGGTGTTCGAGCGCGTGCAGGGCGGCCACGGTCTCGGCGGTGGTGAACGTGCAGTGGCCCTGCCGCTCGACGTAGGCCTGCCGCAGCAGCGCCCCGTCCCCGGCCGTCTGCACCCGGTCGCCGAACTGCCGTTCCTGTTCGACCGGGACCAGGTTGTCGGCGATCGTGTGCACGTCCAGCAGCGGTACGCCGAGGCCCTGCCCGGCGGAGGAGGTGCGCTGCGCGGTGCGGACCGCGGCGGGGTCGGCGGTGATCGCGGCGTCCCGGGTCAGGGATGTCAGGTCGGCGCCCAGGTCGAGTCCGGCCTCCCGGTACAGGGCGCGGACCTGCGGTGCGTGGACGGAGCCGGCGAGCAGCCGGGCGTAATCGACGCCCGCGTTCCAGGAGTTGTCGCCGCCGGCGGACTGCTCGACGGCGTACCGGCCGCCCTCGACGAACGACAGGATGCCCTGTGCGAACCACGTGTACTGCTGTTCCTCCTGGCCCGCCCAGTTTGTCGGTGCCGGCCGGTCCTGTCCGGGCGCCCAGGCGGGCAGGTTGAGGAAGGCCGCGGCCAGTGCGATCCGGGCGCGGCCCTGCGGGGTGGTCTGTGCGGCGGTGACGGCGTCGGTCAGCTTCTTGGCGGTGGCGGCCGCCGCGTCGGCGGAGCCGAGGCGGACCAGGTCGACGTCCTGCCCGGGCAGGAGCAGCCGGGCGATGGTGTACTCGGCGTCGAGCTGGTAGTTGTCCAGGTCGGTGCCGCCCGCGACCAGGCCGCACAGCCCGAGTGCGCCGTCTACGCGGCCGGCGCCGTCGCGGGCGATCTGCGCGTTGACGAGCCCGCCCATGGACTGGCCGACGGCGAGGGTGCGGCGCGGGGTGCCGATCGTGCCGGTGACGGCGTCGAGCGTGGCGAACTGGTCGCGTTCGGCGCTGTTCAGGGCCCACATCGAACCATGGGGGTCGTACGACGACCCGGCCATCGCATAGCCCTCGGCGAGCAATTCGGTGCGTACGGCGTCGGAGGGCGCGTCCTTGGCGACGGTGGGGCCGAAACCGTGGCTGAACAGCAGCAGGGTGCCGTTCCAGTGGGCGGGGACGTCCGCGATCCAGGTCGCGCCGTCGGGAAGGGTGCCGGTGAGGTGGCCGGTGGTCGGCGTGTCCGCCTGGGCGGCCGGCGCGGGGACGGCCGTGAGGGTCGCGGTCGCCAGCGTGGCCAGGGCGGCCAGGGCGATGCGCAGACGGGTACGGGGAGTTCGGGGGCGGGTGCTGGCAGGCATGGAGGAGGCTCCTTGTGGGCGGCTGCGGAGCGAAGACCCGGGGAGATCGGCAGATGCTCAGTGCACTGAACGAAGGTGTGGAGGAATGTAGGGCTGATTTCTTGCGGCGGTCAAGAGAATGCACAACATCGCTGAGGGCGAAGGCCGCGCGGAGGTGTGGCGGGCACGTACGGTGCTAGACCGCCGGAATCGTCTCGATCAGCCGGCGCGCCGCGTCCCGGGCGGGCGCTTCCAGCAGGGAGTGGGCCGCGCGGAACGTCTTCTCAGCCGCGGCCGCCGGCCAGTCCGCCGGCAGATGGCGTACGGGCAACCGGGGGTCGCCGCGAATCACTTGGAGCCACTCGGCGGTCAGCCGGAGGCGCAGCGCGAGGGCGTCCTCGGCGGCCAGGTCCGCGCCACCGGACGCGTACGGCCGCCAGGACGTCACGAACTCCCGGTAGTGAGCGGCCAGTTCATCCAGGTCCCAGGTGTCGTCGATCATCTCGGCGATGTCCATGCCGGCGTCCGCGTGCGCCCGGAAGACCTTCACATGCGCTTCCAGGCCCAACTCGGCGACGATCCCGGAGACGTCGACCTCGCCGGGCGCGATCCACAGCCCGCTGAACAGCGCACCGAAGCCGGCCCAGGCCAACTGGGAGCGCAGGTCGTGCCGTTGGCGCTGCCATGATTCCGGCAGCGAGAAGCCGAGCAGGGTCCAGGTACCGTCCCAGTCCTGGTTGACCGCGCCCGTCTTCCAGATGCGCCGCTCGCCGTCACGGAGGATCGCCTCCGAGCGGTCGGTGAGGCCGACATAGGTCCGCCGGCCCTCGCGCCGGCGGCTGAGCAGACCGCGGCCGACCATGCGGGTGAGGGTGGACCGGGTGGCCTGCTCTCCGACGCCGGCGCGCCGGAACACCTCGATGACGCTCCCCGTGTACACGCACACCCCGCGGCCCAGCACCTCGTCGCCGAGGAAGCTGAGCAGGAGGGACTGCGGGCGGGGGACAGGACCGGTCACGCGGATACCTTACGAGGCCTCGTCCCTGCATACACGCGACGACCGAAGGGTCAGGCGAGCCCGTTGTCGACGACGCGCAGCAGGAGGGCGTGCAGCGTCTCCCGTTCGGCGGGGTCGAGCGGGGTGAGCAGTTCGTCGGTCACGCGTTGACCTGCCTGGTCCGTGTCGCGGAGGAAGGCCCGGCCGTCCTCGGTGAGGACGACGATGCGGCTGCGACGGTCCTCCGGGGCGGGGCGGCGCTCGGCGAAGCCCAGTTTCTCCAGGTCGTCCACCAGACCGACGATCGCGCTCGGGTCGTAGCCGAGCCGGGCGCTGAGCTCGCGCTGCAGCGCGCCCTCGGTGGTGGCGAGGAAGCGCAGCACGGCGTAGTGCCGCAGCCGCAGCCCCGACTCCTGCAGGGACGCGTTGAACAACTGACCCGAGCGCAGGCCCAGCCGATACAGCAGATAGCCCGTGTCCGCGTGCAGTGCCCGCATCCACGGCTCGTCGGCGTCGATGGGGGACGGGTCCTCGATGTGCTGACGGGCGATGGCGGGCTCCCTGGTCTCGGTCCCCGGGGCGCCGGTCTCGGCATCGCCGGGGATGGCTTCTCGCGTGCGGAGTCCAGCATGACGCACCAGAAGGTCGGCAACAACTATTGACGACAACAATTATTGCTCTTAGCTTCGATCTCCCCACGACCACCCCATGCGAAGGGATCGCTCGTGCCCACCATCGATCTGACCGGCCAGGCCGCCGTCGTCACCGGAAGCGGCCGGGGCCTCGGCCTCGCCTACGCGCACGCCCTCGCCGCCCACGGCGCGTCCGTGGTCGTCAACGACATCGACGAAGCCGTGGCCGAGCAGGCCGTCAAGTCCATCACCGAGGCCGGCGGCACCGCCGTCGCCGAGGTGGTCCCGGTCGGCACCTCCGAGGCCGCCGACCGGCTGGTGAACCGCGCCGTCGAGGAGTTCGGCCGGCTCGACATCCTGGTCACCAACGCGGGCATCCTGCGCGACAAGGTGCTGTGGAAGATGACCGACGACGACTTCGACGCGGTGATCACCACCCATCTCAGGGGAACCTTCACCTGCGCCCGCGCCGCCGCCGTCCGCATGCGCGAGCAGGGCGACGGCGGCACGCTCGTCCTCGTCGGCTCCCCGGCCGGGCAGCGCGGCAACTTCGGCCAGACCAACTACGCCGCCGCCAAGGCCGGGATCGCCGCGATGGCCCGCACCTGGTCCATGGAACTGGCCCGCGCCGACATCACCGTCAACGCGATCGTGCCGGTCGCGGCGACCGCGATGACCGAGACCATCCCCGCCTT
Source organism: Streptomyces sp. NPDC050743 (assembly GCF_044456925.1). Taxonomy (NCBI): domain Bacteria; kingdom Bacillati; phylum Actinomycetota; class Actinomycetes; order Kitasatosporales; family Streptomycetaceae; genus Streptomyces; species Streptomyces sp. NPDC050743. Next base: position 22,325 of record NZ_JBITGJ010000099.1, read on the forward strand.
CGCCCCGTACGTCGAGGCGATGAGGAACGGTGCACCGCTGCCGGCGTTCCTGCGCAAGGGGGAGGGCTTCGGCACCCCCGAGGACTGCGCGGCCCTCGTCCCCTTCCTGGCCTCCGGGGCCGCCCGCGGCATCACCGGTCAGTGCATCGGCATCGGCGGCGACAAGGTGGCACTGTGGTCACATCCGCAGGAGATCCGGACCGCCTACGCCGACGGCGGCTGGACCCCCGACTCCCTGGCCGACGCCTGGCCCACCTCGGTCGGCGCCGAGCCGCAGACCGTGGGCATCCCCGCCCCGAAGCTCCCGGAGGCGTGATGACATCCGCACGCAGACCGGACGAACTGGTCGCGATCGACGTCCACACCCACGCGGAGGTGTCCTCCAAGGGCCACTCCTCCCTGGACAACGACCTGCACGACGCCTCCTCCGCCTACTTCAAGGTCGAGGGCAATCGGAAGCCCACCTTGGAGGAGATCGCCGCGTACTACCGTGAGCGGCGGATGGCCGCCGTCGTCTTCACGGTGGACGCCGAGTCCGCGACCGGTACCGAGCCCGTCCCCAACGAGGAGGTCGCCGAGGCCGCGGCCGCCCACCCCGACGTGCTGATCCCGTTCGCCTCCATCGACCCCTTCCGCGGGAAGGCGGGCGTGCGGCAGGCCCGACGGCTCGTCGAGGAGTACGGGGTACGGGGCTTCAAGTTCCACCCCAGCATCCAGGGCTTCTTCCCCAACGACCGCTCCGTGGCGTACGGCCTGTACGAGGTGATCGAGGAGACCGGCACCATCGCGCTCTTCCACACCGGCCAGACCGGCATCGGCGCCGGCGTTCCCGGCGGGGGCGGCATCCGTCTGAAGTACTCCAACCCGCTGCACGTGGACGACGTGGCCGCCGACTTCCCCCACCTGAAGATCATCCTGGCGCATCCGTCGTTCCCCTGGCAGGACGAGGCCCTGGCGGTGGCGACCCACAAGCCCGGTGTGCACATCGACCTCTCCGGCTGGTCGCCGAAGTACTTCCCGCCGCAGCTGGTGCAGTACGCCAACACGCTGCTGAAGGACAAGGTGCTGTTCGGCTCCGACTTCCCGGTGCTCACCCCGGACCGGTGGCTGGCCGACTTCGCGAAGCTGTCCATCAAGGACGAGGTCAGGCCGAAGATCCTCAAGGAGAACGCGGCCCGGTTGCTCGGACTGACGAAACCGTAAGGGGTGTCAGATGCGCAACGAGGGACTGGGGTCGTGGCCCGCACGCCGGGCCCGCAAGACCCCGCACCGCACGGCCCTGATCCACGACGGGCGGCCGACCGACTACCGCACCCTGTACACACGGGTCACCCGCCTCGCCCACGCCCTGCGCGCCCGGGGCGTCCGGCGCGGCGACCGCATCGCCCACCTCGGCCCCAACCACCCGGCCTACCTGGAGACACTGTTCGCCGCCGGCACCCTCGGCGCGGTCTTCGTCCCCCTCAACACCCGCCTCGCCGGCCCCGAGATCGCCTACCAACTCGCCGACTCCGGCGCCAAGGTGCTCGTCCACGGCCCCGCACACGCCGGACTCGTCGCGGGACTCCCGGGTGAGACGGACGTACGGACCCGCATCGAGATCGGTGACGCGTACGAACAGGCCCTGGCAGCCGCGTCGGACGAGCCGATCGACGAACCGGTCACGCCCGACGACACCTGCATCATCATGTACACCTCGGGGACGACCGGCCGCCCCAAGGGCGCGATGCTCACCCACGGCAACCTCATCTGGAACGCCGTCAACGTCCTGGTCGACCACGACCTGATCGCCGACGAACGCGCCCTGGTCTCCGCACCGCTGTTCCACACCGCGGGCCTCAACATGCTGACCCTGCCGGTGCTGCTCAAGGGCGGCACCTGCGTCCTGGTCGAGGCCTTCGACCCGGAGACCACCCTCGACCTGATCGAACGGCACCGGATCACCTTCATGTTCGGGGTGCCGGCGATGTTCGACCAGGTCGCCAGGCACCCCCGCTGGGCGGACGCCGACCTGTCGTCCCTGCGCATCCTGACCTGCGGCGGATCACCGGTGCCGACCCCGCTCATCGCCGCCTACCAGCAGCGCGGCCTCACCTTCCTCCAAGGCTACGGCATGACCGAGGCCGCGCCCGGCACGCTCTTCCTCGACGCGGAGCACGCGGTCGAGAAGGCGGGCTCGGCGGGCGTACCGCACTTCTTCAGCGACGTACGGGTCGTACGGCCCGACCTCACCCCGGTCGACGTCGGCGAGACCGGCGAGGTCGTGGTGCGCGGACCGCATGTCATGGCCGGCTACTGGGGACTGCCGGAAGAGACCGAGGCCGCCTTCGCGGACGGCTGGTTCCGCAGCGGGGACGCGGCCCGGGTCGACGAAGACGGTTACGTGCACATCGTCGACCGGATCAAGGACATGATCATCTCCGGCGGGGAGAACGTCTACCCCGCCGAGATCGAGGACCTCCTCCTCGCCCACCCCGGTATCGCCGAGTGCGCGGTGATCGGTGTCCCCGACGACAAGTGGGGCGAGGTGCCCCGCGCGGTCGTCGTCCCCGCCCCGGGAGCCGACCTCGACCCGGACGAGGTGCTGGCCTCGCTGACCGGGCGGCTCGCCAAGTACAAGATCCCCAAGTCGGTGGTCGTCACGGACGAACTCCCGCGCACCGCCTCCGGAAAACTCCTCAAGTCCCGGGTACGCCACCGCTACGGCACCCCGACACCCTGAACCGAAGGGCACCTTATGAGCATCACCGTCAATGGCCTGGACGAACTGAAGAAGCTCGCCGGCAGCGACCTCGGCGCCGGCGAGTGGATCGAGGTCACGCAGGAGCGCATCGACACCTTCGCCGACGCCACCGGCGACCACCAGTGGATCCACACCGACCCGGAGCGGGCGGCCCAGGGCCCCTTCGGCGCGCCGATCGCGCACGGCTACCTCACCCTGTCCCTCTTCATACCCCTCTTCACCGAACTGCTGGACGTGCGGGGCGTGACCACCAAGGTCAACTACGGCCTGAACAAGGTGCGTTTCCCCGCGCCGGTGAAGGCCGGCTCCCGCATCCGGCTCGCCGCCCGCCTCAGCTCGGTCGAAGAGGTGCCCGGCGGCTTGCAGATCACCGTCGACGGCACGATCGAGGTGGAGGACGGCACCAAGCCCGCCGCGGTTCTCCAGAGCCTGTCCCGGTTCTACGCCTGACCTGCGCCGGAGGTCCATGGACGGAGAGTGCACCGTCGCCTAAGAGCCATCACGTAATGCGGGCAGGAAACTGCTGCCCCGCGCGGGGTGCTTCGTTTACCGGATGTCGAGCTTAAGGTTGTGGAGTGCGG
>NZ_JBITGJ010000100.1:0-25458 GCF_044456925.1 Streptomyces sp. NPDC050743
TCCTGAAGAGGGACACGCCGTTTTCCTGCTTGATCCAACTTGAGCCTCGAGACCTCAAGCCTGGCAGGAGACGGCGTGTTTCCCGTATCAGGGCAGGTCAGGGCACCCACACATGCGGCAGGAGAGCCGTTTTTCGCCACCGAGATGAACTGGTGAACCGCTTCAAGTTCATCGAGGACCACCACCGCGCCTGGGGCGTGAAGCGGTTGTGTCATGTGCTGGAGGTCGCCCGCTCCAGCTTCTACAAATGGCGGGCCGGCCGGGAGGCCCGGGCCGCGCGTGAGCGGGCGGACGCCGCGCTCGCCGAGCGGATCAGGGCCGTGCACGCCGAGTGGGACGGCACCTACGGCCGGCCCCGGATCACCGCCGAGCTGCGCGACGACGGTGAGCGCGTGAACCACAAGCGTGTCGGACGGGTCATGCGCAAGTTCGGCATCGCCGGGCTGCGGCTGCGCAAGCGCCAGGTCACCACGGTGCCCGAACCGTCCGCCACGCCGGTGCCGGATCTGCTTGGGCGCGACTTCACCGCAAGCGCGCCGAACACCAAGTACGTCGGCGACATCACCTACCTGCCGGTGGGCGACGGCGAGTTCCTGTATCTGGCGACGGTGATCGACTGCTTCTCGCGCCGCCTGGTGGGCTGGTCGATCGCCGACCACATGCGCACCTCGCTGGTCGCCGACGCCCTCCGAGCAGCCGCCGTGACCCGCGGCAGTCTGGCCGGAGCCGTCTTCCACAGCGATCACGGAGCGCAGTACACCTCCCGACAATTCGCGGAAATGTGCGCTGAGTTGGGGGTGCGACAGTCCATAGGGGCGGTTGGCACGAGCGCGGACAACGCGCTCGCCGAGAGCTTCAACGCGGCCCTCAAACGCGAGACGCTCCGCGGCGCCCGCCGCTTCGACGGGGCCCGCGCCTGCCGCCTGGCCGTCTTCCGCTGGACCACCCGCTACAACACCCGCCTGCGACACTCGGCGAACGGACAGCAGGCACCGATCGCCTACGAACAGCAGTCAGCTACCCTGACACTCGCCGCATAACAACACGAACAGGTGTCCACCCCACAGGGACAAGGCCCGACAGCCCCGGCTGCCCCAGATCGGGGTACATCCCGGCCAGTGGGCTGGCGGTGAAGTCGGCGTCGGTGAACAGCGGGCCCAGCGCGTCGCGGGCCCGCATCTCGTCCGTCCCACGCGGATGCACCCGCCACGCCAGAGCAGCCGTGGCCTCCGGAATCGGCGCAACATCCACCGGACGCAACACGCGAAACCCCCAACGCCGATGGCAAGCACCGCCGTTCAGCGGATCGACCACCCTTTCCCATAGGTCCGTCAGCCGACTTCGCCACCAGAGTCATCCACTCTGTTATCGCGGTGAGCGAGCGGGCGCCGGCCAGGACACTCGCCGCGGCCGCGGCCACCAGCGCGGACAACAGGTAACGACGCCCGCGAAAACCTCGCGGGTCGGGCACCAGGTCAAGGAACTCCGACAGGCACAGCGCGTCCGTCAGCGGGGCCGGCGCAACGGCCTGGGCCAGTTGGTCCAGCACGGAGGGCATGAGGGAAGATGCGGGAGCAGGCACGGACTCACCAAGTATTCATGGGACTTCGACATGATCACCGAGACCGTGCCTGCACTGCGTCCACCCCAGCCCGAACCCGGACATCCAACCCGACTCCGGGCCAGCGCGGCATTCCCGACCGACCTTGATCTTGCAAGACACCCTGCCTCACGACGCCACGCGCATCAGCGCGCGGATCAAACACCACCGGCGGACGCAACCAGTCCCCGTATCAGAAGGGGCGTCAGCAGACTCTTGATTTGCGTACTTGCTCACGCCTGCAGACACCCGAGAAAGGAGGGAAATGCGTATTGTCTGCATGATTCGGGCGGTGGTAGCGTCAACTACCCTCGCCGTCCAAGGAGTCCGCCAACATGAGCGGAGACGGGTGTGAATTCACCTGCATGGCTGATCCGTGCGGCGCAAGAGCATGTGTCAGCACTAACAAGCTCCACGCTGACTAATGAGTGCGAGAAGCTCGTCGCCGGCGTCCGCGAGCGCTGCCCGGACGCGTTCCCGCACCCGCTGCCCCCGGGCGGGGTCGGTGCCCCGATCGACATCACGCCCGACGAGGCGGCCAAGGTCTTCGGGGTCGCCTTCAGCCTGGCGGTGGCCGGCGGGACGACGCCCGCCTCCGGGGACGTCGTGTGGACCAGCGGGGACGACGAGTTGCTCGTGCACACCGGCACGGTCCGGCTGATCCTCACCTACGGATTCGCGATCGTCGGGATCGAGGTGTTCACCGAACAGACCGGCGACGTCCAGGTCAGCGTCCCGTTCGCGCTCGGCGGCCCGGGGTCGCCGCTCGGGTTCGTCGTCGGCACCGAGACCGTGCCGCGCGGGCCGGCTCTCATCGTCCAGCGCTGGGGGACCCATCTGCAGGGCGTCGCCTGGCAGGCCCTCGTGCACAGCGTCGCCGGGATCGCCGCCGCGGCTGGGGTCGACGACCAGAACCAGCCCCTGCTGCCGGCGGCGCTCACGGCCACCGCGAACGGGCTCACCGTCCTGCCGCAGGCCCGGCACACGTTCGACCGGACGGCGTCGTGACCGTCAGCGTCGAGGGCCTCGGACCCCTCGCCGACCTCGCGACCGCCGTCGGCCTCGTCGGCGCGGACGACCAGCTGGACCCGAGCTGGTTCGCCGATCCGGGAGCAAAGGTCTCCCGGGCGCTGCGGGATGAGCACCAGCGGGCGGCGCTCCTGCGCGCCGCGGATGCCCTCCTGGGCCAGGGCAACCCGGTCACGGTCGACGCCCAGGGGAGGCACTGGATCCCGCTGGTGTCGCACGGCGGTGTAGAGCTCGACTGCGTCGTCGCACCCTCTGCGCAGGTCACGACCATCGGCGTCGGGGCGCGCCTGCAGACGTCCTCGCCGGCGCCGGTCTCGCACGTCACGGTGCTGGTCCCACTCGTCGCGGTGCCGGCGTCCGGCGACGCCACGCTGACCTTCGCCACCGGGGACGGCCGGATCGAGGTAGACGCCGACGTCCGCCTGGACGCCGAGCCCGCACACTCGGGTGACCCGGCGCTCGCCGGGATCGCCCTGCACGCCGACGTGACCACGGGCGGCACCGATCCGCATCTGGCCGTGACCCTGCAGGGCCTCCAGCTGCCGGGGGAGCCCGCACCGCACGATGTCGGGCTCGACTCCGCGGCCGGCGACCTCGCCGACCAGGCGATCTCGCTGCTGGCCGGTCTCGTGCAGCGATCTGTTGGGGCCGCCTCGGGAGAACTCGCCGAGCTGCTGGCCCTCGTCGGGATCGGCGCGGACCCGCGGATCCCGGTGCTGCCGGTCGTCGACCTCGTGACCTCGGGCGCGAGCGCCTGGCGCACCTGGCTGGACTCCCTGCTCGCCGACCAGCAGGCCGTCACCGCGTGGCTCGAGCACCTCGGGACCCTGGTCGGCCACGGGGCAACGGCGAGCGGGTCGACCGGCCCGGACGCGCTGGGCAGCCAGGCCCGCCTCGACTGGGCCCTGGCGAGCGGCGTCCACCTCGCAGCCGTCGTGACCGTAACGCGCACCCCCGACGCCCGGCCCCAGGTCGAGCTCGGCGTGCAGGCCCACATCGACGCGACCGGCACCCCCGTAGGCCGGCTCGAGGCCTCGGCGACCCCCGTCCAGATCACGCTGGGGTCGGCCCCGACCGCAGTTGCCCTGCCGGACATCGAGGTCTCGGGCCGGATCGGTCACGCGGTGATCGCCGCCCCCGCCGACCTGCTGCTCGACCTCGGCACGCCCGAGGTCGTCAAGCTCGGGTCGCTGCGCGCGGGGCTGACTCTCGACGGGTCGCGCCGTCCCGCGCTCGTGCTCGCCGCGCACGACGTCACGATCGCCACGCACGACTACCCGGTGCTGGACCTGACCAACCCGCAGACCCTGGCGGACGTCGCAAGCAGCGCCCTCGACGGGCTCGCCGCGGCCGTGCTCGCCCGGCTCGGGACCGCGGCCGACCTCGTCACTGTGCTGCTGGGCGTCCGGGCCCCGGACGTGGGGGCCGGCGCACCGTGGACGGTCCCGGTGGTCGGATTGCCCGCGCTGCTCGCGGACCCCGTCGGTGCCCTCGTGGGCTACCACCGCACGGCGCTGGCCCAGGCCCGCGACCGCTACCCGCTGCTGCTCGAACCGTTGCGGGAGCTGCTGCGCAGCACCGGCGTCGACGTCGCCATCACGGGGGACGGGACTGCGGACAGCCCGTGGCGGGTCACCCTCGCCGACGGTGTGGCCGTACTGGCATGGACGCAGGGCAGCGCCCCGGAGCACCTGCACCTGGGGATCGGCGTCCAGCACGCCGTGGTCGATCTCGGCGGCGGCTGCCCCACGGTCGACCTCGACCTGACGGCGGAGCTGGTCGACCTCGCCCTCGACGGCAGCGGCGGCCACGCCCTGCCGGCGCTGCGTGCCGCGCTTGCCCTGGGAGCGCGCGGCGGCATCCCGCTGCGGATCGGCGACGAGACGACCGCGCTCGTGGCGGACCGGATCGGGGTCGGCCTGGGGTGGGCGCCGGGCTCAGCGTTCAGCGCCGGCCTCGTCGCACCCGGCCTGGCCGCCGTGATCGACGGCGAGTCGGTGCCGGTGACCCTGCCCACGCTCGCTCCCGACGGGACCCTCACCGGAACCGTCCCCTGGCGCGCCCTGGAGCTGCTCGCCGGGCACGTGCTGGTCGGCGCCGGGTTCAGCTGGGCGGTCGACCTCGCCGACCTCACCGGCTGGTTGCCCCGCACGGCGGCCGCCCGGGGGCTGGTTGGCGGCTCGGGGGAGCCCGACCTGCCGCTGGAAGAGCTAGTCGCGGATCCGGTCGGCACGCTGAAGGCCTGGGCCCGCGAGCTGGTCGCCGACGGCAAGCTCGCCGAGATCGGTCGCCGGGTCGCGCTGCTGCTCACGGGCGAGAGCGTCCCCGGACTGCCCGCGGGGGTGATCACCGGTCACGGCACGGCGCGCTCGCCGTTCGCCCTGCCGCTCGTGGGCAGCCAGGTGGACGCCGCGCTGCGCGCCGAGGTGCTGCTGTGGGGCCGCGACCTGGAACCCGTCGTCGACGCCTTCCGGCCGGGTGCCCTGTTCGCCGCGCTCGACCCCGCGCGCGCCTCCACCGTGACGGGGGCGGACCTGCTCGTCGCGCTGCTCGACGCCGCGACGCAAGCCCCCGACTTGCGCGACGCGCTCACCGGCCGGGACGACCTGGCCGCCGGCCTGGAGGGCCTCGTCGCCCGCTGGACGGGGACCGACGGGCTGGTGCGGGCCGCGGACGCCGTGCTGCCGGGAGCCGTCCTCGTCGACGTGCCCGACCTCACCGCCGACCGGTTCCCCGCGATCGACCTCGCCGCGCTGACCGGAGTGGGGCTCGAAGCCGGCACGGTGATCGCGGTCGGCCCGCTCGGGCCGTCCGCGTGGGCCGGCATCCCGGACGACCACGTCCTGGACTGGACTGCGGCGGGCCTGGTCCCCGAGGCGTTCGACGATGCAGGACTGCGGTCGGGAACCGGTCCGTGGCTGGTCCGCCTGCCCGGGCGGGCGGCCGCGGCGGCCGCGGCCGGCGAGGACGGCGCCACCCGCCAGGCCGACCGGCTGGCCCGGGCCATCACCGCAGTGGCGGCAGCCCTGACCGCGGCGGTCGACGGGAGCGGGGTGCAACTCGTCGGGGTCGGGTCGGCGGGGCACGCCGCCGTCGAGGTCGCCGCCCGCGGGCTGGTCGCGACGCTGGTCACCGTCGGGACGCCGCACGCCGGGATCGGGCTCGACGTCCTGGAGGTGCAGCCGGTCGCCGGCGCCGTCCAGCTGCTGCGCAGCCTGCTGCCTCCGGTCGACGAAACCGAGGTCGCGGCCGTCACCCTCGGCCGCGGCCTGCTTGCACCGCTCACTCAGGCGTACGACGCGACCACCTCGCCGCTGGCCGACCTCGTCCCGCCCGGGACGGTTCCGGCGCTGCCGGCCGACCTGCCGGTCTGGTGCGTGCGCGGCGTCTGCGGGGCCGACTCGGCCCGCTCCGCAACGACCGGACTGGTCGTGCGCGCCCTCCAGGAGGCGTATGAGAGCACCGTCGAGACCGCGGACGCCGCCGACCAAGGCCCCGCGCCCGACCCGGGAGCCGGGGGCGGCGCGGACGACGGCGTCCTGCACTTCGGCGTCGCCGTTACCGTCGCGCCTCCCGCCGCACTCGGCGAGCTCAGCCTGCGCACGAGCCTAGCGCTCACCCGCGAGGCCTTCTCAGACGCCGCCGCCCCGGGGCTGCGACTGCGCGTCGAGCTCGGCCGGGCGGGCGGCTGGCTCGTCGGCGGGCCCGACCCGAGGCGACCGGCGGACGTCGCGCGGCACCCGTCCGTGCGACGTGCGAGTCTCGAGGTCGACGTCGCCCACGGCGGCGACGCGAGCGCCCGAGTGATCCTGCACGAGGCGGAGGTCTTCGGCGTGAGCCGGACCCGCTGGGTACTCAGCCACAGCGACGTCGCCGCCGGGCCGCTGGTCCCGGAGGCACTGGTCGTGCTGTCGCGGGTGGGCTCGGCACTGGCCGCGTCCGCCTCGGCGGCGACGGCCCAGGTCACGGGCCTGCTCACCGCCCTCGGCCTGAGCGATCCGGGGTCGGCGTTCGCGTTCTCCGCGGACGGACTGCGCCGGCTCCTGGTCGACCCGGCCGGGCTCCTGCGCGACGTCACCGCGGCCGCCACGGCGCCGAGGCTCGCCGCGGCGGTGGCGACGCTGGTCGGCGCGCCCGCGCCCTCCTCCGACGCCCCGACCCGGGTGCGGGTCACGGTGAGCGGCGCCGAGCTGGACGTCGACCTCGCGAGCGGCGCAGTCTCGGTCGCCGTGGCCGGATTGTCGTCGCCGCTCGGCGTCCAAGTCGGCGGCCAGCTGGACCTCGCGACCGATCGCGCCCTGTCCGGGTCGCTGACCCTCGCATTCGGTTCGGCGACAAGCCGTTCCGGGCGGCCAGTACTGGAGGTGACCGGCGGCGCGCAGGCCAGCGTCGTCGTCCGCTGGGAGGGCGGCGGCTCGGTGCTGCCGGCCTCCGTCCGGCTCGCGCCGGCCCTGGACGCCGCCGCTCTCGGGCACTGGCTGGTGGCCCTCGCGCCCTCGGCTGTCCTTTGGGCCGGGATCTCGTTCCTGCGCTCGCTGCAGGCCGGGGCGGTCGCCCTCGTGGACCCCCTCCTCACGGCGCTCGGCCTGCTGGAGGGCACCGGAGACACCGCCCGCGTGACGCTCCCGATTGGTCTCATCGCCGATCCGGTGCACTGGCTGGAGGGGGCCGACGTCGCCGGACTGGTGGACGCCACGGGGGCCGTGCTCGGCCTGCCCCAGCCGCGGCCCGGCGCGTGGACCCTGCCGTACGGCCTGGAGTTGGCCGCCACCACCGCGAGCGCCCGGACGACGCTCGCCCTGCGCCTCGACGAGCCGGTCGCGGATGTGGGCCTGCGCATCGCGGGTAGCGTCGGCGTCGAGCTCGGCGGGGGAGGACGGCCCGCGGCGCCGGCCATCTCGGTCGACCTCGGCGTGCCCGGCGCCGACCCGCTGGCGACCTCCGGCCGCCTCACCGTGACCGTCGGCAGCACCGGACTGACTGCCCGCCTTCTCGTCCCGTCGGCCGGGATCGACCTGGCGCTGCTGCCCAACGGTCCCGGGCTGGCGGCGCTCGGCGGCGCCCTCGCGTCGGCGGCAACGGCAGCCCTGCCGTACGTCCTCGACGCCGTCGCGGGCTTGCCGCCTGCCCATCCCGCCCACGACGTGGGGGTCGCGGTGGGCGCCCTGGGAGACGCCCTCGGCCTGCGCCCGGCCGACACGTTCTCGGCCGACGAGCTCACGGCCCTCGCCGCCGATCCCGGCCCGCAGCTGGCCCAACGGCTACGCCGCGGTGTCCTGGCGGACGCCGTCCAGGCGCTGGTGGACTTCCTCGCCCCGACGGTGCCCCCGGGCTGGACCATTGTCCCGGACGGCGACGACCTCGTCGTCACGCGCACAGCGGCCGCCGGCACCCTGGGCCTGCGGATGACCGTCCCCGACGGCGGCGGCCTCCCGGAGGGGGCCAAGGTCGTGGCGACCCTGACCGGCCTGCGACCGCTGACCGGCGCCACCCTCGATCTCGGGGTCAGCGCCGACGCCTCGGGGCTGCTCGACGGCCATGTCTCCTTCGCTGTCGACCCGGCCGCAGGGCTCGACCTTGGCCCCCTCACTCTCTCCCCGGTCGCCACCCTGGCGGTCGGGAGCGCTCCGGCCGGCGGCGCGCGGGTCGCAGCCGGACTGGCGCTGGAGGGCGGTCGCGAGGTGCTCGGCGTCCTGCGCTTCGGTCCCCCGGCCGCGTTCGGTGTCGAGGCGGTCGGCGGGCCGCTCGCCGAATTGCTCACCGACCTCGTGCTGCCGATCGCCGTGGACCTGGCGCTGTCCACGCAGGAGGTGCAGGACCTGCTGCAGCACGTCGTCCTGGGTGGTCCGAAGGTCCAGGACCTGCTGGACGGCGTGGTCCTGACCGGCACGGCGTTCGACGACGGCGCCCTCGACCCGACGCAGCTGTTCACCCGGCTGCTGCGCCTGGCGGCCAACGTCGCCGGGCACAGTCCGGCGCTGCCGATCGCGCCACTGGTCGTGCGCGGGGTCGAGCGCAACGACGGGCAGGGCGGGCAGGTGTACGGCCTCTCGGTGTCGCTGCCCCCCGGCCAGCGGTTCCAGCTCGTCTCCGAAGACGTGACGCTCGACTTCGAGGTGGACGACTCCTGGGTGACCGGGACCGCCAGCGCCGCAGGGCTCACGCTGGAGCTGCTGCGGGTCGCTGCCGGCGAGCCCGAGGCATTCTTCGGGCTCGTCGTGCGCGGCATTGGCCTGCGGGTCGGCCGGTCGTCCGGCCCGCTGCTAGACACGTTCCTGCGCGTGGAGTCGGTCGCCGTCCACACCCTGTTCTCGGCCACGACCGCCGGCGGGGTCACCGACGCCGGCGGGCAGCTCGAGCTGACCGGGCTCGCTGTGGGGGTCGGGTCGGCGGACGGCGGGACGAACAGGGTCGCCAGCGGCGTGCTGCGGGACGCCGCGAGCGGCGGCGAGCCCCCACGGCCGGCCTTCAGTCCCGCGCTCGCCATCCAGCGGCACGGCTCCGGCGGCGTCGAGGTCGACCTGCGGGCCGGCACCGGTAGCGGCCCGTGGTGGGTGTCCTTGCAGCGGTCCTTTGGTCCGGTGTACATCGAGCAAATCGGCTTCGGGGTGACCAAGGCCGGCCAGAGCATCGTCGCCGCCCGCGTCCTCGTCGACGGCAAGGTCAGCTTGCTCGGGCTGCTCGTCGCCGTCGACGGGCTCGCGCTCGGGGCGCGCTGGCCGCAGGCGCCGGGCGACCCGGCGCCGTACGACCCACGCGCATGGGAGGTCGGCCTCGATGGGCTGTCCGTCGCGGCGGACACCGGCGGGGTGACGATCAGCGGCGGCCTGCGTAAGGGCCCGGGCGCCGCTCCCGACTACGTCGGGATGATCTCGATCCGGTTCGGGGTCTACGCGCTGAGCGCCTACGGCGGCTATGCCGTCGTGACCGACGCCCAGGGCGACTTCACGTCGCTGTTCATCTACGGCGCCGTCAACGCGCCGATCGGCGGCGTCCCCGCCTTCTTCGTCACCGGGCTCGCAGCCGGCGTCGGGATCAACCGGCTGCTGCTCCTGCCCTCCGACCTCGGCCAGTTCGGGACCTACCCGCTGCTGCAGGCGCTCGACCGGTCGGGCCCGATGGCAGACCCGGACAACGCGTTGGACCAGCTGCGGGCCTACTTCCCGGCGGCCCGGGGCGCGTTCTGGTTCGCCGCCGGGCTGTCGTTCACCTCGTTTGTGCTCGTCGAGGGGATCGCGGTCGTCGGGGTCGCCGTCGGCGACGGCCTCGACATCAACCTGCTCGGGCTGGCCCGCGCGGCCCTGCCCACCCCCGAGTTCCCCCTCGTGCAGATCGAGCTCGCCCTCCTCGTGCGGTTCTCCAGCCGCGAGGGGGTGCTGTGGATCCAGGGCCAGCTCACCGACAACTCGTTCCTGCTGACCCGGGACTGCCGGCTCACCGGCGGCTTCGCCTACGTCATGTGGTTCGTCGGGGACAAGGCCGGCGAGTTCGTCGTCACCCTCGGCGGGTACCACCCCTCGTTCCACCGCGACGGGTACCCGATCGTGCCGCGCCTGGGCTACGTCTGGGGCGTCAGCGACATCCTCGTCATCAAGGGCGAGAGCTACTTCGCGCTGACCTCCGAGGCCATCATGGCCGGCACCCGGTTCGAGGCGTCGCTGTCCGCGGGGCCGCTGTGGGCGTACCTGCGCCTCGGTGCCGACGGGATCGTCTACTTCGACCCGTTCCACTTCCAGGTCACGGCGTTCGCCGAGCTCGGCGCCGGGGTCACCGTCGACATCGACCTCGGCTGGTTCGGGCATATCCGGATCACCGTGTCGGTGCACCTGCACGCGGACGTCGTCCTCGAGGGGCCGCAATTCCGCGGCAAGGCGACGATCGACCTCGACGTCACCAGCGCTACGATCAGCTTCGGCGACTGGAGCGACCGGTCGACGCCGGCCCTGGACTGGCCGAGCTTCCTCGCCAAGTACTTGGCCCCGGGCGGTGCCGCCGTCCTCGTCGCGACCCCCGGCCGCGGCGTCCTACCGCCGAGCACCGACGGCAACCGCAAGCCCCCGACCGGCGCCCCCGGCGATCCCTACCTGGTGCTGCCCGAGTTCGAGCTGTCGATCGCGACCACCGCCGCCACCTCGGCCGTCGTGGCCGGCGGCGCCGTCGCGCTGCCATTCGGGGTGTTCCTCGCGGTCGGCCCGATGCAGACGGGCCAGGTCTCCTCGACCCTGACCGTGACCGTCACCGGAGGCGGTGTCGACCACGCCGGAGCCCTGCAGCCGGCCGTCACGACCGGCGCCTTCCCGACCGGAGTCTGGGGCCCGCAACCGCAGGCAGAGCCGAAACCGGTCCCCACCGGGTCGACCGTCGACGCGGTCAACGGGCTGCACCTGCAGGCCGACGCCGACATCCCGGCCGGCACCGTCCCGATCGACTACTACCAGGTGGAGGTCGGCGTCCGGCACCAGCTGCCGTTCCTGGCCGAGGCCGCCGTGCGAGCCGAGCGCGCGCCGGACGTCGCCGCCGCGGCCGCCCTCGTCGCCGGGGCCCCGGGGAGCGTCGCCACGGTGCTGGACCAGGCCCGCACCTGGCTCACCGGCGGCGCGCAGGGCGCGGCTCTGACCCGGTTCGGCGCGGCCGTCTACGCGACGGCCCGCAACGCCCCGCCCCAGCTCGCGCCGCTGACCTACGGGATGGCGGTGGATCCGCCGGCCCCACCGGACGTGCCGCCGGCCGACCCGGTCCCGCCGCGGGAGCCCGACGACACGACAGCGCACCCGCTCCAGCTGGAAGCGCTGCTGCTCACCCCGCCGGTTGCCGTCCAACCCCGGGTGCGACTCAGCGTCGGGGACCGCGGCGCGGGCCTGGCGCGGGTCGTCCCAGCGACCCTGGCCGAGGTCACGTCGTCGCTGGACCCCCGGCTGGTCTCGCGCCTGGTCATGGTCGGCGCGCCAGGCGGCCAGGAACAGACGACCGTCGTGGCCAGCGGGACGGCGGCCGACACCGGGCGGGCCGGCTCGGGCACGGAGCTGCGCCGCGCCCCCGGAGCACCGGCGTGGCGCACCGCCCGGCTGGACGACGCGACGGCCGCGCTGGCCGGCACCGGCACCGTCCTGCTGACGGGGGAGGCGGCGGTGCTTTCCGCACCGAACGCCTTGCACGACGTCCGGCCGCAGCGGCCCGCGCTCGCGGTGGCTGGTGACCTGCCGGTCCGGATCGTGGTCGCGGACCTCGGTGGCCGCGTGCTGCGTGACGTCTGGGCGAGCGACGGGACACTGCTGTTGCCGCCGGGCACCGACCGGGTCGGGGTCGTGGGCGGCGCTGGGCCGCTCAGCGGTGTCGCAGGCTGGCACGCCACCACGTCGTTGCTGCAGATGGGGGCCGGGACGCTGATCGGTCCGGGCTGCACCGTCCGGTCGAACGCCGTCCGGACGCTGCGCGCCGGGCAGCCGGTCGCGACGGGGTTCGTGCCAGCCGCGCAGGCCGTCTCCGGCTGGGCCCTGGTCACGACCCGGCTGCCCGTCGGCGTGGCAAGCATCGCGGTCGTCCTGGAGTCCGGCGAGCGGATCGAGGACGGTCGCGCCGATGCCCTCGACCTCGCCCTGGCCGGCGTCCGGCGGGTCGCCGGACCCGACGGCCAGCCCTTGCCGCCGACCGTGGTTGTGGCCGGGTCGCGCACGGTGAGCGTCTTCGACGTGGAGCCCGACTCCGTCATCGGCCCGGCAGGCGGCCCGACGAGAGGCCCGGCGGACGGCGACCCGGCCGTCGAGGTCACCGTCAACGCGGGCGAGCACGTGCACCTGTCCGGGGTGCTGGGCTCGACCGGGGATGCCGCCTCCCTCGTGGCGCTGCTCGGCGAGCGTGGGCTTGCGGCTTCGGTCGCCCCGCTGGTGGCAGTCCCGACCGGCTCCGCCCGTCTCATCTGGGTGTCGCAGGACGCCGCCCCGACCGCCGACATCGTCACCCGGAGGTGAGCCGTGGCCGACGAGAATCCCCCGCCCGGAACGTTCGTGCTGCACAGTCACGCCGTCCCGCCGCTGCCCGCCGGCACCTACCAGGTGCACGCCGACCAGCAGGTGAGCGCGCCCAGTGCCACGACCCAGTCGATGGACGTCGATCTCGAGGTGACCGCCCCCCGCTTCTCCCTCCCTGCGGACCAGGTGCTGTCGACGTTCCCCCCGAACCAGGGGCAGGGGGGGGTTCAGCTCCCGGCTGCCGCAGATCGTGCTCAAGCGCCGCACCCTGCCGTGGGAGCGCGAGCTAGACGGCGATCCCTCGCAGACGTCGACGCTGCCGAGGGACATCCCGTGGCTGGCCCTCGTCGTCCTCGCCGACGCCGAGGCCGAGCTGCGGACAGCGCGCCCGATCGCCGAGTGCGTGACGCCGGGAGTGGTGCTGGGCGGGCGCAACGACGCCACGGTGGGCGACTGCATCGTCGTGACTGAACGCGTTGTGCGGCAGGTGTTCCCGGCCAAGGACGAGCTGCCGCTGCTGTCTCACGTGCGGCGCGTCGACCTCTCCGACACCGAGCTCGCGCTCGGAGACGACGACGGCTGGATGGCCGTCGTCCTGGCGAACCGGCTGCCCCAACCGGGGGTGCGATACCAGGCCTGCCTGGTATCGCTCGAGGGGCAGTACGACGCGCTGCCCGACCCCGCACCGCCCGTGCCTGTGTACTCCGGCACGTACGTCTACGCGGAGCAGGCCGTCGCGTACGACACGATCTCGGCCAGCTACGCGCGCAGCATCGACCGCAGCGCTGGCGGTACCGGCGGCATGGGCGTCCAGACCGCGGGACACAGCGCGGTGCAAGCCCTGTCGATCGGGGCCGGCGCGGCGTCGGGAGTGCGCTCGCTGTCGCCGGCCGACGGGTGGTCGGCACGGACGGCGACCGGGCCGGCGGGCGCCGTCGCCCGGACCGGGGCCGTCGTCACGTCCACCGCGCAGCTCATCGGGGACATGCACGTCGTCCCGATCGGCATCATCGACCCCGGGGCCCGCCAGTTCACCTTCCCTGTCCTGGCGCACTGGCAGTTCACCTGCACTGGGGCCGGGGACTTCCAGTCCCTCATGCAGGGTCTGGACGTCGGCATGCTCGGCACGCCGCCCAAGCCGCCCCCCGTCCAGCAGCCCGGCGAGAAGCCACCGCCGCCCCCGGCCCGGCCGCCGGTCGAGGTGCTCGACACCGGCCACGTCGCGCTGACCCACACGAGCCGCGAGGGGGAGACCGCGACCGTCTGGTACCGCGGCCCGCTCACGCCGCGGCCCGCCGGGCGCGAGCAGCCCGACCCGGACACGGGCCGCCTGCCGCTGGCACACTCCAGCGATCAGGTGCGCCGGGTCGGCCCCGATGGGCGGGAGAACCTCTCTCTCGCAACGGCTTTCGATATCGGCCGCCTGCTCGCCCTAGCCGAGCCGAGCGTGGTAGCCGCGCTGCTGTCGTGGCGCAAGGACGCCCTCGAGCGGGCCCGTACCGCGGCGCTGCTCGCCCGGGAGCCGAGCCTGGGCCGACTCGTGGACGGCGCCGTGGTGACGGCCCTGGGTTCGGCCGCCGGCCGCGGGCTGCTCACCGCCCTTGGAGCCGACGCGGCGCGTCGGCTCGGGCCGGTGCGACCGCTGACGGACCCGGCGCGGTCGGTGAAGGGCGTGGACGACGCCGACCCGCTGGAGGTCCTTTCGTCCGGGCTCGGAGTCGACGTCGCCACCCTCCGGGGGCTGCTCGAACCGGCTGCGACGCAACGGGTCCCCGTCGACGTCCCGATTGCCGGGGTGCTGGCCGACCCGTTCAAGCTCGCGGCGGCGGCGGCACGCGAGCTCGCCCCGCTGCGGGCCAAGGCGTCGGGGGTCGCCATCGACCTCGCGAACCAGGCCCTTGCGGGCAGCGGTGCGGCGCCGGCCGGTCACGCGCCGGCAGCCGGGGCTCTGGGCGCGGCCCCCCACGCCGCGCCAGAGGCTGCCCCGGACGCCGCCCCGCACCCCCCGGGCGCCGAACCCGACGCGCTCGACGAGCTGCTCGCCCGCCTCGATCGGCAGCACCCAGGAGGACAGTGATGGCACTGGACCGTGCGACTTTCCTCGATAACCCGCTCGTGGTCGAGGCGACCCTGGACGCCGTCGTCCGGCACGGCAACGAGGTCGCCACAGCCCCGGCTGGGACCATCCTGCCCACCGCGGTCCTGGAGTGGCTGGCCCGAGTCCGGCTGCTCGAAGGGGTGCCGTTTGCGCACCTGGTCCCGGACAGCGCCCTGCTGCCGCCGGAGTCAATCCGCTTCTTCTACGTCGACCGCGAGTGGTCGGACATGCTCGTCCAGGGCGCGCTGGCCGTGAGCACCGTGACGACGCTAGACCGTGAGCACCTGCAGGAGCTGCATGCCAAGCTCCGAAACGAGATCGACACCCAGGAGCGGTTGCAGCGGGTGGTCGGTGCTGACCCCCCGGGCCGGGCGCCGGCGGACACCATCAGCGGCTTCCTGCTGCGATCCCGCGCGGTCTCCGGGTGGCCCGGGCTGCACGTGCGCGCCTACCGGGAGGAGGTTGGCCCGGACGACGGGAAGGTGGCTGACGACGATCCCCGGCGGCTGCGGCTGCTCCGCCTCGAGCGACTCGCGCCCGCGGTGTTGCTCGTGCTCTTCGACGGCGTCCCGGCGGTCGTCCACGTCGAGGAGCCGCGGCAGGGCATCCAGTTCGGCGTCGACCTGACGCCGGGCCAGGACGGCACGACCGGGGCGACGATCCCGCTGCGCAACGTGGCGACGGCTCAGCGGCTGGACAAGCAGCAGCCGCCCCCGGCGAAACCGTGGACCGCCGACGTACCGTTCCGGTCCGGGGCGCCGGGCGTGGTCGACGTGCGGGAGCTGGCCCGCCGGATCGCGCAGCAGCCGGAGACCCGGACGACGGACGTCGACGGCGACGGCGTCTCGAGCGCCGAGTTCGCCCTGGAGATGCTGCAGTTCCCGTTCCGGCAGGTCTTCGGCGACCCAGAGCTCGGCGGCAGCACGGGCGGTGTGCCCCTCGGCTACGCGGACCTGTTCCGCCCGACGACCGGCATCACGATTCTGCGTCAGTGGAACGCCGGGGGTGTGGCATGAGCCCCGTCAACCCCGCAGCCACCTCCGACCCTGGGGCCATCGCGAAGGCGATGACCACCCCGCGATTCGCGGCACTCGCCCGCGCGGACCTGTCCGTCCTGCAGATCGGCACCTGGGACGCCGACCTGCCGCGCGATACCCGACTGCTCGTGCCGATCGACGTCCAGGCGCTCGTCGTGCCGGCCGGCGCCGACACCGAGGTCGTCCAGACCGAGACGGTCGTCCCCGACGCACCGCAGGGCTCGAACCCGCAGAACGTGCTCCCGCGCCCGCCCGAGCCCTTTGGGGCGAGCACCCCCCGCGAGCCCGGCGTCCACCTGCACTGGGCGATGCCCGACGGGCTGACCCGCGGGGACGCCGGCGGCGTGCGGAGCGACCCGGTGCCGGCCGGTAACCCCACCTCGCTGCCGGCGCTGCCGGACCGCTGGGTCGTCGTCCGGTTGCTGCACGGTGCGACCACCGTGCGGTCCTGGGTGCTGGAGGCCGATCGCGGCGAGCACCACGACCTGGCCGGCTGGACCGAGCCGGGGCCGCCCGACCCCAGCGCCACGAGGTCGGCGGCCGGGCGGCGCATCGTCGCCAGCGCGCAACTCACCGCCGTCGCCGGGGGCGATCCGGCGTGGGCCGCCACTTACGACGCCGTCCTCGACCGGTTCGCCTTCCACGACGACCTGTCCGACCTCGACCCGGCCGTCGCGGCGGGCGCCGAGCTCTCCTACCTCGTCGCGGGGTGGTGGTCCGATCCGGCGCTGGACGCGCTACACGGGCTGACCTCGCTCGGCGACTACCACGCCCGGCTCGACTGGCTGCAGTGGCAGGGCCCGGACCCGCAGGGCCTGCTCGACGACACGGGCATCCGCGACGTGGTCCGCGACCGGCGTGCCCTGCTCGGCTTGGAGTCTCCGGCGGCGAGCGTCGGGGGACTGGTCACCGGCACCGAGCGCGCGGCGTCGTCCGCAGTCATCGGCCACCCGGGCGCCGCGTCGGCCGCGGGACCGGCCGGAGACGCTGCGGCACCTATCGCAGGGGTGGCTGCCACGCGGGCCACCGAGGCGGCCCAGGTCAGCCTCGTCGATCGTCGCTTCATCGAGGACGGCGCCATCCTGCAACTGCCGCGCGGTCCCGAGGCACCACACGCGAGCATGCTGCACGGCAGCGTGTTCGGCGTCAGCCTCGACCCGGCCGAGCTCATCGACCTCGCGCCGCAGCAGGCCGCGCTCTCTATCGCGGTGGGCCCCAACGGTTTCGGGGCCCTGGGCGCCTTGCTCGCCGACGGCACCGGCGAGCAGCGGGCCTCCGACGAGCGGCTGCTTGGAGCGTTCGCGTCCGGGCTGCTCAGCTCCGTCGACGCCCCGGCCGGGCTGGCCGCCGTCGACGAGGACCGCCACGCGGCCGGGTTCACCGCGCTGGCGCCAGGGCTGCGCGAGCGCCCCGACCGGATTGCCGAGGGAGACGTGCTCGCCGGCGACCGGGCCGCGGGGCAGTCGGCGCCGCAGGACACGGCGGGGGCCTCGCTCGGGTCCACGACGAAGCAACCACCGCGGTTCGCCGTCCGGCTCGTGCAGAAGGACGCGACCGTGCTGCGGTCCGGGGCCGTCACAGGCCGCCTCGGCACCGTGGGCACCGCGCCCCGGACGCCCCGGACGTTCCGGGACGTCGCCGTCCCGCTACCGCGCGCCTTCGTCCCCGCGGACCTGGCCCTCGTCGTCGGCGGCGCCAATCGCTCGCCACGGCACGGTCTCGACGGCCGGTACACACCCGACGGGCGGCTGGCCTGCCGCCTCGCGAGCCAAGTGGTGACGTCGCTGCGCGGCCTGCTCGACGGCGGGCAGCTCCCAGGCGGCCTGACCACGGTCGGCTCCGGCGCCGTCCCGCCGGAGGTAGACCTGCTGTTGCGCGAGGTCGCGCTCACCGATCCCTACCGCTGGCAGGAGGCCGCCGGCTGGGCGACGGCGGCCTACGGGGTCGAGGGGACGGCGGTGGCGAACCGGCTCCGCGCGGAGGCGGCCCTGCGGTTCGCGAGGACGCCGACCGGGCGCACCGCCGACCGTGAGATCGACGACTCGGTTCGTGACCCGCTGCGCCGCGCGTCCTTGCTCGACGGTGTCGACGTCTCGCCCGTCGGGGTGACCCGGTGGGCCCAGCCGTGGGTGCCGCTGTGGCTGGACTGGGAGCTGGAGATCGCGGTCGATGACCGGCTCGACCGCTGGAGCCTCGGCCCGGTGGACCTCGAGCGTCCAGCGCCGGCGACGGGAAACAGCAACGGCGGCAACGGCAGCGGGGGTGGCGCTGACGGGACCGATGACGGTGACGGGACGCTCCCGCCCCCGATCACGATCCGCCGCCGGACCGCCCTGGCCGCCTCCTCGGCGCGGGCCATGGCCGGCCAGATCACCGCGTGGCTCACCGCCGAGCATCAGCGCGACCTCGTCAGCCAGGGCGTGATCAGCGCGGACGACGAGCAGGTGCTGGCGAGCCTGTCAGCGGCCGCGGGCGGCCTCGACGTGCTGACCACCGCGCTCGCCGGCGTCCGCGAGACCCTCCTCGGGCTCGACCCGCTGGACGCGTCCCGGGTGCAGATCGCCGCCGACGGCACCCCAACGAACAAGCCGTCGCCGGTCGGGCCCGCGCTGCTGCTGGCGGGCGGGCGCGCCCGGCTGAACCGGCTGCGGGTCGTGGACGCCTTCGGCCGCTTCGTCGACGTCCCGGACGCCGTTCTCGCCGCCACCGAGGTGGCAACCGCGCTCCAGCACCCCGCCGGGGCGCCGGCGCTGCGGCTCCCGCCGCGCTACCAACGCCCGGCGCGCCTGGCCTTCCGGTTCGTCGACCCGCAGACCGCCGACGGGGCACCCGAGGTCGAGGCCCGCGTCGACCAGCAGCACGCCGAGCTCGAGATCAGCCCGGTCGCGGGATGGCTGCTGCCCGACCACGTGGACGAGGGTCTGGAGGTGTTCGACGCCGCAGGGACCTCCCTCGGCCAGCTGATCCACGACGAGCTCACCGGGGCGGTGCTCTGGGAGGGAGCTCCCGGTCGGCCCGGACCGGCGGGCCAGCCCCCCGACCCCGGCGACGACCCGGGGGCCCGGCACGTGACCCGGCTGGCCGCTGGCTGCGTCGAGGCCGACGCCGTGGCCCGCGCGCTGCCGCAGCCCCCGCAAGAGAGCGCGCTCTCGGCGTTCCTGCGGGTGGTCGACACGACGTTGTGGACCGTTGACCCGCTCGGGTCGGTCGGCACCGGTGCGGTCGCCGGACTGGTCGGCCGGCCGATCGCCGTCGTCCGGGCGACCTTGCGCCTCGACGTCCAGGACGACATTGACGCCCTTGACTTCGGGACCGGGGACGCCGGTGCGGCCGCCCGGGCCGCCCGGGCGCAGGCGTACGCCGACCTCGCCGTCCGAGCGGTCACGGTCCGCCTTGGCGAGCTGACCCGCAGCGATGACGGACTCATCGCCTACGCCGTGGACGACGACTACTCGGCGCTGCGCCTGGTCGCCCCCGAGGTGCGCTCGGATGCCCGGGCGAGCGGGCGGCTGGCCGGCCAGCTCGGCGTGCTCGGGCGCGGCTCTCAGGACCTCCCGGAGTTGGCCCGGATCACCCACCCGTGGCTGCTCGGCCCTACCGACGTCGGCGCCCGGCCCGGGCAGACGATCCGCCTCACGCTGCTCATGACCCCCGGCGGCCGGGTGCACGCGACCAGCGGGCTGCTGCCGCGCAAGGCGCTCGCCCTGGCCCGCGACTGGTTCCACGACGCGCTCGTGAGGCTTTCGCCGTCCTTCCGGTTCGGGCCTGTGCTGGTCGATCCCGCCGTCGTCCGGCTCCCGCTGGTGACCGGCCTCGGGGACAAGCAGACGTGGACCCGCCGGGACACCCCGCTCACCTGGCGGGACGACCCGATCACCGCGGCGACGCAGACCGCCTACCTGCCCGAGCAGCCGGCAACGCTGCAGGAGGGCTGGATCCGGGTGGTCCAGGAGGACCCCGGGGGGACGGCGTGACCGAGACCTGGATGGCCGCCGGACCTGCCACCGAGCACGAACCCGAGGCCCCCGGCGGCGAGCCGCGGCGGGTCGTCGTCCCGCCGCTCGACGTCACCCAGCGACCGAACCCACCCGACCCGACCGGGGCGGCGGCCAATCAGTGGACCCCGCTGGGTCCGTCGGTGCTGCTGGCCGGGCAAGCGGACGGGCGGCCGCGGGTGGCCGGCCGGGTGCGGTCCCTGCGCGCGTCCGACGACGGTCAGCGGGTCTACGCGGGCTCGGCGCTCGGAGGCCTTTGGTACAGCGGGGACGGCGGCACCCGCTGGACCAGCCTCGACTTCTACGCCTCCACGAAAGACGACTCCGGCCGGCTGCGGGACAGCAACGCGCTGACCGTCGGCGCGATCGCAGTCCGGTTCGTCGACGCTGCCCACGACCTGGTCCTCGTCGGGACCGGCGAGCGCCCGCTCAGCCCGGTGGTCAACGACTACATGAACTGGCAGGGCGTCGGCATCCGGGTAGCCACTGGCCCCGTCCAGCAGGTGCTCGACCACGGCGTCGCCTTCGACCCGTGGGTGCTGGAGGCGACGAACCTGGCCGGCCAGGCGGTCAGTCGGCTCACGTTCGACCGCGTCAACCCTGACGTCGTGTGGGCCGCGACCAGCGTCGGGCTGTACCGGCGTCCTGCGACGGGTGACTGCTCGCACTGGGAGTTCGTCGACGCGGGTCTCGGCACCACATGGGTGTCCGACGTCGTCACCGTGCAGGGCCTGGGCGGTGAGCCGCAGCGCATCTACGCGGTCAGCGCGACCGGCAAGCTGGTCCGCAGCACCGACGGCACGCACTGGACGCCCGTGGCGCTGCCCGTCGACCCCAACCCGGCGCTGGTGGGCAAGCCGGTGAGCGCCGCTGTCCTCGCCGCGGGCAACGACCCGGCCCGCCCGGTCGTGTGGATGCTCGCCGGCGGCCCGCGGCTGTGGCGGGTTGACGCGGACACCGCCGAGATCGTCACCGGGTTGCCGTCCGACCTGTTCGGGGCGACGTCCGACCAGACCAACTACGACCTCGCGATTGCCTGTCACCCCTCGACCCAGGCCGCCCAGCGCGACCTCATCCTGGTCGGCGGATCGTTGGCTTCTGGGACAACGGACTGGAATGCCGCGCTGTACGCCGGCCAGGTCACGCGGCCGGCCGGCACGCTCACCTTCCCCGAGACGCCCGGGCCGACAGCGCCGGCGGGACCGTCCGGGATGCAGCGCGGCGAGTTCGTCGGGCTCGGCGTGCACCCCGACGTGCACGACGTCGCCTGGGTCGGCACGGGGGTCCCGGCGACGGTCTGGGTGGCCTGCGACGGCGGCGTCTTCCGCTCCGTCGCGGATGGGGCGCGCGGCTCCTTCGCCTCCCGCAACACAGGTCTGGCCGTGGTCCAGGCGCAACGACTGGCCCAGCACGCCCGGCTGCCCGGGCACCTCCTGGTCGGCACGCAGGACAACGGCGCCGCGTCGCTGCCCATCGCCGGCGCGTGGGCGGTCACCCTCGAGGGGGACGCCGGTGGAGTCGCGATCGACCCGGACGCCCCGGCGCGGATGTTCGCGCAGTACGTCGGCGCCTCCTGGTCCCAGAGCGCAGACGGGCGCGCCTTCGGGACGATGCCGGTCTTCTCGTCCTCGCTGACGGCCTCCGGCTCGGTCAAAGAAACCGCGTGGGCGGCGGCCGTGAAGCGCGAGCTCGCCAATCCGGTCAGCGATCTGGCCGCCGTCGGCAACGAGACGGCCGCGGGTGGAACGCAGCTGGCGCTCGGGACGCAACGGGTTTGGTACCGCGACGACGCGACCGCAGCAGTGGCGAGCGCCGCAGCGGACGGGCGCACCGGCTGGGTCACGCTGCCGACGGCCACCGACCCGTACGCGTCGACGCTCGCCGCCCCGCTGACGGCGCAGGACCTTCTCGACGCCTACGTCGTCGGGCTGGCCTGGGGCGGACCTGACCTGCTCTACGTGCTCACCCAGACCAGCGTCTACGCCCTGCGCCGGAGCGCGGGAGCGTGGCAACCGGTCGAGCACCTCTACGACCAGAAAGCCGTCCGCCGCAACTGGAAGGGCAAGGTCGAGCGCGGCCAGGTGCCGCCCGGCGTCACGCTGCTCGAGATAGCCGTCCACGACCCGGCGCGCGGCCCGCACGGCAGCCTCTACCTCGGGGTGTCAGGGGACAACGACAAGCACAACCTCTGGTGGTTCGACGGGACGTCGACCTGGCAGCACACAGGTTTGTCGCTCGGCTCGCCCGTGCACGCGATCACCGTCGACCCCGCCGACCCGACCGTCGTGTTCGTCGGCACGGACGTCGGCGTCTTCAAGGGCACGGCCACTTTCCCGGACGGCGGCACCGCGACCTGGGTGTGGGAGACCTTCTCGGACGCGCTGCCCGAGGCCACGGTCCTGGATCTTGCGGTCGTCGTTCCCGACGGCGGTGGCGCCCGGCTCCTCCGCGCCGCTCTTGCCGCTCGCGGTGTCTGGGAGGTCGCCCTCGACGGCTCCACGGTCGGCCCGACGACGTTCCTGCGCGCCCACGACCTGGATAGCCGGCGCCTGCCCGTCCCAGCTGGCGGGCCGGAGGACGTCCGCAGCACCTCCCGCACGCAGGCCCGGCTTGACGCCTCTCCGGACATCCGGATCTGGCGAGCCGACACCGCCTCCGCGCCGGTTCCCGAAGCCCTGCCCGTCGGCGCGGGCTCCTCCGAGTACGACGTCTGGCTCCTGCAGTCGGCCCTTAAGGCCGGCGGTGAAGACGTCCCGGTGGACGGCGTCTGGAGCGGCCGGGTTGCGACCGCACTGACCCACCGCACCGGCGTCCTCAGCAGCGTGCTGCCGCCGGCACCGACCCCGCAACAGGTCTGGGACACGCTCTGGGCGGCCAACCGGCTGCCGTTCGAGGCCACGCCGCCGGACGCCACCGACCTGGCGGCGCACCTGCGGGAGCGACCGGACCGCCGGCCCAAGGGAGCCACGGCGTCGTGCGTCGCGGACGACGGTCTCGCGCGGGTCTTCGTCGCGGTCCACGCACGGCACTGGAAGGCGATCGACGGCGCCGCCGTCCAGGTCGCCCTGTTGCGCACCCCGTTCGGCCGGCACGCGAACCTCGCGGGGACGGCGCCGCTGCCCGCCGGGTGGACGGCGTCGCTGCTCGCCGACCGGACGGCCGCAACCACGGGCCAGTGGCTCGCCGGCTCGGCCTGGCAGTACGCGGACCCGGCCCACCCGTTCCGGCCCCTGCCTTCTGCACTCGATCCTGATAACCCGCAGGTGGTCTCATTCGACGTCGACCTGTCTGGCCCGGGCTGGTCCACGCCCGGGCACCTGCTGCTCGCCGTCGTCCTCTGCGACGGCGATCCGCTCGACGCCGCGCAGACAGACGTCGCCCAGCTGGTACTCGGCGACCACCATGTCGCGGCGCGCTCTGTGCGCCGGAGCAATGCCGCGCGTCCACCAGCCCCCGACCTCACCGGCCGGGTGGCCGGGATGGACCAGGGCAACTTCGCCGGCGCCGCACCGATGGCTCGCGCCTGGGACCTGTCGAACCTGACCTGGACGGGCCTCTACCTCGATTCCCCAGCGCCGGTCCCCGGCGAGGTACCGGTGCCCAACGGGGTCGTGGCCGGCCACAACCGGCTCGGCGGCACGCCCGGCCACCCGCCGGGATCGTGGATGTCGGCGTTCCCCGTGTTGTGGCCCGACTGGGGGATCGCGCCGATCTACTGGGGGCAGCAGGACCCGGCGAACTCCCAGGGCCCGTTCGACCTGCGCCCGCAGATCGCGACCGCGAACGCCGAGGACGCCGCAGCCAAGGCCGTCGCCGCGGGGCTGCGCGCCGGGGCCGTGATCTACCTCGACTGGGAGGCCAGCGGCATCCCGTCCGCCGCGGCCCTGACCTACCTGCGCACGTTCTTCGAGCGGCTCGGCGAGCTCGGCTGGCGGACCGGGCTGTACGCGCATGCCAACGCCGCGGCCACCGTCATGCGTGAGGTGCCCGGGCTCGCCGTCTGGGTCGTGTCGTGCCAGCACGCGGCCTGCGCCACGGTGGCCGCTGACCGAACACTCGCGGCCGGCCGGGTTTGGTACGCGACCGTGCCGATGCCGGCCGGGGCGCCGGACGCCCTTGCCCGGCAATGGACATTCGAGAGCGCGCAACCAGCCGGCAGCCCGTTGCTGCCGTTCGGCAACATCGACCAGGACGTCGCCGTGGTCGAGGATCCGGCGTTCCCCGAGCGCCGCCCGCACGCGGCGCTGCTGCGGCGCGGGCCGGTCGTCCTGCTGCCGGCGGTGGCGCCTGCGGCGGCCGGGTCGGTGACCAGCGTGCGGATCGTCAACGGGCTCCCGGCGGGCACGACGTGGTCCTCGGCGGCTCCCGGACTCGGCCCGGGCTCGACCACGCCGGACGCCGGTCCCGGCCGGTTCGGGCCCCGGCACTGGTGGAACCCGTTCTCCCCGTTGGCGTTTGCCCGCCCTGCCGTTGCCGCGCCAGCTGCTGCCGTCGACGTCGTCGTCGGCCTCGGCTACGAGCACGTGACGTCGGCGGACGCCGGCGAGGCGAGCGTCGAGGCGGGCCCCGACGGGTGGCGGGTCCAGGCGCTCGAGCGCGGGCCGACGGGGTGGCGGCTGACCACCGTGGCGGACGGCGGGCTCGTCGTCGACCCGCTCGCCGGGGTCGCAGCGACAGCGCGGTCCGGCCGGGTCGAGGCGCTCGTCGTGACGGACGACGGGACGCCGGCGTCGGCGTCCGTGCCGGTGGGTACCCGCGCCTGGAGCCCGCTCGCGCTGGTGTGCCCGCGGGGGACCGCCCCGGTGCGGCCGACGTGCCGACCGGCGCTGGTCACTCGTGGCGCGGACGACGTCGACGCGGTCTGGCTTGGCCAGGACGGGCGGTTGCAGGTCGCGCATTCATCGGCTCCCGGCACCTGGGGGCCGCCGCTGGCGATCGGCGACCCCGCCGTCGAGGTGCATCCGCTCGGGACCCTGGCCGCGGTGAGCCCCGCCGCCGATCACGTCGACGTGGTGTACCTGGGGCGCACCGGTGGTGTCGGCCGGCCCTGGTCGGTGTACGTCACGTCGTGGACCCCGGCCGACGGCTGGGGCGACGCCACGCACACCGTCGCCGTGGGCGGCGGCCCCGCGCTGTCGTCCCTGTCCCGGATCGCTGCGTTGTCGCGAGCCGCCGGGCTGCTCGATGTCCTGGCTGTCGCCGGCACGGGCGAACTCCTCGTGGTCTCCCGCCCCGCGGTGGGCCAGTCCTTCACGGCACCGGCCCCCGTCGGCGGAGCGCCGCTGGTGGGCGGCGTCCCGCTGCGCCTCGCACGGGTCGAGTCGTGTGTCGCCCTCGCCGACGGCTCGGTCGTCGTGGCCGCGATCGGGCGTGAGGGTGGAACGTGGCTCACTCGGTTCGAACCCGGAACGTCCACTTGGTCGAAGCTGGAGCCAGTCTAGAAGGCTGCTGAAAATCTTGTTGTGGGGCTGTCCGGCCGGAGGCCGGGCGGCCCTTTTCGCTATGCGGTGGCAGGGGCGAGGTGCCAGGTGGTGTTGGTGCGGGTGAGTCCGAGGGTGATCAGTCGGCGGAGGTTGAGGGCGGCGGCGCGGTGGTGGAGCCAGACGTTGTTGGCGATGACGCCTCGGTAGGGAACCCGTGACCTGCGGCGCAGGGTCGGCAGTGCGCCCATGCGCGGGCTGTGTGAGGTGTTGTTGGGGCCGTTGGCTCAGCCGAGGACGCCCGGGGTGCG
>NZ_JBITGJ010000101.1:0-25099 GCF_044456925.1 Streptomyces sp. NPDC050743
CCTCGAGGGTCTCCTCCGGTATCGCCATGACAGCCCATCTACCATGCCACACAGTGAAGTTGAGCCGACGCCAGCAGTTATTTGCTTACAACTCCTAACCTAATTCCGCATCATTGGAGGCGTACCGCCGACACACTGGACTGCGACTACTTCGTTGGACCATGGCCAGGACACGAGGAGCTTTCGTGGAGTTCCGTTCGATCTCTCGCGAGTCGTCTGCCTTCCAGCAGCCTGTCTCTGCCGCAGATGTCCAGGAGATCTGTGCGCGTGCCTTCGGCGCCGGCGTCCGGGTCACGTCGGCGGTGGAGCTGGGCGGTGGCATGTACAACACGACGTACCGGATTACTGCTGAGGGCCTGCAGGAGCCAGTCATCCTGCGGGTCGCGCCAGCGGAAGATCGGCAGTTCGCGTCCGAGCGGGAGCTGATGCGGAACGAGTACGCCACCGTGCCCTACCTCTCAACGATCGCGGCCCTGGTCCCGCGGATGCTGTTTGCCGACTGGTCGCAAGAGATCATCGGCCGGGACTGGGTGCTGCAAAGCCACCTCACCGGCGTGCCGGCCCCCGAACGCCTCGGTGCCTACGACCGCCCGCTCTGGCGCGGGTTCTTCGCCCAGCTCGGCGAGATCACCAGCCGGGTGCACTCCGTCCGCGGCGCGCACTTCGGCCCGGTCGCCGGTCCAGGGTTTCCCACCTGGAGTGCCGCCGTGGTCGCCTCCCTGCACGCCATCGCGGATGACCTGAGCACCTCGAGCCTGGACGCCGCAGACGTACGCAAGGTCGCTGACCTCGCCACCGAGCATCGCGATGTCCTCGACGAGATCCGCGAGCCCCGTCTTCTCACCGGGGACTTGTGGACCGTCAACACGATGCTTTCGCCGGACGCACCCGAACCGGTGATCACGGGCGTGCTCGATCTCGACCGCACCCTGTTCGGTGACCCGGCTGCCGACTGGACCATTCGCATGGCCGGCGCCAAGCAGGACGAGCGGACCGCGTTCTGGGACACCTACGGCCCGCGTGACGCTTCCTCGGCCGGCGCCTGGCGCGCGCTCGTGTACGAGGCGCGCCATCTGGGCGCGATCCGGCTGGAGCGGCACCGCCTGGGCAACGCGGAGGGTGTGCGCGAGAGTTACGTGTCGCTGGGGAAAATCGTCAGCGCGCTGGCCTGACCAGGCTGGAGGTGTGCGGCTGGACGTAGATATGGACCTGCTGCAGGAGCGCGGCGGCCCGTTCTTCCACCGCGGCCGCGCTCTCGCCAGTGACTACGAAGCTGCCCAGCCGGTGGGCGTTGGCCTCGGGCTGCGTGACCCGGCTGCCGAGCGGCGCCCGCCACCGGACGAAGGGCACGTTGGGCCCCAGTGCGGGCAGGCCGGACAGTGACTCCAGCCGTCCGTTGCGTGGGCTGGTTAGGAACCGCACGGTGGCGTACCGGCGGGCCGTAGGGGTGAGCGCGGCCGGACGGCCGAGGGCGACGTCGAGGAGGGCTGCCCAGATGTCGATGCCGAGGGCGTGCTGGATGAGGACTCCGATCTGCCCGGCGCCTAGCCGGGCGGCGATCTCGATGACCGTGCACTGTCCGCTGGCGTCGACGATGACTTCTGTGTGTGAGGCGCCGTGGCGGATGCCGACGGCGCGCACGGCCGCGTGGACTTCTCGGTGAACATTCGCTTCGACCCGTGCCGGCAAGCAGGCGGGGAGGCTGTGTCCGGTCTCGACGCGGCGGGCGCCGCCGGTCACCAGTTTCCGGGTGACGGCAAGGTGCGTAGTGGTGCCGTCCTGGGTGACCGACTCGACGCTGTACTCCGTCCCGGTGGCGTAGGCCTGCACCAGGACGCGCGGGTCGCCTTCGCCGCCGTACGGCTGGCTGGCGGTGCGGGCTGCTTCAGCGGCGGCCGCGGCGTCGGCCGGGCTGGCCGCCACCGTGACGCCGGACGATCCCGCCCCGGCCACCGGTTTGATCACGCATGGGAAGCCGACCTCGTCGAGCGCGGCCTGCAACTCGCCGGCGTCTCGGGCGAGGCGGGTGTACGGCGTGCGCACTCCGGCCGCGGCGAGGGCTTGGGCCATGGCGGCCTTGTCCCGGGCCGCGTGCGCGCGGGCGGGATTGTTGCCGGGCAGGCCGAGTTCGGCGCACACCAGTGCGGCGAGCTCGGTCAGGTACTCGTTGACGGTCAGCACCGCGCCGATGCCGTGCCGGCGGCCGTAGGCGACGATCTCCTCCACGGCCTGCTCGGGCCGGGTGATGTCGGTAAGCACCCGCCCGGCCAGCAGCTCTTTCAACTCGTCGCTGTAGGTGGCGTATTCGGTGGGGGTCGCTGCGGCGTGGATCTGGTGGCCGCGGGCGGCCGAGGTGCAGGCGATGGCGCCGGCCTCGGGGCCGGCCGCGTCCAGCAGCAGCACGGCGGCGCCGGTCACAATAGGTAGTCCTCGCAGGCTCCATCGCGGCGGGTGTCCAGCGTGAAGCAGTGGAATCCGCCCCCGAACAGCCTCCGGTGCCGGTGCCGTACCGGGACCACCGTGAAGTGCTCGGCTTCCAGGGTCTTGATCAGGCCGATGCATTCCTCGTTGACCAGCACCGTGTTCTCGTCGACCGACAGGACGTTGAGGTCGATGTAGGGGCTGGTGAGGACCAGGTCCTCGTAGTCGTCGTAGACGGGGAACGCGCCGGGGTCGGGCTCGGGCGGCACGATGTAGCGCCAGGAGCGCAGTGGTTCGGGCATCAGGTCGCGGATGCTGTCGTGGCGGGCGAGGAGTACGCCGGGGCGCAGGGCGAGCACCATGGAGTCGATGTGGTTGTCCGCCATGCGGTGGACGGTGTGGATGCGGTAGCGGTCGGCGAGGTGCCGCTCCAGCCAGGCCACGCCGCGCGCGTGATTGTTCTGGGCGACGTTGATGACCAGGTCACGGCCCAGCCTCAGGACCTGCGCACCGTCCAGCATCATCTCGTAGCCGACGTCGTACGGGCTGGGCTGCGGGTCGACGATGGCCTCGGTCGGCCCGCCCAGCGTGGTGGTGGCGTCCCGTGCGTAGGACAGGTCGAAGCTCATGTCGGTGAGGGTGGGGCGCGGCATCACCGTCCACTGGGCGCCGTTGTCCGCGTAGGCCTGGAACAGGTGGTGCAGCAGCTGGGTCTCCAGGTAGCGGGAGCGGATCGCCGGCGGCGTCTCGATGATCTCGCCGCCGAGGATCAGCGTGTTGTCCCGTACATTCAGGGCCGGGGTGGGGGCCGCTTCCCAGCCCAGGCCTGCGATCGCGGTGGCGTTGGGCGGCAGCGGCAGGGGCCGGTGGACGGTGATCCCGAGCCCGGTGAGCGTGGCGGCCAGGTTTTCGACGTCTTCGTGGAGTTCCTCGGCGTAGCGCTGCTTGATGGCCCAGTTCTCCCGGCGCGGGCCGGTGCCGGCCTTGGCGAGGCGGGGGTAGGCCCAGTCCGAGCGGAAGCCGGTGAGGTTCTCGTGGTGGAACAGTTCGAAGGAGAGGTCGCGGTCGTGGCCGAGGTAGTTGGCGGCGGATCCGACGATGACCTCCCGCAGGGGGGTGAAGTCGTCGTGGCTGTGCAGCTGCATGGCGAGGTTCCTTCCTGGGGTGGGCGGTTCAGGAGGTGCGGGGTGCGGCAGTGATGTGCCGGTCGGCGAGTGCGCGCCCGCGGCGCACGCGCAGCAGGAGGCCTCCGTTGCCGTCGGGCTGGAGGGTGCGTTGCTCGCTCCAGCCGGAGAACCGCCACTGCTTGCCGTCGTTGTCGACTGGGGCGAGCGCGAAGGCCCGGCCGGCAATGGTCAGCGTGGGGACGCCGGCCGGGGGGTGGTCGATGCGGGCGGGGATCAGGGAGCCGTCGAGTGGGGCGGCCGCGTCGAAGTCGGCGAATCCGGAGGGCAGCAGTGCCTCGTACGGCAGGCCGACGGGCCAGGCTGGTGGGGTGTCCGGGGCGGTGCGGTTGAGGAGGACCTCGCCGTGGGTGAGCAGGTCCTGCCAGGTGGGCGGGAACCAGGCGGCGAGTTCGGCGGTGAGGAGCGCGTCGATAACGGCGTGGACGCGGGTCACGGTCTGGCTGGTGTTGCGCACCAGGTGCTCGCGGGAGAAGTCCCCGAACCACAGCGTGCCGGGCTGCCAGCGGTGTTCGACGCCGTCGAGGACGAGTACGGCCTGCGGGTCGGTGACGATCGGGATGTGCAGACGGACCAGGCCGCGGTCGAGGCGGTACTTGGGGTCGCAGTGCGGGCTGGCGACGGCGCCGGGTCCCAGCGCCATCAGCCGCACTGCGTTCAGGGGTGCGGGCAGCTGGGCCAGGATCTCGGCGAGGTAGGGCAGGTGCTCGAGCCAGCGGGTCGGGGCGAAGGGCTGCGGACCGGGGCCGCCGGGGTCGGTGCGTTCCGCGTCGCCGCCGAGGCTGCGCAGCGGCAGGACGCGCCAGTCGATCGCGGCCGGCTGGCCGACCTGCCCGCCGTAGGTATGGATGCGTTGCGGGTTCCAGGTGTGGGAGGTGACGGCGTCGAGCTCGGCGGGGAGCCGGTCCGCGTCGAAGACGGGGGCGAGTTGGGCCGCCTCGGCGGCCGCGGTGCAGGCGGTGCTCATCGGTTGAGGGCTCCTGGTCAGGAGGAGAACGACACGGCGGCGGTGCCGACGTGCTGGCTGGCGTCGTAGGTGCCGGCGGGCAGGGCGGCGAACTGTGCGTCGAGCTGGTCGAAGACGGGGGTGTAGCCGTCGGCGGGGTCATAGGCGATGCAGAACACGAACTGCGCGGGGGCGCCGGGTGCCAGGGGCAGCGCGGGCATGGAGACGATCACCCCGGTGCGGGTGGCGGGGTCGTACGCCAGGCCCAGCTCGTTCAGTGCGGTCTGGAAGGCGGCGAAGTCCGGCACGGCCCAGGTGGGCGGGACGTGGTACTCGACGACCTGTCGGCGCGGGGTGGCGGTGACGTTGACGATGCCGTGGGCGATCTGCTGATAGATGTGCAGGCTGCCGGAGACCTGGGCGTTGACCTCGGTGAACACCACCGTCCCGCCGGGCAGGATCAGGGCGTCCGCGCTCAGGTGCCCGCGGTAGCCGATCGCCCGGTAGGCCTCGGCCAGGCGGGTGCCTCCGTCCAGCAGTGCCGCCTTTACCGGTTCGTCCGCGGCGTCGAGGGGGACGACCTGGTGGCTGAGGCGTCGCCCGACGTAGAGGAGTCGGCCCATCTCGGTCGGGTGGGTGCCCTCGTCGCTGGCGTAGTGCTCGGAGTACACCGCGTCCGCGCCGGGCGCGAACTCCTCGACGACGACCGGCCACCGGCCATCCCCGCTGGCCCAGGACCAGCGCTTCGCCCAGTACGCGGCGACCCCGTCCGGGTCCGGGGCCAGGTGGTGCAGGTGCCGGGCTCCGACGTGGTCTACCTCCATGTCCGGGTCGCATACGAGCAGCTCGTTGCCGACTCCTGCGCCGTTGTGGCTCTGTTTGACCACGACGGCAGCCGTGGGGGACGTCTCGAGTAGCGCGGTGGTCGCGGCGATGGCCTCGGCGCGGCTGCGGCAGACGCGGCCCGGCAGGATCGGTACGTCGGCGGCCGCGGCCAGCGCGCGGAAGTTCGCTTTGGAGTTGCCGATCTCCCCGCCGCCTTGGCCGAAGAAGGCGGCCCCCGGGTATCGGTCGGCCACGCCGAGCGCTTCGGCGAGGTGCGCCACGGCGGCCGCCGGCCATAACGCGAACACCTCGCTCACCGCATCCGGGCCGCCCGGGCCGAGCGCGGAGCGCACCTGCTCGACGAAGGCGGGCTCGGTCAGCGAGGCCGGATCCAGGAGGCGGTCGCCCCACGCCCCGGCCGGCGCGACCAGGATGGTCAGCTCGCCGCCCTTCACGCCCGTGTGAGCCAGAGCGTGGTCGACGAACGGGGTGTCCGGCTCACAGCACAGGATGAGCAGGTCAGCCGGGCGGGCGAACCAGAACAGGCGCTGCGTCCAGGCACGCATGTCACCGCGTTCGCGGATCGACGGGTCGATGTGATTACCGACGAGGATTCTCACGACGAAAGCTCCTCAAAAGGGTGTGGGAGGGCACACCGCGGCACAGCCGCCGTGCGGGGCACCACAGGTGGGGTGGGAGGGGATGAGGGTCAGCGGTGAAGGGCGGCGGGCAGCGTGTCGAAAGCGCGCATCGTCGCCGCGCGGCGCCGTACGCCTTCGCCGGCGGCGACCAGGTGCGCCGGGTACTCGTTCAGGGCGGTGACCAGGGCCCGCAGGCCCGCCTGGGCGACGGTGGTTCCGATACAGGAGTGCGGGCCCCACCCGTAGCCGAGGTGCCGGTTCGGTGTTCGGTCCAAAACCAGCTGGCTTGGGCGAGTGAAGGCGTCCGGGTCGTGGTTGGCCGCGGCGAACAACGGGACCACTTTCTGCCCGGGACGGATGTCGACGTCGCCGATGCGGCACCCCCTTACAGCGATACGGGTTGTGCCCTGGACCGGGCCGTCGAAGCGCACCAGCTCGTCAACGCCCGTGGCCAGCAGCTCCTGGTCGCGCATCTGGTGCAGGGCTTCGGGGTGAGTGAGCAGTGTGTGGACCGCGTTGCCGGCGGCAGCCGCCATCGTGCTGTATCCGCCCTGGAACATCACCCGAGCCGTGTTCTTCACATACAGGCGGGCGAGCGCGTCGACGCCGTTGGCGTTCGCACGGACCCGGGCCAGCAGGCCAGGTCGGGGCGCGGCCGCGAACCAGGATTCGACCAGGTCGCTCAGTTGTTGGCGAGCGATCCGCCCCGGGTCCACGACGGAGGGGTCCAGACCGCCGTCCATACTACGCATGATCGCGTCCGAGACGGCGGCGAACTCGGCGTACGGCGGGGGCTCGACACCGAGGAGGTCCGCCACCACCGCCACAGACAGCGGTACCGCGATCTCGGACACCACATCGAAGACGTCGCCGTCGGCGAGGTCCTCGAGGCGGCCGAGTACCAAGCGGCGGGCGCGCGACTCGACCGCGGTGAGGTCCTGGGCGTGCAGCGCCGTCATGAACAGCGAGCGGATCCGGCCCTGCTGCGGTGGATCGAGACTCTGCACGCTCAGGCTCGGCTCGGCCACCGTGCCGCCGGTGCGCCGCGGATCGCGGGCGAAGGTGGCGTGGTCGCGCAGCACAGCCACGCAGTCCGCATACCGGGTCAGCGCCCAGGACCCCATGCCCGCGTGCCAAAACACCGGGTTGCTGGAGCGCAGTTCGGCCAGTACCGGGTACGGGTCACGCAGGATCGTGGCGTCCAAGGGGTCGTAGCGGTCGGTCACAGCCGGCATCGCGGGGTCCTTCCGGAGCGGGAAGGCGGGCCCGCTGCCGGCGGGGCCGCCCTGGTCCTCGGGCTCAGTGGTCGTACGACATGGCAGCCCCTCCCTGTTCGTCGACGGCAGTGGACGTCCCGCGGGGAGCGAAGGGCCTGTCCGGTCCTCATGTGCCGGCGGATGTGCATGCGGCAGGGCAGGACGAGACGGTGCCGGAACGACTTTCGCCACCGTGGTCCGTCCGGCCTCACAGGCGCCGAGCGAGACATCACGAGTACACCGCTCACAGACCTCGATGCCCAGGCCTGAGCCCTATCCCCGCCCTATCCCCGATCTGCGCAAACCGCTCTTCCGCTCGCCGGCCTGGGTGGTGAAATGGAGGGGTGGACGACGAGATCCGCCACCCTCTCGCGTACGCACGACTCGAGCGCGGATGGTCGCAGGAGGAGTTGGCCCGTCGTATCCGGCGGGCCGCCAAGCGTCGAGGCCTGCGCTCCGGCACCCGAGGGTCACGGGTCTCCAAGTGGGAGACCGGCCGGGCCACGCCTGACGAGGCCGAGTCCCAGCCGCTCATCGCCGAGGTCTTCGGGATCGACTACGCGGCCATCGCCCATCTCGGCTGGCCCAACTGGCTTCCGGGCCGAGACGAGCCACTGCCCTTCGGCCGGCACAGCACCGTCCCCTCGCTCCGAAAGGCCCTGATGTCCTCCTTGGACCGACGGTCGTTCATCGCCTACACCAGCGGCTCGCTGGCTGCTCTCGCCCACCAGTGGGCCATGACGGAGTCCGGGCCCTTCCCGCGGTGGGGCGCCGGTGACGTCGACGCGGAGATGGTCACCTGGCTCGAGACCACCGGCGCCGAGCTGATCCAGCTGGCCACCGAACGCCGCAAGCGCACCCACCGGCTCCTGGACGCGCACCTGAACACCGTCACCGAACTCATCAGCGAGGGCCGCTACACCCGCGCCGACGAACACCGGCTGCACACCTTGGCCGCATCACTGGCCCAGGCCATCGCCTGGCAACAGTTCGATGAGCGGCGTCACGCCTCCGCCAGCCGTTTCTGGCATGCCGCCCTGCACAACGCCCACACCGCCGGTCAGCGCGACCTGGGC
This sequence comes from Streptomyces sp. NPDC050743, assembly GCF_044456925.1. Classification (NCBI taxonomy): domain Bacteria; kingdom Bacillati; phylum Actinomycetota; class Actinomycetes; order Kitasatosporales; family Streptomycetaceae; genus Streptomyces; species Streptomyces sp. NPDC050743. The sequence continues at coordinate 8,350 of NZ_JBITGJ010000101.1, forward strand.
GCCGGCGTGCTGTCCGATCTCGCCTATCAACTGCTCTGGCTCAATGACGCGGACACAGCGGCCGCCGTGCTCGAGCACGCCATCCCCCGCACCCAGCACCCAGTCGCGCGGTCTCTTCTTTATCTGCGCCGGGCCCGGGCTCTGGCTGTCCTCGACGAACGCGGCCGCTGCCGGCAGGCCCTCAGCCGAGCGGAGAAATGGCTGGACGCTCCGTCGTACGATCCGCCGCCGGCGTGGTGCTCCTGGATGTCGCACGCCGATCTCGCTGCGGACACCGGCCGGTGCCTCGCCGACCTCGGGCAACTGCGGCGGGCGCACCAGCTCATGGATGAGGGCATGGGCCTGCTACCTGCCACCCGGTCGAAAACGCGGTCGGTGTTCCTGGCGTACCAGGCCGAGACGCATCTTCGTGCCGGCGACGCGGATATCGCGGCAGAGACCGCGACGCGCGCGTTCGACCTGGCAACCCGCATCAACGCCCCGCGGTGCGTGACGATGATCCACGACCTCGAGCCAGAGTTCGCGCCGTACGGGCACGTTGCCGGAGTCGACGAGCTCCTCGAGCGGCTCCGCGCCCTCGGCTGAGGCCCCGAGCTCGGGTCGATGGACCCTATGGCAACTGCGCTCGGGGACCGGCATCCCCCCAAATAGACGAGGCGCGGTGCGGTGCCTGATCAGCATCATTCAAGGCGATAACTATCGAGCCGCGGCTCAGCCCATGCCGCATAATTCAGAACTGGGCGCCAGGACGGCGGGACGGTCCTGTCATCAAGTCCCCGACCTCGAACCCGGAGCCCATAGCGAATAGTGTATGCGATCCCTTCAATCTGCACTTCCCCGCAAGCGGTGTCATCGCCACCCAAGGCTGAATCGGGATCCTCAACCACATCCCATCCAGCCTTACGAGCAAGGTGAACCCACACTTCGAACGCTCGCCGAGATGAACCAGGTCTCACGTCTCCGACTCGCGCCAGAATCTCAACAGGATCCGGACGTCGCACATCAGTTGCCACAGCGGCCCCTCACTTCGAAAGTTCATTTGCGCCAGGGCTCCGGCGTCGATGGCCCGCAGGACGAGCGATTCGGCTCCCTCCTGCTCGCCAATCATGTCCCGCAGCTGGTCCAGCACCTCCTGGCGTAGACCTCAGCCTCGGCGGCATGCCGGACGAGTCGTTTGGCCCCCTCCTGGTTGCAACCCTGTCGCGTAGCCAGGCCAGCATCACCAGAGCTGCAGTGGACTCCGTGCCGATGACACGGCGGGGAGTTCGAGACGGAGCAGGCCGTCATCGGTGAAGTGGGCCAGGCCGTGGGAGCCGTGCGCGATGCTCTGGATGACCTCCGAGGGCGAGGGGTACGCAGCCCGGCAAGTCGGTGTCACTGATGCCGGCCGCGAGCTGGCCATCGCAGCCGCGGTGGAAAAGCAGCGGGTACGGCAGGGCTATCAGATATTCTTCGGAAAACTCTCAATCTATCTTGTGAATCAGCTACTCAAAGCCATCGATCATCATCGACCACATTGATTCCGGATTACTAAGCGACAGTTGATCCTTGCCATAGAATTTGTCGCGAACCTTGGAACACAACTCACGATATGGCACATGGAAATCAATCCGCTCAGCCTTATTGCTCGATTTCCTTGCAGCTTCCCAAGCTGCCACTTCGGCCCGGTCGGCTCGATCCCGCTGATCGACTAAAATAGGGGCAAGCCAATACCAGCGCCAGCAGAAATCAACGAATGCGGCAGCCCCTGAATTGATCATCTCATCCTGGATTCCATCCGGGTGCAAATGTGCGAGAGCGGGAACCAAGTTGCGCACTTCTGGCACCGCAATTACGGAGCCGGAGGCCTCATTGACTACGATTCTCACATCTCCGCACTGACCAATGACATAGCCACTCCAGTCATAACTCATATACTCTGGCTCACTCGAGGGCTGGAAAGACGCACCAAAGCGCATGAGCATGCCGTCCGAAGGAACCGATGGCAACCCATGGACAGATAGGGCCTCCTTATCGCGCGCCGAGATCCTCCATGCAGACAAAGCAGCGGGTGGGTGCACCGAGACACCCTCCCTATGCGTCAGGGATCCCAGGTCAGCGCTCAAGATGCGCTGCACCTCGGAGCTTGCCTCTTGATACTCCACGACGCCTCCAGAAGGCCCCACAAAGTTTCAAGCCAGTCTAGCGCTGGGGTGGCGCGACGATCACAGCGCCACCCCAATGGGCCACTTACTTTGTAACCCATTCATAGTCTGGCACGCCCGGGTCGGGCGAATAACCGTCCATCGCCTCTCGGATGTGCGCCTTATTGTATCCGGTATAGCCAGGACCATCCGGGTTTAGGCTCCATTGAATATCGTCGCGCACCGAGGTATACGGCCCAATTCTCGCGCCGCAAAGATTTGGGAGTGAAGAGCACGGCTGACGCTCTAAATAAATGACCGTGACATCTTCAGGAGAGATTCCCTGCTGATCGATGTGGGCATCGAGGATCCGTTCGGAATGCGCGTTCCCCTGATTTGCGGCCGCGATATAACGCGCATTATCTCCGGTGACGTTGCCGTCAACTACTGCTGTCAAGAGCAAGAGAGTCCCGTCGGAGCGCCTCCGGCGGGACTCTTGCCTTCTGCCTTGAGCAGGGACTCTTCAGCTTTCAGTACTACTCTTCGTCGACTACTTCGGCATAGTCCCCATTTGCCACATCGCTAAGGAAGTCGGACCAATAGGTCCCCGGAACGAGCGCCCCAGGATCGAGCGGGGTCAATTCCTCCCCCAGTTGCTCCGATGCAGCAATGGAGACCTCAAAGTCACCTTCGCCAGCATCCGAGTAGTACGGATACCGCTCCTCGCAGAGAGACATGAAGGCAACGAAGGCGTTCAGGCTGGAGTTGACAACAGAAACGGTGTGCAAGTCGACAGAATCGACCTGAAGCACCTTACCGTCCTTCGATCCAACCACAATATAGTCACCGGAGAGACTGAACCCGATCCTCACGAGCCCACGTCCCTCAGAATTCGGCACCCGTTCAATCGCAGGATCCGCCCGGAAGTAGTGAAAGAACCGAATCGGAATCAGTCCACCGCGGCAGGCTTCGACCAACTCCTCGGGGAGTCCCACCAGGGACTCCTCCGAGTATGTGCAGGATCCGTTGATCCACTGGTGTTCGTTGTGCACCGGTCGTTTCCTTATGTTCGAGGAGGCCACAGGTCTCTGACGGCAGCCGCGAGACCGCGGCGTGCAGCATTCTGAACCGCAGGGTCAGAGTTCCAGGGGAAGCTATATGTCAACTCAAATTCTGGGTTCGTGAATTGTGGGAGGATCTTCCCTTCGCAGTTAACAGTACCGCTGCAGGGTTGATACTCGACATACAAATCCGTCACGTCCGATGGCGCCGCGCCACGTTCGGCAAGGCGCGGGATCATGAGCTGTTCAGCATGACCCTCACTGGAAGCGTGAACGGCAAGGGTTTGAATGCCTCCCTGACTGTCTGTCCAACGAGCTACGGCATAAAGGTTCGAGCGGTTTCCATCCAATGCACGAGCCACCAAGGCCCCTTGACTAAGGTCCGTACTGCCATATGCAACCTGGCGCCCAGGGGACGTCTCGCAGGCTGCATTGACATTGTGGACCAAGACCGGGACGCCGCCCGCCACAACATAGTACGTATGCAGTTGCCGAACGGTGAGGTTCCAGCGGTTGGCCGCACCGGGTGTGACGTGGGTGGTGACGACGTACGCGTGACCGTTGGTCGCCGTGTTCAGGGCGTCGCCTTGGCGCAGGTCGCCGGCGGCGACCCAACTGTGGGTGGTGTCGTTCCAGAAGGGGTGATTGGCGGTGGTGTGGAGCGTTGCGGTGTGGCCATCCTTGTCGCGGACGGTGACGTCGAGCAGGTCCTTGTCGTGGTTGATCCACACGTGCTCGACGGTGCGGCCGCCTTGGTGCTTGCCCGTCTTGGGATTGGCGGCGTCGACCTTGTCGCCGGTCTTGATCTTGCCGATTGGCTTGGTCTTGCCGTCCGCCATCAGGACGGGGGTGCCTGGGGAGAAACTGCAGCGGCTTCGTCTTGCTTCGGGTGCGGGCTCGCTGCCCGCATTGCCCGATTCTGGATCGCTGGGCTTGCTCGCTGAGGTGTCTGCTTCCTCGGCTTGTTTCTGCGCGTTGGCTCTCTTCGCCGCGAGGATGCCGGCCTCATCGGAGGCTGCCGCATCGTCCACTGCCTTGGTAGACGCACCGGCTCTGGTGGCTGCAGCGGCCGCGTCGCCCTCGACTGACTCGGTTGCCCCTTCGAGCGCCCCTTCGGCGTCACCCGACAGACTTCCCTCGACGGCACTGGCACCGCTGTCCAGGCCGCCCGAATAAACTCCGCCAGCGACGTCGCATGCGTCCTGGTGTGGATTTCCTCCCTGCAAACCCCTTCCAAAAAACTCGAAAGTTCCGGCTGAGCAGAGGGCGAAATCCCAGAGGGGCTCCATGACGAGCCTCGCAGGGTCGTTCTTGTAGTTGACCGTCGGTCCGCATTGTCCGAATCGGCCGCAGGCGTAAGGGTTTCCCGGGGGGCTTGCGGGCGAGCCGCCGCTTCCACCACTGCCGTTACTGCCGCTGGAGGTCGTGGTATCGCTGCCCGTTGGTGGTTCGCAGCTCCAGTGGCACTGCGTACCGTTGCTTCCGTCAGTGTTGCTGAGCGAGAGCCCACTGGGGTCGCTACCGCTTGCGGGGTTGTCTCCGGCGTAGGTGTAGCCGCCCATCTGGTTGGGGTCGCCGGCTTGGAAGATCGGGTCGGGCGTGAGGAAGCGGCCCAGGGTGGGGTCGTAGTTGCGGGCGCCCAGCAGGTCGAGGCCGGTGGTGGTGTCCGTGGGTTGGCCGAGGTAGCCGTGGTTCTCGTCGGCGGAGACCCACGTGGCGGGCTTGGTGCCCCGGGGGTTGCCGTAGGGGTCGTAGTAGCGGCGGGTGACTGCCAGGCTGCCGGCGTCGACGGCGGTCGACGCTGTGCCCTGGTGGTTGGCTATCTGGTAGCTGACCGTGCCGGTGCTGGAGCGGGTGACGGTTGTTCCGTCGGGGCCCGTGTAATAGCGCAGGCCGGTCCAGGTCTTGGCGGAGACGTTCAGCGTGATCTGTTCGGTGCCGCCGAACAGGTACAGGATGCGGGTCTTGTCGGTGCCGTCCGTGGCGCTGGTCTGCTCCAGCAGGTTGCCGTCGGCGTCGTAGAGGTACTTGCTGGTGTAGTTGTGTGTGCCCGAGGGGTTGGTGACGGTTGCGGTGCGGCCTTCGGGGTCGTATGTGAGTGTCTGGGTCTGGCCGGGGGGCAGCGCACCGGTGGTGATGGTGCTCCAGGTCTGGCCTGAGCTGGGGCAGGTGGCGATGGTGAGCTGGGTGCCCTTGGTGGCGCTGGCGCCGGGGTCGGTCAGGCACACGGAGTTGTTGGCCTTGTTGGCCAGCTTGCCTGCGGTCGTCGTCACCCACTTCTGGGTGGCGTCGCTGCTGCAGGTGTCGATCACCACGGTGGTGCCGGACGTCGTGGCGTTGCCTGTGGTGTCCAGGCACATGCCGAGGACCTTGACGGTGCCGTCGGTGCCGATGGTCCACTTCTGGGCGTTGGTGCCGTTGCAGGTGTAGACCTGGACCTTGTTGCCGGGGGTGGTGGAGGACGAGGCGTCGTCGACGCAGAGCTTTCCGCCGCCGGTGAGGGTGAAGGTCGAGGCGATGGGGCCGTTGGTGCTGACCTTCCGGCTCATCGTGTTGCCGGCGTTCTTGTTCGGCGTGTAGCCGGTGTCCGTGTAGCTCGGTGTCCAGGTCGCGGTGCCGGTGGTCGGGTTGCTGCTGGTGGTGGTGCCTGCCTGGTTGGGCAGTGTGGCCGTGGCGGTGCCGTCGGTTCCGGTGTATGTGGTGCTCTGCGTGGTGTCGTTGAGCGCGTTGCCGGTGGTGTCGTGGTCGACCATGCTGGTGCGGTCGCCGAGCAGGTCGTAGCTGTAGGTCTGCCAGTACGGGGCGGGGCCGCCGACCGTCGTGGTCGTGATCGGTGTGGTGGTTGTGGTCTGTACCGAGGTGGTGGTGCAGCCGCCGACGGCTCCCACGGGTGCGCTGGTGGAACTGGTGATGCCCGCGGTGTCCGTCCAGGCGGCGGTCAGTCGCTGGTAGGAGTCGTAGGCGAAGCACTGGGTGTCGTGGGTGGTGTTGTCCTGCAGGTCGTCGATCGCGGTGATCTCGCCGGCCTGGTTGTAGCGGTAGTTGGCCACGTCCAGGGCAGTGGTGGACGTCTGCAGCATGCTCGACGTTTGGGTGACCCGGCCTGTGGTGGCGTCGTATTGGGCGAAGGTCGCCAGTTCCTTGCCGGTCGGGCCGTAGTTGGCCTGCAGGACGCGGCCGAAGGGGTCGTGGACTGCGGTGTCCAGGTAGGCGGGGGTGTTGGTTGTGGTGATGAAGCCGCCGATGCCGTCCAGGTTGCCCTGCTGGGTGTAGCCGTAGTCGACGTCCTCGGCGGGCAGGTTGCCGTCGGCCTGGTAGTGGACCGTTGAGAGCAGGCCGACAGTGGGCGTGTATCTGGCGGTGCTGGTGTAGGTGACGGTGCCGCTGCTGGGCGCGGTGGACTGCCCGGCTGCGGCGAAGCCGTCGCCGGCCGGGATGGTCAGGGTGTTGCCGGTCGGCTGGTAGGCGGTGTTGTAGCCGGTGACCGCCTGGGTGTATGCCGATCCGGAGGTGCCGCCCACGTAGCGGGTGGACGAGGTCGGGTATCCCTTTTCGAGGGTGTCGTACTGCCAGGAGGCGAGTTCCTTGGCGGGGTCGGGAGTCGCGGACCAGGAACTGTCGTATTCGGCGGTGCGGCGGTTGTCCCAGTCGTAGGTGTAGGACACGATCTGGCCGCGCGGATCGGTCGTCTGCAGGAGATTGCCGATCACGTCGTACTTGTCGAACGTGGTGGTGCCGGTGTTCGGGTCGGTCTGGGAGGTCTTCTGGCCCAGCAGGTTGTAGCTGTAGGTCCAGGTGTTGCCGGCGTTGTCCTTGATGCTGTCGACCTGGCCGGCGGGGGTGTAGGTGTACTTGGTGGTGGCGTTGGCCGCGGGGACTGCGTTGACGGTGCCCTGCCGCCACAGCACGGTGCTGCTGTCGCTGGCGACGACGGCCACGGTGGAGTCGTTGCGGACCCGGAGGGTGGCGCCGGTGGTGGCGGTCAGGCCGGTGGTCCACTTTGAGGTACCGGAGGTCGTGTAGATGACCAGGTTTCCGTCGGCGCCGAACGTGGCGTAGGCGCCGGGGTTTCCGCTGGTGCCGCTGGACCAGATCGTCTTGCCGGTGGCCAGTGCGGTCAGCACCAGGTTGCCGTCGGCCTGCATGGTCAGGCGGACGCTGTCGGAGGTCAGCGACGTACCGGAGGGGATGACGGCGCCTGCGTGGAGGATGACCGTGCTGCCGGTGTTCTTGACCACGGTGCTGGTGGTCTGGCCGAGGGCGTTGGTGTAGGTGGCGGTGGAGCGGCCGCCGGCGGGTGCGGTGGTGTCCGTCTCGTCGGCGCCGGGGTAGCTGGTGGTGGTGTGCCACTGCTGGACTGCCTGATGCCAGAGTGTGCTGGTGAGCGGGCGGCCCTGGCCGTCGTACGCGGTGGTGGTCTCCGAGGGGATCTGGTTCTCGTTCGCCGCGTACAGGGTGGTGGAGGGGAAGTTGTTCGGCTCGGAGTGCGGGGCGAACGAGACGGTCTGCCAGCCGTGGGAGTCGTAGAAGGTGTCGGAGATGATCCGGCCGGAGTTGCTGTCGCCGTCCGCGGTGGCCTGCGTCTGTCGCGGCTGGAGCATGCCGTCGTAGATGGTGATCGAGGTGCTGTAGGTGTCGTCGTCGCGCAGCGTCTTGGTGGTGACGGATGACGGGTCACCGGGAGGGCCGCCGGGGGCGGCGACCGCGCCGGGGTTGATCGAGTAGGCGAAGGTCCTGTCCGCGCTCTGGCCGGCCGTCTTGTCCCGTCCTGGCAGCCAGACGGCGGTGCGGCGGCCGAGGGCGTCGTAGGTGATGTCGGTCTTGCGGTTGTTGGCGTCGATGTTCTCGGTGGGCAGTCCGCGCAGAGCGTCGAGGGTGGAAGTGACGTGCCAGTTCTGGGAGTTGGTGGACGTGATGCTGGTCGGGTTGGTGTTGGCGCCTGCTGAGGTCCAGGACGGGGTGAAGGCGGTGTGGGTGTTCTGCCCGGTGGCATCCCATGCGTCGGTGATCCGGCCGGCGCCGTCGTACTTCATCACCGATCTGGTCTGCCAGTTCTCGGTGGTGCCGCTGTAGCCGGTGGCGGTGCGGACGGCGGTGACCTGGCCGATCGCGGTGCTGCCGGTCTGGTCGAGCTGCCCGAATGTTCCCAGGTCGGTGAGGCTGCCGTTGCCGTCGTAGTCGTAGTAGATCTTCTTGTCCGCGAGCAGCGTCGTGGCGCTGGGCGCGGTGCCGCACGGCCCGCTGACGGCAGTGATCTGGTCCGGGTAGGTGAGGGCCATTGTGTTGCCGGCCGGTGGCGTCGCGTAACTCGTGGTGGCGCACTTTTCCTGCGCGGCCACGCTGACGTCACCGTGCGCGTCGACGGTGGAGACCCGGCCCTGGCTGTCGTAGGTGGTGTCGGTCCGGGTGTGACGCCATGTCCCGTCTGCGAGCAGGGCGTAGCCGTGCGACTGGGTGGTTTTGACGCGGTAGGCGGTGAGGTCCGGCAGGGTGGACAGCGCGGGCTTGGTCTGACCGGGGTTGTCGTCCTGGGTCCAGTCCGTCCAGGGCGTCTGGGTCGAGTGCGCGGTGGTGGTGAAGGTGAATGGGCCGTTGACGGTCTCGGCGTTGATGGTGCCGCCGGCGGCTGTGTAGGTGTCGGATTCCAGTGCGGTGCCCGCGAGCTGGTTGACGTCGGTGACACTTTGCACCGTGGAGCCGCCGACCTTGGCGTCCACGCTGACCGAGCGGCGGGTGCCGTCGGCCTTGTAGTCGCCGTCCATGCCCTGCAGGTACGTGGTGGTCTTTTGGGTCACCGGTTCGGGGGCCTGACCGGTCTGCACCGTGACGGTGCGAAAGCCCCGGAACTGGTCCCAGGTGCGGTACTGGTCGTCCGTCTGCGCCGAGTCGTCGCGGTGCCAGGCGGCTCCGGAGTAGCTGTAGGTGGAGACCTGCGCCTCCGAGCCTGCCGGGATGTTCTGGGAGTCCGGTTTGTACTGGGAGGCGATCGTCAGGTCGGACGCCGTGACCGTGTGCACGGTGGTCTTGTTGAACCAGTCCGCGATCGGCTTCGAGGCTCCCGGGACGGTCCAGTACACCGGGTAGCAGGAGTTGGTGTTGGAGTCCGCGGACGAGATGTCCAGCGTCTTGCCCGCACACGGGTTGAGGTTGTAGTCGACCGCGATGGACTCGCCAGTCTCGGTCTGGACCGAGGAGATCCTCGGTCGGTACAGCGGCGGCGCCGACGGGGAGGCGTCGTTGACCCGGTTGTCGATCTCCGTGCCGGTGAAGGCGACCTCGTTCAGTTTGATGTCGCTGTTGCCGTTGCCGTACGTGTCCTTGCCGGTGTGCTGGATCGACTGCAGCCACATCACGGCCTGCAGCGAGCCCGCATCCTTGGGGTCGACGGTCGTGCCGGTCACCGGGTCCACCGTGCCGCCGGCGTCGGAGTACACCTGCCCGAGCTGATAGCTGTCCACGGCCGTCAGAGCGTCGGTGGAGGAGTCCTTGACGTGGACCTTGGTGGTGATGCTGTCCAGGCGGGTGGTGGTCCAGAACGTCGGCGCCGCGGCGATGCAGACATTCGTGGGCACCGTGGTCGACCCCGGCGGCAGCGTGGTGCTGTCCGTGGAGTCGCAGTGCAGGTCCCATGGGACGTCGGGCCAGTGCGGGGCTGTGTTGTCGTTGAGGTTGCCTGCGGAGCAGTCGGTGAAGGTGTCGGTGGTCTGGCAGCGCTGCTTGGAGGTGAAGGTGACCTGGGCGGCGGGGGTGCGTCCGGCCTGCTCGTCGTCGAGCCGGTAACCGTAGGAGATGGAGTCGAGCTTGCCTCCGCGGACGTAGGACGTCAGGGTGCCGGAGTCACCGGAGGCGGCCTGGCCGCCACCGAGGTCGTAGTAGTTGGTTTCGGTCGTGTAGTCGTAGCGCTGCACGAACCCATTCGGTGAGATGACGAAGTCCAGGTTCCAGCGCCAGCCCTCGTGCTTGTCGCACTGGGACGCCTTGCCCTTCGCCGAGTCGTAGCACGGGTCGCCCGACTCCGGGTGCAGCACGGGCACGCCCCAGGCAGCGTCGGTCGAGGAGTCGGAAGGCGTACCGGACTGCATCCCACCGGAGGTGCCAGGGTCGGTCGGGGAGTGGTCGGCACCGAAGTAGGCGGCCGTGCCGTCGGTGGTCAGGACACGGAAGTAGACGCCGTCGTGGAGACCGTTGGGGGCACCGGACAGCTCCTGGACCAGGGTGCCGTCGTCACCCTGCAGCCGCCATTGCTTGATCTCACCCGTGACGCTGGAGTCGACACCGTCCGGTACCAGCGTCCCGGAGTGCGAACCGAAGGAGATGGTGGCGTTGTCCCCGCCCCAGCACTCGTCCCCCGACCCTTTGAGGATCTTGTTGCCGCTGCTGTCCAGCAGGGTCCCGCAGGAGCGGTACGTCCGCTCCACGAAGCCGGGCTGGTAGTCCCAGCCGTCGCCGACCCAGGATGCCTGGGAGTTGCGGGCCGAGGTCTCGCCGTCCTCGGACTGCGAGTCGTAGGACAGCCCCACCGACGGGGCGTTGCTGCCCACCGCGGAAGGCACATCGATCGGGTAGGAGTATGTGAAGGCGCCGGTGCCCGAGGCCTGCCAACTCCCGGACGGTTTCAGGGACGTCGCCGCGTAGTTGCCCTGGGACCCGGAGCTGCCGGAGGTGACCTCGACCGTGGTGGTGTCGGCGGACATCGTCATCGGCGCGGCCGTGCCGTGGGAGGCGAGGGGTGCGCTACCGGCGGAGGACCCGACGGTGAGGGTGGTGGTCAGCTGGTCCGCGGCTGCCCGGTTGGTGAAAGCGATCGGCGTGCGTGTCCGGCAGCGCGAAAGCTGAGGGCTCGTCAAGGAACAAGCGGGCACCTGATACAGCCGAAGCCGGGAGCCAAAGCCGCCGCCGTACGCCTTCGCGAGCGAGGAGTAGTCGATGACCACGCGTACCCGGCCCTTGCCGGTCTTCGCGTCGGCGCGGGTGAAGCCGAGCAGCATGCCGTTCGCACCGGCGCGCAGGGCCTGCGCGTGGGACGCGACCTTGACCTGGACCGATGTTGGTGCAGCCGCGGTGGCCGCCTTCGCCTTGTGTCCGGAGGCGGGCGCCGGGGCAACCCAGACCGGCAGACTGCCCGCCTTCACGGGCTTGGTGGCAGGTGCCGTCTTTGCCGGCGCGGCACTCGGCGTGCTGTGGGCGGGGCTAGGGGTCCCAGCCGCCGTGGCCGCTGGTGCAGGAACGGCATGGGTCAGGTCAACCGTCTTGGTGCCTGCCTGCGGCCACGTCGGCTTGGCTACGTGGTATCGGGTCAGGGCCTTGTAGCCCTTGGGGTGGACGGTGGTTGGCCGGTGAAGGGCGTGGCTGCCGACCGCCGGTGTTTTCGGAAGGTCTTTCGGCCTCCACACGGTGCCGTTGAAGTGATACGGCCCGAAGACGACACCCTGGGCAACCGCTGCCGGCACCAGGAGTGCCAGGAAGGCAACTGCCGCTGTGGCAAGGGTCAGTGTCCGACCCCAGATCCGGTACTCGACGCTTGCGAACCAACGCCGCTTGCCGCTCACCCGTGAAACCCCCCACGCCTGGCGACCTATGACGGGCCGTCGCGTCTGTGATCACGCGAGTTGCGTGATCGCCGGGAGGCTATTGATGGCAGGTCCGCAACTCAATAGCCTGTGCCGACGCTGTGACCAGGGCGTATGTCAAGCGTGTGCAAAATGTGCCCGCGCCGTGAGGGCGCGAACATCACCACCGTGAGGCAAACAGGACACCGCGAGCACCGCACGTCGCACCCATAACACCCAGAGGTGTGACGCAGATCACGAGCGCAGAGCGTTCAACACCCGGAGGGGAACTGTTCCGTGCTGTCCAGATACACCCGAAAGCGCCACCAGAGCCGGGAGTTGACGCGCCATCTGGCGATGCTCCCCGCTGTCGCCGCCCTCCTGGTCGGCATACCCACCATTCCGGCCAGCGCAGACACATCAGATCCGAGCGATCCCATGCTGGCCGCTCAAGCGCAAGCGGTGGCAAGCGGCCAGGACGTCCCCGTCGACACCCTGACGACGGAGACTTCCACCGTGACCGCGAATCCCGACGGCACATTCACCTCCACCACCAACGTCATGCCGGTGCGGGTACTCAAGGACGGCGTGTGGACGCCCGTGGACGCCACGCTCACCGCCAACCCGGACGGCACCCTCTCACCCAAAGCCACCCCGAACGCGGTCGCCCTGTCCGGCGGAGGCAGCGGCCCCCTGGTCACCCTGACCAACGAAGACGGCCACAGCATGGCCCTGACCATGCCCTTCACCCTCCCCGCCCCCACCGTGAGCGACGACACCGCGCTGTACAAGTCGGTGCTCCCCGGCGTGGACCTGTCAGTCTCCGTCACCGACCAGGGCGGCTTCAGCGACGTACTGGTCGTCCACGACGCCACTGCCGCCGCCAACCCGGACATCAAGAAGCTCACCGAAGCAGCCTCCACCCAGGGCCTCACCCTCTCCGCCACCGATGCGGGCGGGATGGACGCCACCACCTCCGACGGCACGGTCGCCTACACCAGCCCTCGACCGCTGATGTGGGACTCCACCACTGTCCCGGACGCACTGACGGAGTTCGCGCCCACGGCTGACACCACCACGGCCGGTGACGCCCCCGCGACGTCCTCTCCCGACGGACCCGGCCAGGGAGCCAAAGTGGACACGGTGCCGATGAGCACCACATCCAGCGGCCTCACGCTGACGCCGGACACGTCCGTGCTCAACGACCCGGGCACCACCTACCCGGTGTACATCGACCCGTTCGACAACCCCGTCACCAAGGCTTCCGGCCACTACGACGAGGTCTACTCGAGCTCCACCTGCTCCGACAGTCCGCAGTACGACAAGCCGCAGACTAACGGCGAGGGCATCGGCTATCAGCGCTGGGGCGGTGTCTGCGGCACCGGTCTGGAGCGCTCCTACTACGCGATCCCCACCAGCAGCCTCGATCCCTCTATGCAGGTCTACGACGCCGAGATCACGGTGAGCTCCACGTACGCGGCCAGCTGGGACTGCTCCCAGGACCAGCCGATCACCCTGCACACCACCGGGTCGATCGACTCCGGCACCGACTGGAACAACAAACCCGGGACCTGGGACGACAACTACGCACCCGTCAAGACCACGATCCCCAGCGCGGCCAACGCCAACAGCAACTGCAGCAATCACACCGCGACCTTCAAGGTCACCGACCAGGCCCAGCGGATGGCGCAGTACCACAATTCCAGCGGCGACTACTGGACTGTCGCCCTCTACGGCGACGAGAGCATCTCCTCCAGCAACGACGACTACCTGCGGATGTCGAGCGTCCTCCAGCTGACTGTCAAGTTCGACATCCCGCCGTACGTCCCGACCAACCTCCACACCACGCCCGCCGCCAGCGGAGCCAGCGGCTCCTGCGTCATGAACGGCGACGGCTGGATCGGCACCACCACATACTCCGACGCCGGGAGCAACATCCAGCTCCACTCCACCGTCAACACCCCCATGGACGGCGTGAATGTCCAGGCGCATTACCACGTCTGGGACCGCAGTGTCCTCGACTCCAACGGCAACGCTCTGGACAAATCAAGTCCTGCCAGCTCATACCAGGCCAAGCTCTCCGACGCCGACATGCCCATCGGGTTCACGCTCAAGGACGGGCACGAATACGGCTGGGACGTCTACGCCCAAGACAACTCCAGCCAGCACCTGACCTCGGACGTGAGCCAGCATTGCTGGTTCAAGACCGACTTCACCCCGCCAAACACTCCCGATGTCGCCACGAACCCCTCTTTCCCGCCTGTTGGCACTGGTCCTGCCGGGGACTACGCCGGAGCCGGCAAAACCACCAGCTTCACCGTGACCGCAGCCGACAGCGCCTCGTCCGACACCAGCTGCACCCCGAACCCCTGCCTGTCCAGCGGCATCGACCACTTCCTGTGGCAGCTGGACAGCCAGCCCACCGCCACCACCGGCACCAAGTCGTCCGTCACCAGCACCGACAACTCCGGCACTGCGACCGGCACGGTGACCGTCCCCATCACCGACTGGGGAGTGCACACCCTCTACGTCGCCGCAGTCGACACGGCCGGGAACATCTCCCAAGCCCCCGCCAGCTACACCTTCACCGTCCCCTGGAACCCCGACACGAAAATCACACCAGGTGACATCAGCGGCGACGGCATCCCCGACCTGCTCGCCACCACCAAGACCGGCGATCTCGAACTGATCCCCGGCAACACCGACCCCGCCCAGAGCCCCGCCCCGGCACAAACCGGACCAGTCACCGGCACGCCCCCCGCGATCAACGGCCCGGTGCTCGTCTCGACCCCGTCCCACTCCCCCGACGGAAGCCGCTGGAACAACTACCTCATCGCTCACCGCGGCAATCTGCACGGCGCAGACGTCGACGATCTGTTCGCCTACAACAAGCAGACCAAGCAGCTCTACATCGTCAAGAACGACCTCGACCCCGGGGTCGACAAGTACTCTGCCTACACCGGCTATCTGGGCAACCGCTTCGACGTCGTCCACAAGGACGCCTGCGCATCATCCGACATCGTCGCCGACGACACACGCTGCCGCACTGCCGGGTACAACGACCAGACCTGGGACATCAGCCAACTGGTGGCACCGGGCAATGTGTACGCCAACCCCGACAACTACCCAGCCGTCATCACCGTCGAAAACAAACGGCTCTGGCTCTACCAGGCGGACAGCATCGGCCACCTGAAGAACCCCATCCTGCTCGGAGACGGTGACTGGTCCGGCCTCACCCTGATCACGCCAGGCACATTCAAGGGCACCCCGACATTGTGGGCACGAGACAACGCGACCGGAGCGCTCTACACCTACTCCCTCGCGCTCGACTCGAACGGGCTCCCTCCGCTCCTGCACGCCTCAACCCACGCCACGCTGCCGCTGACCCTGTCACCCAGCACCTACCCCGTCATCGCCTCGCCCGGCGACCTGAACAGCCCGACCGGGGGACCTGACGGCGTCCCCGACCTGTACACCGTGGACACCCACGGCGAACTCACCGAATACCCATATGTCCAGAGCGGCGTACTCGTCTACCCGCCCCAGTACATCTTCAGCAACCCGGTATCCCTGGGCACGGTCACAAACACGGCCACCCACTGGTGGAACCTCGACGACGGCAGCGGCACAACAGCGGCCGACTGCGCCAACGCCACGAGTCCCGACTGCAGCCCCGGACTCACCGCCTCACTGACAGGCGCCTACAGCTGGACCAACGACACCAAGCGGGGCAACGTCCTCAACCTCACCGGCACCACCGGATACGCCGCCACCAGCGGCCCAGCCGTCGACACATCCAAGAGCTTCACCGTCTCAGCCTGGGCAAACCTCACCTCCCTCAGCGCCAACTCAACCTTCGTCTCCCAATCCGACAGCGCAGGCAACGCCAACGGTTTCCAGCTCTACTACTCCTCCGGCAAACACGCCTGGGCCTTCGGCCGCCACAACGACGACACCACCAGCCCCTCCTTCACAGCCACCTACGGCGGCACCCCGACAGTCGGCGCCTGGACTCACCTGGTCGGCGTCTACGACGCCAACACCAACCAGCTCACTCTCTACGTCAACGGCCGCCAGGCCGGCACCAAGACATTCGGCGCAACCTCCTGGCCCGCCACCGGCCCCCTCCAGATCGGCCGCCGCCTCTACGAAGGCACCTACGGCGAGTACACCAACGGCAAGATCAGCGACATCCACATCTACAACACCGCACTGCCCCCCGCCGACGCCAGCGCTACCGGCGACAACCCGGCAGCCAGCCAGCTCGACTGACCAATAGACGAGAGGACCAACAGGCGCTCGGCTGGACCCCAGCCGAGCGCCTGCTCTCTTCGTCCGGTGATGGTCAGAGCGCGAAAGGGGCACGCCTGGTCGGCGCTTCCGACTGGTGGATAGGCCCTCAAAGGACCGTGAGCGCTTCCCAACCTGGGGAGGTAGCCGATCGGTGCTTGTCAGCGGCGACTGGTAGACCCTGGGCTATGACGTTCCTGCTCGTGGTTGAGGCTGATGCAGGTGGATGACGCGTCGATCAGGATGCGCTGACGGAAACGATCCTCGGCCAGTGGGCCGGCGCCTCGATCCGCTCAGAGCACGGCAGCGAAGGTCGCAGTCTCATATGGGAGTTCGAGACGACGAATGGTCCCGGAGAGGCATGTCTGCATGTGGAAGGCACGTGCCTGTACATGAATATCTGGGAAGACGACGCAATCTGGTTGGCCGTCCTCTTCCGCAAGTTGACGCCGGACGGCCTTGGCCTGGTCTTCTGCGATGATGGCTACACATTCGATGTTCGTCTCCCGCCGCCGGGCACCACCTAGAAGGCTGCTGAAAATCTTGTTGTGGGGCTGTCCGGCCGGAGGCCGGGCGGCCCTTTTCGCTACGGTAGCTGTCAAGTCAAATGAAACGAATGTGCGGCTATGAAGTGTGTTGCTGTGGTTCGTGTCGTCGGGTGGGGTCGTTGATCCACGCCTGCTGGGGAATCTTCGGTGGCACCGGCCGGCGGTTGAAGCGTTCGGGA
>NZ_JBITGJ010000102.1:0-24895 GCF_044456925.1 Streptomyces sp. NPDC050743
CTTCAGCACTCCGAAGGGTCGCGGGTGGCCGTGCCTGTCGGCAGGAGAACGATGAACCCCGACAAGAAATGATCTTGCCGGGGTTTAATCTCAAGATCAGAAGCGATTCCCAAACCGAAGGACACGGCTGCCGCTCGAACTTCCTCGCGTACCAGCCTCGTTCGGATGATCGCCCCGCGGTCCGCAGGACAAGAGCAAGGGTGCGAGATGGGCCGGGTGCCAACGCCGCGTCGGGGTCACCGCCCTGGCCGGGGACTCCTCCCCTAACCTGTGCCTGTGACCAAGAGATCCGCTCCGCACAAACCGCCGTTCGAACGCCCCGACGAGCGGCGGCTTGCGGTCTGGACGGACTTCCTCCTCGGTCACAGCCGGATCATGGCCACACTGGAACAGGAACTCCAGCAGATGCACGGCATGTCCATGGCCGAGTATGACGTGCTCCACCACCTGGCCCAGGCGCCCGGCCGGCGCATGCGGATGAGCGAGGTCTCCCAGGCCCTCCTGTACACCACCAGCGGCACCACTCGCCTGCTGGACCGGATGACCGCCGCCGGGCTGGTGGACCGCCAGCCCTCACCGCAGGATCGCAGGGTCGTCCACGCGGTCCTCACCCGCAAAGGACTCGCCCTGCTGCGCGAGGCGTCCGTCACCCACCTCGACGGGGTGCAGCGGCATTTCGGGGCACTGCTGCCCGATACGGAACTCGACGCCGTACAGAGCTTTATGGCCCGGCTGCCCTCTGCCCCGGAGCCTGAAGCAAGCGACTGACCCCAGGCATTGTCGGACCGGGTTGGACGAGTGGCGCGCTTTGAGGCTGCGGGTCCGGCTCCCGCGTCCCGGACAGTGGGATGCGGGAGCCTGACCGTGCGGATCGGGAAGGACGGCCGGGCAGCTGTCAGCCGTGAAAGGCCGGGTACGCCCGCCCCACCGCTTCCGGCATCGGCGTCGGCGATGTCCCTTCGCCGAAGGGGCGGCCGCCCAACGCCTCACGTCCGTGCGGAGTGGACCAACCGGTCAGGTCCGGGCCCTCGGGCACGATGCCAAGCGGGTTGATCTCCGTGTGCACCCGGTGGTAATGCTCCTTGATGTGGCCGAAGTCGACCGTGTCGCCGAACCCGGGGGTCTGGAAGAGGTCCCGCGTGTAGGCCCACAGGACCGGCATCTCGGTCAGCTTGTTCCGGTTGCACTTGAAGTGGCCGTGGTACGCGGCGTCGAAGCGGACCAGGGTCGTGAACAGTCGGATATCCGCCTCGGTGATGGTGTCGCCCACGAGGTACCGGCGCGTCTCCAGCCGCTCCGACAACTGGTCGAGCCGGGTGAACAGCTTCCCGTACGCCTTGGCGTACGCCGCCTGGTTCTGTGCGAAACCGGCCTCGTAGACGGCGTTGTTGACGTCGCGGAAGACCGCCTCGTTGACCTCGTCGATCTCTTCCCGCAGGTGCTCCGGATACAGGTCGGGGGCGCCGGGCCGCTGGTGGTCCTTCCACTGCGTGGCCAGGTCCAGGGTGATCTGCGGGTAGTCGTTGGTCACCAGCTTGCCGCTGGGGATGTCCACGACCGCCGGGACGCTCACCCCGCCCGTGTAGCCCGGTTCGGCCGCCTGGTACGCCTCGTACAGGTAGCGGATGCCGAGCACGGGGTCGCGGTCCCCGGAATCCAGGGTGAACCGCCAGCTCTTCTCGTCCTGGATGGGGTCGGTGACACCCACGGAGATCGCCGACTCCAGACCCAGAAGCCGCCGTGTCACCAGCGCGCGGCTGGCCCAGGGGCAGGCGAGGTTGACGACGAGCCGGTAGCGGCCCGCCTCGACCGGCCACGGGGAGGAGCCGTCGGCGGTGATCCGGTCGTCGAAGTGACTGGAGGAGCGGACGAACTCGCCGTCCTCCGTGGTGGTGATGCTCGTCATGATGGCCTCGTCCCGGTAGGTGGTCAGTGTCCGGCGGGGATGGGGCCGAACGCCCCGCGCTGGTAGTCCTCGATCGCCTGGACCACCTCGGCACGGTTGTTCATCACGAACGGCCCGTAGGCGAAGGCCGGCTCCTCGATGGGCAGCCCGGAGTACATCACGACCTCGGCGTCGGAGGTCGCGCGCACCTCGATCCCGGTGAGGCCCGGGTCGCCCGGCGGGAACCAGGCGGTGTGGGAACCCTCCACCGGCATCCTGTCCGGGCCGACCAGAACCGACCCGGAGACGACGTAGAGGAACCCGTTGTGGTCGCCGGGGATCTCGTGGACGAAGCTCCCGCCCGCCTCGTAGCGAGCGTGCGCCATGGTGGCCGGGTGGGTCAGCCGCGCGTTGCCGCGCACTCCGTTGATCTCGCCGGCGAACACCCGGACCTCCGCTCCGGGGCCGGTCACCACCGGTGCCTCGGCCGCCCGGAGGTTCTGGTACGCGGGCGCGACCATCTTCTTGCTCCTCGGCAGGTTCAGCCAGAGCTGGAGGGTCTGCACCGGTGCACGCTTGTAGGCCAGTTCGGCATGGATCACCCCGCGGCCGGCGGTCACCCACTGGACGTCGCCCCGACCGAGGACTCCGTGGCCGCCCGCGTTGTCGTGGTGCTCCAGGTGGCCGTCGACGACCAGGGTCACGGTCTCGAAACCGCGATGGGGATGCCAGTCGAAGCCGACCTCGGAGAACCACGCCTGGTCCAGGAGGACGAACGGGTCCGACTGCTTGAGGTCCTGCGGCGCGAGGACGAAGGCCGAGTCGTCGACCTGCTCGCTCGGCCCCTTGTGCAGCACGCCGCCGATGCGCTGGGGCGAGCACCTGCGGTCTGTGCTGCTCACCATGTGGGTTGTCTCGGACATGGCCGTCCCTTCTCTTGATGCCAAGTATCTGTTGCAACAACTTCTGCCGTGTCTCCTATTCCGTTCGGGCTCCCGTGTCTCGCGACAGGGTGTGACGGTGGACACTGTGCAGGCGTGCGCGACGCTTTACGGCGGCGCACTCTGGGAGCCGACCCGCTGCCGGAGCCCCTTCCTCGCCACGCGAGAACCATCGGGGCCACGCCCCTGACAAGCAAAAACGCCATCCTCGCAGGCAAGATCACCACCCGGACCCCATGCGGGACGAAGAAGTCAGGGCGTCAAGACATGGCAGTCCGCCCGGCCGCCCCGAACGGGTGAGGCCAGGCCGCCTGGCAGCCGGTGAATGCTCGGGACCAGCGTGAGGCACCTGCTGAGCCTCCTCCAGTGGTACCATACGCCGTATGGAAACTCGACGAAGGGCCCCCCGGGGGACGAGAAAGAGGGACGTACCGCTCACCAGGGACGGCATCTACGCCATGGCGTTGCAGCTCATCGACGCCGACGGGGTGGAGGCGCTCACCATGCGCAAACTCGCGGCCGCGCTCGACGCGAACCCCATGTCGCTGTACCACCACGTACCGAACAAGGACGCCGTGCTGCGCGGCGTTGCCCAGCGCGTCGGCTCACAGTTCCGCGCGGGCGAGCGGGAAGACATTCCCTGGCAGGACCGCCTGCGCGAACTGGCACTGGACTTCCGCGAACTGTCGCTCCGACACCCGAAACTGATGGGTTACTCGTTCGCGCGTCCCGACTACATTCAGCCGGAGGATCCCTTCTGGCAGGGAATCGTCGACATCCTGTCCGCTGCGGGACTGCCGGAGTCGGAGATCCCGCGCACGGCCGCGACCCTGAGCGCAGTGTTCACGGGGCTGCTGGTCGGCGAGCTGACCGGAGCACTGCAGCGCTGGTCCACTTTGCCGCCGGCACCGGCCGGCCCAGACGGGGAAGACCCGTCCCCGCCGTCGCAGGACATGATCGACACGATGTTCGGCTGTGCGCTGGACGCGGCGATCGTCGGCGTGGAGAGCCATGTCGCGCGGATCCGCGAGGGGGCGTGACGGAGAGGGGCGGATCGGCGGCGGCCGGTGCGTGGCCTTGCAATGCCCAGCCGGCCCCACCTGATGCTGCCGCGATCCGAAAGGGACACAGTAGAGGCAGGACAAAGGAAGGTCTCTGCCATGTCCGGAGCCCTGACCCAGCGCACGTCCGCCCGATACCTGCCGATCGCTGATCATGGCCTGATCGGGGATCTGCGCACGGCGGCCCTGGTGGGAACGGACGGGACCATCGACTGGTACTGCTGCCCCTCCTTCGACTCCCCGAGCGTGTTCGCCGCCCTCCTGGACGCGCACCGGGGCGGTTCCTTCGAGCTGTCCCCCGCCGTTCCGGCCGGCAACAAGCAGTTCTACTTCCCCGACACCAATGTGCTGATCACTCGGTTCTTCACCGAGCACGGTCTCGGGGAGATCCAGGACTTCATGCCGGTGGGGGACGCCGCCGACGCCGACCGTCACAGGCTGATCAGGCGCGTGCTGTGCGTCCGCGGACGGATCCCCTTCCGGGCCCACGTGGCCCCCCGGTTCGGCTACGGCGCCCACCCGCACACCGTGCGGATGCTTGGCCAGGCCGCCCTGTTCACGTCCGAGGAGCTATCGCTGACGCTGGCCGCCACGGTGCCGCTGGAGAGCGACGGGTATGACGTGAGTACAGAGTTCGCCCTCGCACAGGGGGAGACGGCGGTCTTCGTCCTCGACCGGGTCGGTGGCGAGACCCCGCCGCGTGATTGCACGTCGGCCGAGGCCGAGTCGGAGTTCACCGCCACGGTCGCCTTCTGGCGGCGCTGGTTGCAGCAGTCACGCTACCGGGGCCGCTGGCGGGAGATGGTGCACCGCTCGGCACTCACCCTCAAGCTGCTCACGTATGTTCCGACCGGCGCCATCGTGGCAGCGCCCACCACGAGCCTGCCCGAACAGCTCGGTGGCGGACGCAACTGGGACTACCGCTACACGTGGATCCGCGACTCGGCGTTCGCCGTCTATGCGCTGCTCAGGCTCGGCTTCACCGAGGAGGCCGAGGCGTTCATCCGCTTCCTCACCCACCACATCGACCGGCGCCCGGGCCCCTCCGGACCACTGCAGATCATGTACGGCATCGACGGTCGCGCCGACATGCCCGAGTGCGAGCTCTCCCACCTGGAGGGCTACCGCGGCTCGGCGCCCGTTCGGATCGGCAACGACGCCGCCGCTCAGCTGCAGCTCGACATCTACGGCGCCCTGCTCGACTCCGCGTACCTCTACGACATGTGGGGCCAGCCCCTGACCAGCGGCCAGTGGCGCGCGGCGTGCGAGCTGGTGGACTGGGTCTGCGAGCACTGGGACCAGCCGGACGAGGGTGTGTGGGAGACCCGCGGAGGACGCAAGAAGTTCGTCTACTCCCGCCTCATGTGCTGGGTGGCCATCGACCGCGCCATGCGCATCGCCCTGCACCGCGGCCTCCCCGCCGAGCTCTACCGCTGGGGCCCGGTCCGGGACACGATCTACTGGCGGATCATGGACCATGGCTGGTCGCCCACCCGGCAGGCGTTCGTACAGTACGAGGGCGGCGAGGTACTGGACGCGGCACTGCTGATGATGCCGCTGACCAGGTTCATCGCTCCCCACGACCCCGTGTGGCTGTCCACCCTCGATGCCCTCGGCAACGAACTGGTCTCCGACTCCCTGGTCTGGCGCTACAACCCCGAGGCGAGCCCCGACGGCCTTGAAGGCGACGAGGGCACCTTCTCCATCTGCTCCTTCTGGTACGTCGAGGCACTCACCCGCGCCGGACGCCTGGACGAAGCGCGCCTGGCCTTCGAGAAGATGCTCACCTATGCCAACCATGTCGGCCTGTACGCCGAGGAGATCAGTCACACGGGTGAGCAGTTGGGCAATTTTCCTCAGGCCTTCACTCACCTGGCCCTCATCAGCGCCGCCTTCAACCTTGACCGCGCTCTGGGTTGACCCGCCACAGCCACAGCCGGTCCGGCTTCAGGCTTGGTTGGACGTAGCGGGCCGCATCCGTGAAGCGGTCGCCGTGCCCCCGGCCGCGGTATCCGGTCCAGCAGTAGTGCCAGCCGCGGTTCCCGTCCCAGCAGTAGCCCTCTTCGACGTTGCGCAGGTAGCGACGCCGTTGTCCCAGCGGTAGTCGTCGGCCTTGACGCTGACGACCGAGCGCTGAGCGTGCGTGGATACGGAAGTCTGGACTTCCATACATCGCATGGAGCGCGAGCGCCCAGGGTGGACGGCGGTGCAGGGGACTCTCGCTCACGCGGGCCGGAGTCAAAGCAATCCGGCTCCGGCCCGCCCGCCTCAACAGGCTTTCAGAAGCAGCAGAGCGGTGTCGTCGGAACGATCGCCCGCCGGCTGGGCATGAGCGACAAGGGTGTCGGCGATGTTGTCCAGCGGGCCGGTGGCTTCGGAGAGGACTGCCGCCAGGCCGGTGAGGGCGGTGTCGTGGTCCGTGCCGGGGGTTTCGATGAGTCCGTCGGTGTAGAGGACCAGGAGGGTGCCCGGCGGCAGCGGGATGTCCGCGGTGGGGTACTCCGCCGCGGGGTCGACGCCCAACAGAGGACCTGGCGGTGCTGCCAGGATGTCGGTGTGCAGGTCGGGGCGGCGCAGCAGGGGCGGGCAGTGGCCCGCAGTGGACAACTGGGCTATGTGGCGGACCGGATCGACGTGCGCGTACAGGCAGCTGGCGAGCAGGCCGGGGTCGAGGTCGTTGAACAAGTGATTGGTGCGAGCCAGGACTTCGCCCGAGGTTGCGCCCGCTACGGCGTAGGCGTGGACCGCGGTGCGCACCTCGCCCATCAGGCCCGCGGCGCTGACACCGTGGCCCTGCACGTCTCCGATGACGGCGGCGGCCTCGGTGTCCGACAGGCGGATCAGGTCGTAGAAGTCGCCGCCCACCTCCATGCCGTGGCTGGCGGGCAGATAGCGGGCGGCCACGTCCAGGCCGTGCATCGCCGGCAGAGTACGGGGCAAGAGGCCGGCCTGGAGGCCCTCCGCTAGCTGGTGCTTCGCGTCGTACTGCCGCGCTCGGTCCAGGGACTGGGAGATCAGGGCACTGATGGCGGTGAGGATGGCGCGCTCCTGCAACGTGAAGGAGCGGGGTCGCCGGTAGCCGACCACGCAGACTCCGAAGTACTGTCCGGAGGCCATGAGCGGCAGCCATGCCCACGCACCCAGATCGTCGTCGATGGCCGCGCTCTCGGGATAAACCGCACGGAGCTCGGCCCGGTCGGCGAAGAAGGACGGCACCCCCTGGGTCAGCCCCCACAACGGTGCCCCGGTGGTCAGCCCTGGGAGCGGCAGGTCGGAGGCGAGGGGGGCGTGGTCGACCAGGTCGACCAGCTCAGGGCTGAAGCCATGGTGGCCGACGACCCGTACCCGGCCCGCCTCCGCGACCAGCAAGGCGAAGGCCTGCGCGTGCAGGGCGACCAGAAGGTGGCCGGCCACCAGGTCCACGACCTCGTCGACGGACGCCGCCGCGGCCAGGCCGCCGGAGAGCCGCATCATGTGGTAGTGGGCGTCAAGGCCAGCGGAGCCGGGCGCCGGCCCGGCACCGACGGCCAGTTCATCCGGGCTGTGGGTGGCGTCGATAGCAGCGGATATACGCAGGCTCAAACCGGTGCGGTCCGGGTACAGCTGGAACAGCAGCTCTCCGCCGGTACGAGGCTGTCTCACCGTGAAGGACGTCGGGAGCTGGCTCACGAGTGCGGCCTGGCACCGCAGTCGGTACGGCGCGGGAGACAGCCACGGCACGGCTTCCCACACCCGGGCGCCCAGCAGACGCGGGATGCTCTCGCCCAGCAGATCGGCCGCGGTGTGGTCGACGAAGGTGATCCGCCCCCGCATGTCGAGTCGGCACGCCCCTTCGGGAAGAGCGGCTACGAAGTCCGCTGCGGCCCGAGCGTGAGCCGGTGCCGAGGGATACGCGGGCGCCGGCGGCAGCAGACGCGCCGCAAGCCCGGGCTGCAAGCTGTGCCCGGCCTCGGCGGCGTCCCGCAGGAGCACGGCGATACAGCGGGCCGCGGTGGTCAACCGGCCCTGTGCGCGCGTATCCGGCGCGGGCGATTTCCGAGAGAACAGCACCAGCACGGCGCCCCACACGCGGGAGCCGGCCACGAGCGGGGCCGCCGCGACGGCGCCCACGAACGGGAAAGTCAGGGCCAGCTGGGGATAACGACAGGCGAACTCTTCACCGGAACCGACCCACACCGGATGCCGCTGCAGAATCGCTTCGGCGAGTGGGCTGTCGGCTACGCCAGCCACCTGTAGGCGACGCAGCAGACCGACGAACCCGGTGGGCATCCCGACGCTCGCGTCGAGGACCAGGACCTCACCGCCGGGCTCGAGCAGGAAGAGCGCCCCCGCGTGCGCACCCATGCCGGCCACCGTCCAGGCCACTGTCTGATCCAGCAGCTCCCGGACGGCAGCGGGTTGCAGGTCCTCGCCACTGGCCATCCGCTGCGCTCGCTTCGCGGAGTCGTCCGCCTCTCTGCATGATAGGCGGGGCGATGCGGGTTTACTGCCTCCTGCGAAGCCATGGATGGCCAGGGAGGTCCCCCGCCCCCACGATGATGCTGCCCGGGCGGAGCCACGGCGTGGGCTGCTGCGGTAAGGAGCGGCTGGCCGAGCACCCGATGTGACACGGGTGTAGCAAGGAAGAGGGACCCCGTACGCCTCAGATCGTCGTGGACCTCACCTGCTGCCAGGGTCACGCACAGTGCGTTTTCCTCGTGCCGGAGGTGTTCCAGCTGCACGGGGAGGAGGCGCCTGCTGTACGGCCCAGCCGCTGTCGAGGATCAGCTGGAGCGCGTACGCCAAGCCGCGGCGGCGTGCCCGGTCCACGCCATCCTCCTCGATGAGGAGGTGAGCGGTGGTGCCCGGTGATCCGCGGCATGGCCGTATCGTCATCGTCGGCGCGTCGCTGGCCGGGCTGACGGCCGCGGAGGCGCTGCGCGAGGAGGTCTTCACCTGCTCTGCGAGCGGTACGCAGTCGTCCCCGGTCCGCCACCGCGCGGCGCGCGGTCGGACCTTGTGGCTCGTCACGCGGCAGCGGGAAGGAGGCCCCGGGCAACTTCGCGGGCCTCGGCCGGGGAGAGCCCGAGCATGTGCAGGAGCATCTCGGCCATGGTGCCTGCGGCCTGCTCGATATCGGCCTCGGGCTTGCTGAACCACAGCTCCAGAAGCGCCAGCAGGCTGCCGTTGAGCGTGGACAGGGCGATGCCCGGGTCGAGTACCGTGAAGCGGCCTGCGGCGATGCCCTGTTCCAGGTCGCGCCTGGCACGGGGAGCCAGTCCGCTGCCGGCGCATATGCGGCCGAGCTCGCTGTGGCACAGGATCCGCATGATCTCCGGGTGCGACTCGGCCAGGAGCGCGCTGAGCCGCAGACCCCCGGCGAGGCGTTCGGCGGGATCGTCGACGCCGTACAGGCATTGGTCGATGGCTTGGGCGAACTCCTCCATTGCATCGTGGACGGCCGCATCGAACAGCTCCGGCTTGGAGCCGAAGTGGTTGTAGAAGGAGCCGAACCCGACGTCCGCGCGCTCCGCGATGGCCCGGATGCTGGCGCTGGTGTCGCCGGACTCCGCCAGGATCTCCCGCGCCGCGCGGACGAGTGCCTGCCGGGTCTCGGTGCGACGGCGTTCGAATCGATTGCCGAGTGGAACTGACATGGGCACGCTCCCCAGATAGCAGCAGTTCTGACAATTTCCTCATTGCATTGACAGGCCCGGCCGCCCCACGGTCGACACCCCCTCAGCCTGGGGTGGCCCCGTCTGCATATGTGATTGTTTGATCAATTCTGCGATTCCCTTGACGATGAAGCTGTCATGGGTGATGCTTTCATCAGAAATAGCCTAACATAGACAGAGATGTCGTGGTTGTAGTCCTTAGCGACTATATGGGCGAATTACCCCACCTCCGGCACGCCACAAGGAGGGTCGGTCTGAGCCCTGATTCGACACACCGTGCTCGCCTGCCGCCGCTGCCGTCCCGCGGATCGGCGTACCACACCGCACGCCATCACTGCCCGAACCCACGCGCAGGAAGGGATGAACCGCAATGAATACGAATCAATCGAAACTCGTCGAGCCGGTGAGGCCGAGCGAGGCACCCGACGCGGCGATAGCCATGATCGATGCGGAGGGGACGGTGGTCGGGTGGACGCAGGCCGCCCAGCAGTTGGTCGGATACTCCGCCAGGGATGTGGTGGGCCGGTCCGCGGCACACGTACTGCGGCCCTTCGATGACGCCAAGAGGGCCACATCGGTCGCCGAGCAGTGCCGTGCCCAAGGCGGCTGGTCCGGCACCATGACGGTCCGCCACCGCGACGGCCATACGCTCACCTTGACTCTGCGGGTCTCGTTGCTGTGGGGAGAGAACGGGAGCCATCGGTGGCTGGTATCGGTGACCGACATAGGCGCGCTCTCCTCGGGAGCGGTGAACGGATTGCTTCGCGAGTCGCTGCTCACCCACGCACCGATCGGCATCGTCGTTCGTGACCTGCAGCTGCGCTGCAGGTGGGTGAACGACGCCGTGGAGCACCACGACGGAATTCCTCGTGACCGCCGATTCGGACGCCGCCTGAAGGACTCGCTGCCCGGTTTTGAGGCCGAAGCGCTCGAGGTGGTGATGCGGCAGGTGCTGGAGAGCGGCGCCACCATGGTCCACGAGTACCGGGCATGGCCGCCGGCGGACAGGCGCCGGGAGCGCGTGTTCTCGGCCTCGTTCTTCTGCCTCGAGGACGCGGACGGCACGGCACTGGGGGTGTGCTCCATGAGCGTGGACGTCACCGGCAACCGACGGGCACGCGAACGCCTTGCCATCCTCAGCGAAGCCAGCACGCGTATCGGCAGCACCCTCGACGTCATGCAGACCGGCCAGGAACTGGCCGCCCTCACCGTGCCCCTGCTGGCCGACCACGCCCTCGTCGACCTCGTGGAGTCGGTTCCCTTCGGCGTGGAGCCCTCGACACCGATCGGCACGACGAGCGGCCGCACCCCACTGCTCCGCCGTGCCGGTCTGGCCACCATCGACCCACATGTCCCGGAGTTGCCGTGGGTGCGAGAAGAGGTGATCCACGTCCACCCGGCTTCGTCCTTCGCCCACGTGCTGCGCACGGGCAGGTCTCACCTGGTACCGGTGCTGGACATGGACGCTCATCTCGGCCCGTGGGTCCACCACGACCCCACGCGAGCGCAGAAGGTCCGTGACAGCGGGGTCCACTCCTTGATGGTCGTACCCATCCGGGCGCGGCGCTGCGTGCTGGGACTGGCGCTTTTCAGCCGCTCCGAGGAGCCGAAGCCGTTCCAGGAGGACGACCTGCTGCTCGCCGAGGAACTCGTCACCCGGGCCGCGCTGTGCCTGGACAACGCCCTGCAGTACGCGCGCGAACGCGCCGCAGCCCTCACCCTCCAGCGCGACCTGCTCCCCCACCGTGTCCGAGGCGGCGCCGCCGTCGAGGTGGCCTCGCGCTACGTGCCGGCCGACATGGACCACGGCGTGGGAGGCGACTGGTTCGATGTGATCGAGCTGTCCGGCGCCCGGGTGGCCCTGGTCGTCGGCGATGTAGTCGGACATGGCATCAACGCAGCGGCGACCATGGGCAGACTCCGCACCGCCGTGCGAACGCTCGCGGACCTGGATCTGCCCCCCGACGAACTGCTGGCGCACCTCGACGACACGGTCCAGCGGCTGAACGACGAGAACGGGGTTTACGACGACGCCCCCGACCAGGTCCCCGCGGTGGTGGGCGCCACCTGTCTGTACGCCGTCTATGACCCGGTCACCCGGCGGTGCGCGATGGCGCGGGCCGGGCACCCCCCGCCCGCGATCATCGACCCGCAGGGTCATGCCGCCTTCCCCGACATGCCCGCCGGTGCCCCGCTCGGCCTCGGCCTCGGGATGCTCGCCTTCGAGTCCGTGGAACTGGAACTGCCCGAAGGAAGTGTCCTCGCCTTCTACACCGACGGCCTGGTCGAGTCCCGCGACGACGACCTCGATGTCGGCATGGGCCGCCTGGGCGCGGCCTTGGCACAATCGGGCCGTTCCCTGGAGGACCTGTGCTCGGAAGTGGTCGAGACCTTGCCGGCACGGACGCACTCCGACGACGTCACCTTGCTCCTTGCGCGGACCCGCGCACTTCAGCCGGCCCGGGTCGCGTCCTGGGATCTGCCGAACGAGCCAGCCGCGGTTCGCACCGCTCGGCGCCTGGTCTCCTGTCAGCTCAGCACATGGGGGATGGAGCATCTCAAGGCCACCGTAGAGCTGATCGTCAGCGAACTGGTCACCAATGCCATCCGCTACGGCGGCGGTCCGGTCCGCCTACGGCTCATCCAACATCAGGTTTTGACCTGCGAGGTCTCCGACACCAGCACCAGCCACCCACGCCCTCGGCATCCGAGCGCTTTCGACGAGAACGGTCGCGGTCTCGTCCTCATCGCTCACCTGTCCCGCAGGTGGGGCTCGCGCTCCGCCTCGGACGGCAAGGTCGTCTGGGCCGAACAGGACCTGGCCCCCACAGTCGCCACACGGTGACGCTTCGAGCGGCGGCACTGGCCACCCGGCTGGTCAGCAACCGCCCGAGGATGCCGATCTGCTGGCACGCGGTCTCCGAAAAAGAAGGTACGAACATGGGCACCGAAGACGTCAAGAACAACGATTCGCCGCATGAAGGCCAAGGGCCGAGGCTCATGCCAGGTCCTGGCGCAAACGACAGGCCGTACCCGTTCGACGGCGTGGCAGCCGCCGTGCTCGATCACCGGGGCACGGTGCTGCGGTGGACGGGGACCGCAAAACACCTGACGGGGTTCCCGGCCGAAGAGGTGTGCGGCCGCCCCATACAGGACCTGGTGACCGAACTCCCCGACGAACTGCGCGCTGTCGCGGAGATGCCGGCATGCGGCCAGGCGCGGCTGCGGCACCGGTCCGGCGGCACCATCGATGTCACCTTCCGGATCTCTGCGATGGAAGGCCCCGCGGAGTTCCTTGTCCTGGCGGCGCCTGCCCACCACGTCGTCCACCACGAGCAGGGCGCAGCACTCCTGCGCGCACTGTCCTCACAGAGCCGGGTCACCATCGCTCTGCACGACACGGATCTGACCACGGTGCAGACGAACGCCACGCTGGACACTCCCGACGGCCATCGAGTACAGCCCGGTACTCGGCTGTGCGACGTGCTCTGTGCCGAGGATGCAGAGAACCTCGAGGCAGTACTGCGCCAGGTGCTGCAGACGGGCGCCCCGGTGATCCGCAGGAGCCAGCACGTGAGCTGGCGGCACGATCCGGAGCAGCGGCGGGCCCTGTCGCTGTCCGCCTTCCGTCTGGAGGACGCGCGAGGACGTCCCGCAGGGGTCGCGGCCCTGTACGTTGACAGCCCCGATGTGCGGGCTCGCCGTCATCTGGACCTCACCCGTGAGGTGGCCGAGCGTGTGGGAGGTTTCCTGGACGTCGTGCGCACCGCACGAGCACTTGCGGACGTGCTCGTGCCCGCTTTCGGGGATCTCGTCACCGTCGACCTTGCACAGTCCGTGTTCGACGGGGAGGAGCCGCCGAAGCAGCTGGGCGGTGGAGATCTCGGTCTGCGCACCGCGGCCCTGGCGCCGGCCGGGGCGGTGTGGACTGCCCGTACGGAGCGCGGCGATCTCTTCCCGCCGTTTCCCCATCACCCGCTCCTGCGCGGCTTCCAGCTGGGCGAGACCCTCGTCCTCGGCGCGGACGACTACGGTGCTGCACTCGGCGATCCGCAACTCGTCGAATTCGTCATCCCGCAAGGAGGCCACTCGGTGCTGGTGGCACCGTTGCACGCCCGCGGCCTCACACTCGGCTGCATATCGATCTGGCGCTGCGGCCGGTCCGAACCGTTCACCGAGGACGAAGCGAATCTCATGACGCAGATCGCCTCGGGGGCGGCGCTCGCCGTCGACAACGCCCGCCGTTACACGCGGGAACACCGGGCGGCCGTGGCGCTGCAGCAGCGCCTTCTTCCGCCGGCCACGACCGACACTGCGGCCGCCGAGACCGCCGGTATCTATCTGGCCACAGGCGGCGGAGCGGAAATCCGCGGCGACTGGTACGACGCCATCGCCCTGCCTTCTCTCCGGCTGGCCCTCGTCGCCGGGGACGTCATCGGCCACGGCATGGCCGCAACCGCCACCATGGGCCGTCTGCGCACCGCCATCCAGACCCTCGCCGACCTCGAACTCGAACCGGACGAGCTACTCACCCGAATCGCGGACCTGGTCCAGCGCCTCGTGGCCGAAGCCCCACCCGACCACCACGACGTCCTCGGCGCCACATGCCTGTACGCGGTCTACGACCCGATCACCCGGCGCTGCACCATGGCCAGTGCCGGACACCCGCCACCCGTCCTGGTCCGGCCCGACGGGACCGCCGAGACCGTCGACATCTGCCCCGGGCCGCCACTCGCCATAGGCGGCATGCCGTACGAGACCACCACGATCGAGATCGAGCCGGGCAGCGTCCTCGCGCTCTGCACCGACGGCCTGATCCAACGGAGCGACCGCGACATCGACCAAGGGCTCCAGTGCCTGGAGGACGCCCTCGCCGCGTCCTGCCGTCCGGACCGCGCTCTGGACGCGACCAGCCGGGCCGTCCTCGCCAACCTGCGGAACCAGACGCGGCGCGACGAGGCCACCCTGCTGTTGGCCCGCACCCGCGCCGTGCCGGCGGAGGACACCGCTCACTGGGAGATCCCGGCCGATCCGGCCGCCGTCTCCCAGGCCCGTGCATGGGCAACCCGCCAACTCACCAGGTGGGGGCTGGAAGACCTCGTCTTCACCACCGAGCTCATCGTCAGCGAACTGGTGACCAACGCGATCCGCTACGGCCGACTGCCGGCGGAGCTGCGGCTGATCCGCCACAATGTTCTGGTTTGCGAGGTCACCGACTCCAACAGCACGCAGCCCCGCCTGCGCCGTGCCTGCACCACCGATGAGGGAGGGCGCGGCCTGTTTCTCGTCGCCCAATTCGCCGAGCGCTGGGGCTGCCGCCATGGTCAGAACCGCAAGACGATCTGGGCCGAGCAGCCCATTGAGCGCTCGTGCTGATGGGAGCTTGTTCGTAGCTGTGAGGTGGTACGGCAGCGGATGACGGTGCAACATCCACTCACGTTGCTTCGGTACCTGGTTGGAGGATCCGTAGGAACAGTCGTCCTGACCTGGCAAAACATGATCCGCGAGTCTCCGGCGGCTCACCGACGTTCCCCGCGGGCGCCCGCGGCGCCCACCTGTGCTCCGTCAGGGCGACGGAGTCGGCTTCCGGCGCTGAGCAAGTCGACGGCGAGCCACCCAAACGCTACTCAAGACCCACATACTGCTCCGCCCAGTCCGTTGCCGAGAAAGCATGCCATCACCTGACGGCGAAAGGCGGAGTCTCCGACCTGGGACAACTCCTCGCTGCCTATTCGGCGGCGTCGGACCGGTCGGCGTTCTCGGGGCTGTTGTCTGCCCGCATCGGCAGCCCTAGCCGCCGACCGCCGCGGTGAGCCCAGATGTCACCGAGGACGACTTGGATGATGCCGGTGATGGGAATCGCCAGCAGGGCACCGAGTATCCCGGCGACTTCGGCGGCGATCAGGATGGCCAGCAGCACGGTGAGGGGGTTGAGTTTGACCGTTCTAGACAGGATGACCGGTTGCAGGAGGTGGTTTTCGGCCTGCTGGTAGACGATGAAGAAGACGATGGCTCCGATGCCGGCCGGCAAGGAGTGAACGAACGCTACGGAGGAGGCGACGACAGCCCCTATGGTGGCCCCCACCAAGGGAATGAGGTCGGTCACGGCGACGAAGAGGGCCAGCAGGCCGGCGAACGGCACTCCGGAAACCAGCAGCACCACGTAGGTCAGGAGCCCGCAGATGAGGCTGATCAGCAAGTTTCCG
The DNA here is from genome assembly GCF_044456925.1 of Streptomyces sp. NPDC050743. Taxonomy (NCBI): domain Bacteria; kingdom Bacillati; phylum Actinomycetota; class Actinomycetes; order Kitasatosporales; family Streptomycetaceae; genus Streptomyces; species Streptomyces sp. NPDC050743. The sequence goes on from NZ_JBITGJ010000102.1 coordinate 15,748, forward strand.
GTCAGGTAGCCGTTGACAGTACGGGCGCACTCGGCTCCGACGCGCCGTATGCGGGCCGCGGGCGCCTCGTCCACGAGCGCCAGGGACCGCTCTATGGCCTTGGGGCCCTCCAACACCATCAGATAGGCCAGGACAAAAATGGTGAGAGCGCCTGTCACGGTGGTCGCAGCGCTGCGGATGAACTTCAAGGCAGGCCTGCTCAGCCCGGTGGCGAACGCGTGAATCTGCGCCTGATGCCGCTGGACATACCGCAGAGCGTGGGTCCGCTCCAGCAGGTCACCGACTGGCCCGCGGCCGGCCCGGGCGTCCCTGATCATCGCGGGCAGACGACCGGCGAACCGGCTTCCCTCCTGAGCCAGGGGGATCACGAACAGGGCGATCACCGCGCCAACGGCCGCGGCCGCAGCCAGAAAGACCAGCAAGGTGGCCACCGACCGTCGACACCGCGGCACCCGTCGCTGCAGCGCCTCGACCACGGGATAAAGGGAGACGGCCAAGAACAACGCGATGACCGCCCAGATCAAGACCCGACGAGCCTGAACCACCAACTCGAGTACGACGTAGGTGGCGAGTACCAGACCGATGGTGGCGAGGATGGTTCGCACCGGAACCGGACGCGTCGCCATGGGCACTGGGTGCCCATCCGCAGTCTCGGGAAACGAGGAGGCCTCCTCGCCCGGCGAGACGTGATCTCCCGACGTTGTCACACGTGCCGGCCTCTGAAACGGGCTGCGTCAAGTCTCCGCCAACCGATATGGGAGTAGGTGGACCAACCAGCGGATGCCTCGGCCGTCCCCCACGGATCGCCGCCGAGGCGGCCGAGTCCGGCCACGGCGCTGGCACCAACCGCTGGGAGGCCGATCACGCCTTGCGCATTGGCCGCCTCGAACGGCTGGCGCTGGGGAAGGCCCCGAGCTCTCATCTGTACGCCGCGGCTGAAGTGGGCACCACGGTAGGAGATCGTCCCCATGTTGGTCAGCACCTGAACGTCTCGACCGAGCAGGCCACGGAGCACTTCAAGGGCTTGCCGCTCATCACCCCAGGCGCTGGCCTGGTGGCTGATGCCGTGCAGTGGGAGCGGTAGCGAACCCTCTGTGTGAGCGTGCTTTCGTGGCTCATCCACATCCTGATCCGTGGACCGTCCGACCCCGGGGCACGCAGGATGGGAGAGGCGGGGGTCCGGCGGCGGCGGTGGACGCGTTGCGGGGACCCGTCCATGGCATGGTGGATCAACGACGGTGGCGGGTCGACCACCTACGTCCCAGGTGCGGATGCTCAGGCCCCGCTGCAAGCTGGTGCCGTAGGCCGCAACTTCGAAGGAAGTGTCATGGTGGCGGTGGCCACACGTGGGACCGCGGAGCGTCGGCCCGGTGGGGGACGGCGGCGCCGCCAGCTGCGGGTGTGATCGCGGCAGCCCCGCTGTCGCCTGTGATGTGCGCCGGGGTTTTGGCGGACGGGGTCGCCGAGGGGCGACGCATCTTCGCCAACACGATCAAGTACGTCCTGATGGGCACGTCCAGCAATTTCGGCAACATGTTCAGCGCGGCCGGACCCTCGCTGTTCCTGCCATTCCTGCCGATGCTGCCGTCCTAGATCCTGCTCAACAACCTGTTGTACGACACCAGTCAGCTCGCCATCCCCACCGACGAGGTCGACGAGGAGCAGGTGCGGCGGCCCGCGCACTGGGACATCGCCCTCATCCGGCGGTTCATGATCTGTTTCGGGCCGATCAGCTCCCTGTTCGACTTCGTCACCTTCGCCGTGATGCTGGGCGTCTTCCACGCCGACGCCGCCCAGTTCCACACCGGCTGGTTCGTGGAGTCCCTCGCCACACAGACCCTGGTGATCTTCGCCATCCGCACCCGCCGCATGCCGTTCTGGCGCAGTCGTCCCAGCCTGCCTCTGACACTGACCGCGCTGGGAGTCGTCGCCCTCGGCGCCGCCCTGCCGACCACTCCCTCGCGAATGTCCTCGGCTTCCAGCCCCTACCGCCAGCCTTCTTCGCCGCGGTAGCCGCCATGGTCGTCGTCTACCTGCTCCTCGTCGAGCTCGGCAAACGGATCTTCTACCGGACCCCACAGTCACCCGCTCGCCCCGAACCCACTCGTGGCCACCGGCATTTGCGCCGCCGCGCAGCACGGTTCAGCACCGTCACTCGCCTGCCGCACCGGCAAGCCCTCCGCCGTCCGCCGGTGAAGGGTCCGCACCCGACGGGCACGACCGTGTCTCCCCCCTCCCCCGCTCCTCGGACCCCATCTGCCTGATCCGCCGGAATCCCGCATCCGTCCGCCGTGCGACTCGGCATTTTCCGGCTGGTCGGGCTTCTACGGCCGACGCAGTCGGTGATCCTCCCTCGCAAGGCAGACCCAACAGACGCATGCTCGCCGAGCCTGCCCGTGTCACTCGAGCCGCTCATACGCTATTCGCGCTTTTTGTGGCCGGGACGGGGAGGAGTTCGACGCGGTACTCGTACCCCAAGGCCTCAGCAGTCTTTGAGTGGCTCCTTGAGCCAGCAGCCCGAGCAGGAATGCCCAGCGCGCTGGGTCCCTGATCCGCGCAGCTCCGACGCCGCCGCCGTGGTGGTCACATCGTGGACGACTTCTCCACTCCTCTGACTCGGGCGGTACGTGAGTACGGCCCTGGTGAGCCAATACCCGAGAACGCCCCCGCCAGCCGATCAGTGCTGGGGGTGCGCACGCGCGTGGAACAGAGGGCGCCGCTGGGTGGCCGTGCCGGGAGCGAGATGGCCGATCTCGACGCGTGTCCTGATAGCGCGGACCACCTCGGTCAGGCCCAGAACTATGGCCATGACGCCCACCACCAGTGTGAGTGTCGCGATGGATGCGAACGGCATGATGATCATCACGATGCCGGCCATAGTGCCGATGATGCCGAAGGCCACGTGCCAGCCGCGCGCCGGCATGGCCTGATCGGAGGCCGCGGCAACCGTCTCCAGAGTGCCCCGCAGAAGCCAGCTGAAGCCGATCCACAGGGCGAGCAGAAAGATCGACTCGAGGGTGCCCCTGAAGCAGATCAGTCCCAGCAGGATGGAGGCCGCGCCGGTGATGAAGTGCAGTACGCGAAGGTGCCGGGGGACGTGGGTGCCGAACGCGGCGGCGAGTTGGAAGACACCGGTGGCCAGCAGGTAGACGCCGAAGAGCACGCCGACGACGCGAAGCGTCTCGCCCGGCCAGACCAGGGCGATGACGCCCAGGGCGATGGTGGCGAGGCCCATGGTGAGCAGGAACTGCCAGCCCAGGTTCGCCAGTGCGGCCATGCCTTCGGCCAGGGGGCCCTCTTGCGGCTCGGTGCCGCGGGGGGGAACGGGGCCGGAGGAATGTGAGGGAGCTGTCATGGCACTTGCCTCCGTCTCGGAGCAGCGTCGTCGCAATCCGTACACTTCCATCGTCACCCGATCGGCCTCATGCTGCTCGGTGGGGAGGGTCGAGGGTTCGGGGCGCATGAGGTTTCCACGAACAACCTGGTCCGGCCTGCTCACCGGGAGACACCCTCGGCGGGAGCCCAGGGTGGATTTCCCCGGGCCGCCCCACTCCCGCGGCCACAGCACATGTCCTGCTGTCCCGTTCGGGTTGACACGTCGGTACTCACGCGCGGGGGGTGATGACGGCCCGTCCTTGGATCTTGCCCTCGTGCAGGAGCTGGTAGGCCTCGCCGGCGCGTTGCAAGGGGAAGTGCTCGACCAGCATCTTGATCTTGTCCTGCTGGGCGAGGGTGATCACTTCCATGAGTTCGGGGAGGGAGCCCCAGTAGGGCGAGGCGACCGAGCACTCGTGCGGCGGGCTGGAGAAGTCGACGGGCAGGGCTCCTCCGCCGAGGCCGACGATGGTCAGGTGGCCGAGCGTCCTGGCCACCTGTGCAGCCATCCGCAGGGTCGGGTCTATGCCGACCATGTCCAGCACGAGCTGAGCGCCCTGCTGCGCCGTGATGTCCTTGATGCGCGCGATCGTCTCGTCGCCCGAGAGCAGTGCCTCGTCGGCCCCCATGCGCTTGGCGGTTTCCAGTTTGCCGACGTCGGTGTCCACGGCGACGACGGTGGTCGCCGCGCTGAGCGCGCGCAGAATCTGGATGGTCATCTGGCCCAGGCCGCCGGCCCCGATCACGACGGCGGTCGCGCCCGGTCCCAGCAGGTGCAGCGACCGTCTGACAGCGTGATAGCTGGTCAGTCCGGCGTCGCTGAGCGGGGCGGCCTGGCGAGGGTCGAGGGTGCCCAGCGCAATGAGGTAGCGCGCCGCCGGGACCAGCAGGTACTCGGCCATGCCGCCGTCGTGACCGCCTCCCAGGCCCGGTCCCTGACCACCGAGGTCCTGGCAGTAGTTCTCCCGGCCCTGACGGCAGTTGGCGCACACCCCACAGCCCCAGGAGCCGTAAACAATCACGGGGTCTCCCGGCGCGAACCCGGTGACACCCGGCCCCAGTCGCTCCACCCACCCCGCGTTCTCATGGCCGAGCGTGAAGGGCGGATGCGTGAAGCCGGGCAGCGGTGCGGGTGCCTGCATGATGTGCAGATCGGAGTGGCAGGCACCGGCACCCCCGACCTTCACCAAGACCTGCCCCGGCCCGGGCTCGGGCACCGGCACCTCGCGCAGCTCGGGCGGCTGTCCCCAGCCGACGAGTTGAAAAGCCCGCATAGCGATCCTTTACACACCGGGTCAGTCGCGGATGCCGTCGATGTCGACCAGGACGTGGCGCGGGCCGCGGAAGATCTGGTTGTGCCGGTACGGCGGCGGGTCCTCGACGAGCCGGGGGTTCTGCACCCGGCGGACGAACTCACCGACCGCGACCTGGACCTCAAGCCGGGCGAGCGGGGCGCCGAAGCAGAAGTGGATGCCCTGACTGAATCCGAGGTGCTGGTTGTCGGGGCGTTCGAGGTCGAGTTCGTCGGGGTCGGTGAACCGTTCCGGGTCGCGGTTCGCCGAGCCGTACGCCAGGAAGATCGGCGCCCCCTTCGGAATGGTGGTGCCGGCGATGTCGATGTCTTCCACGGCGGAGCGGGTGTGCCAGAACTGCACCGACGACTCGAAGCGCAGCAGTTCCTCCACCCCGGGCACGATCAGCTCGGGGCGGCGGCGCAGCTTCTCCAGCGCGTCGGGGTGGCGCAGCAGGGTGAGGACGCTGTGGGCGATGAGATTGACCGTGGTTTCGTGTCCCGCGAAGATCAGGAGCAGGGCGTTGCTCACGAGCACGCCCTTGGACATCCGTCCCTCCGGGCCGTCCTCGTTCACCATCGCCGAGAGCATGCCCGGGCCGGGCTGCCGGGCGTACCGGTCGAGCAGATCGGCTGCGAACTGCCCGAACTCCCCCACGGCCTGGCGGCCCCCGGCCTGCCGATTCCGGATCTCTTCGGAGGCGGCTTCGGGACCGAAGTCCAAAGCGTCCAGGGCCGTCTCCACCCATTGGTGGAAGCGTGACTCGTCCTCCATCGGCACGCCGAGAATCTTGCAGATCACCGTCACCGGCAAGGGATAGGCGAACTCGTCGACGGCATCGATCCGGGTCTTGCCCCTCATGTCGTCCAGGAGACCATCGACGATGCGGCGGATCTCGGGCTCCAGGTCGGAGATAGCGTGAGGTGCGTGGGGCGGGCCGACGAAATGCGGCACCATCATCCGGCGGTCCCGATCGTGCTCGGGCGGATCGCAGGTGATGATGTTCGGCTCGGTCAGCACCGCCCTGATCGGCTCGGCCACCGGCTCCGCCGAGCCCTCCGTCCCGGCCGCGGCCGGGACGGGACGCTTTCGTAGATCCGAACTGACACGGGGGTCGTGCAGCAGCGCGACGATCTCCCGGTAGGTGCTGACGACATAGGTTCCGTCCGGCTGCCGCGCCACCGGTGTCTTGCGCAGTTCCTCGTAGAAGGGATACGGATTGGCGCGGTTGGCATAGCGGAGGGCCTGCTGCCAGGGGGTTTCCTCGACCATGAGACGCCCCTTCCTTCCTGTTGTGCTGTTCGCACGCTCGACCCGGCGGGCGTCAGCGTCGGCGAGGCAGGAACTCGGCCGTCCGCTCGCTCGGGGCATGGCCGGTCAGGACGACGTCGGGGATCGCCGTCGGGACGCCGGGTTCCGGGAACTCGGCCGGGATCGGCTTCATGTCGTCGGGCCGGTCCCAGCCCGGCGGCGGAGGCGGGAACGGACCAGATCGCTCGATCAGCCTCGCGTAGTGCTCCAGCCACTTGCCGTGATCGAAGGTGACGGCGGCGACAATGCGGCCCCTGTGACCGTAGGCGGCGGCGAAACGGCGTTCCTTGACGGATCCCTGCGTGAAGACGATCTCGTCGCCGAAAGGCGGCACGCCGACGGACTTGATGTTGACGCCGAACTGACCAGACCAGAAGCCGGGCAGCAGCAGCTGCGGGCGATAGTGGGGCTCGAGGTTCACCATGTTGTGGGCGGCGACCTCGGCGCCGAAAACGGCGTTGTCCCAGTGCTCCATCGCGAGGAACTGGTACTCGTACAGCACGTGCGGCGCACGCGCCACGTCACCTGCCACGAAGATGCTGTCGGTGACCACGCCGTTGATGTCGAAGGCCCGACCGCCGGCGTCGCACCCGACGCCCCAGAAACCGGCCGCCAGCCCGGAGCCCTCCAGCCATTCCACGTTGCGGATCGACCCCAGCGAGGCCACCACCACATCGGCCTCGACGGTGGATCCGTCGGACAGATGCGCACGCCGCACGTGCCCGCCGGAGTCACCCTCCAGTGACGACACGCCCAGCCCGCAGCGCAGGTCCACGCCGTGATCACGCTGCATCTGCGCAGCAATCTCGCCGATCACCCCGCCGAGCGCGCCGACCAGCGGCGCCGAACCCCGCTCGACGACGGTCACCGGGACGTCGAGCTCCCGGCAGACAGAGGCCACTTCCGATCCGATGAACCCGGCGCCGATGACCAGGACCCGCGACGGGGACTCAGCCAATGCCTTCTGCAGCTGCGCAGCATCATCACGCGAGCGAATGGTATGGACCCCATGCAGGGCGGCCTCGACCGGGTTCGGCCACTGGCGTGCGCGGGTGCCCGTGGCGATCAGCAACCGGTCGTACGGGACCTGCTGACCGTCGGCCAGGCGCACCTGCTTGGTGACCCGGTCCAGCCCGGTGGCGGCCACCCCGAGCCGCCAGTCCGCATCCACTTCTCGCATGCGGGGCAGCTTGGTGTGGTCGGCTGGCACCCAGCCCTTGAGTACCTGCTTGGACAGCGGGGGACGGTCGTAGGGCTCGTACGGCTCGTCCCCGATGATGGTCAGAGAACCGGTGAAGCCCTCCTCACGCAGGGTCTCCGCGGCCCGAAGCCCGGCCAGAGAGGCACCCACGATGACAATCCGGCCGCTGGCCCTGAACTCGCGCACCAGCTCTGCGACCGTTGCATGCAAGGTCATGACGTCTCGCCCCGCTCCGCGCCGTCCAAGCGGTCGATGACGATCGCCTGCACGGGGCACGCCGCAGCGGCTCGTTCGACCTGCAGGCGCCGCTCATCATCGGGGTTTGGCTCATATGTGAGCGCCTCTTGACCATTCAACCTGAAGACCTCGTGCGCCAGATACACGCATTGGGCGTATCCCTGGCATCGATTCAGGTCCACGGCGATCCGCATGGGTAGACTCCTTCCGACCTGCCACCCCACCTGGACAGCTCACCCGTCGCCCCGGCCGACGCCACCGGCTGAGCAGCTTCTTCGCCACGGCACTACCTTCACGGTGACGCTTCCTGCTGGTGACCGACAGGATCCGAAGGTCGCAGGCACATCCGATGGCGTCGGCATCGAGGTTCACCCAGCCGTTCCGCCCTAAAAAAATACTCGTCCCGCCTTCCGACGATCGCAAACCCGGTGCCACGGGCGATCTTCAGAGGTGCAACCACCCGGGCCGAGGCGAGGGCCCACCGATTGAACGCCTCCACCGTGGCTGGCATCGCGTCCAGGCCAAATGTTGTGGCCAACTCCTGGAATATCTGCAGCCGTTGAAGGCGGGTGCCGATCCGCGAGGTCCTCGAGCTGCTGGTGCCTGCCGGCTGGCCGCCGGCAACCTACCTGACCGCCTGCGCAGCGTTCCCCGCACAATCTGGCACGCTCCCGGCACGGTCGCGCTCAATCGTGCTGCCTGGCAGGTGCTTGCAAGAGCGGCCATTGTGCTTGCGGTCTTCCCTGGTGTATCGCAACCGGCTTCCCACCCTCTCGCAACCTCTCGCCGCTTCAGCCGAATCCCCACTGTCGTCACTGTGCGCGAACGATTGGTCACACATTTTCCCCAGAGTATCGTGGTACTCGCCAGGGAGCCATGAATGGATACCTCGGATGAACTCCTGCGAGGGGATGACCCTGCGGCTCTGCTGACTCTGGATGGTGTGGTCAGCAGTCTCAACGGTGCGATGGCCACGGCGCTGGGCAGGACGCCGGAGCAGTGCCTGGGACGCAACTTCGGTGATCTGTGGCCTGCCGACCAGAGGTTTTCGGCCGAGAACCTCGTGAGCCATGTCGCCACGGGCAAGACGGTCGCGATGCGGGCGTTGGCATTCTCCGGGCCGGGCGAAGCATCCGTTGTCTGCTTGTTTCGAGGTGCAGCCGGTGAAGGATCCCGCTAGTGGCAAGCGGCTGGTATGGGTGCACGCGCTCGACGCGCGAAACGCCCTCACCAGCCTGCTACTCCCCTTCCGGATGGCGGCGAAAGCCAACAACCTCGCCTTGTGGATGTATGCACCCGATGATCAGCTGTTTGAGTGGATGAGTGGCTCGCCCCCCTCGGTGGAGCTGTATCCACAGGCCACTGCGGCCATGTCCGAGGTCATGTCGCGAGTCCACCCCGAGGACCGGGAGGCGATGCAGCAGTCCCTGGGATTGACCACCTCGCTGCAGCACGGTGATCTCGTGGGCCAGGGCGTCGTCAGCGGCCTGCTTCGCCCGTCGGGTCTTCTCGCCGGCCAGCCACGCGTAGAAGGAGGACCGGGCCGCCTTCAGCAGCCGGCACAACAGAGCAACATGGTGGGTGGTCTTCTCCGCCTCGATGAACGCGTACACCTCGTTCATCGATCGCTCTCCTTCGCGAAGTCGGGTGGCCCGGGGGATTTCACCCCCGGGCTCCCACAGATCCGTACGTGACCGTCTCCGGTCATACGGCTCTTGTCGTCCTGGTCACC
>NZ_JBITGJ010000103.1:0-24872 GCF_044456925.1 Streptomyces sp. NPDC050743
TGAAGTTCCGCGGCCACCGTTGGCGGCCCATCGCCGAGATGGGTGCGGCCATGTACCTGCCCTTCCTGGCGCTGTTCGTACCGCTGGCACTCAAGCTCATCGACGCCGGTGCCCTGATGCTGTGGGGCCACCTGCTCATGCTCCCGGCGATGGCCGTAGCCATGTTGCTGCGTCCGCACGAGTACGCCCACTGCTGAGGCATCGACCCCGGCCCAGCGCCGTTGCCGGCCGCGGAGGCGGCCGAGATGCTCGCCCAGGCCCGCTCGGTGATCCGTGCCGCCAAGCAGAGCGTCGAGGAGATCCTGGCTGTGCTCAGCACCAACGGCAGTCCTGGGGTGGCTCCGGCCACACGTCAGGTGACGGTGGCCGGCCGGTGGGCTGGTCCCTTACGACCTGAAATCCCCGGCGGCGTCTTGCCCCACCTGGCCATGGCCTCACCTGTCGGTGATCTCGGAGAGCCATGCCGTGTCCTCCGGGTCCGGCGCTTCGAGGCCGGGTGCGGGCAACCGGCGGATTTCGCCCGTGCGCAGGGCGATCGTGGCCCGTGGCCGCATCGGCCCGTGGCCCCTGCGCGAGAGCAGGACCAGTTCCCAGACCGTCGCCGTCATGGCGTCGAGCCGGGTGGCGCAGTCGGCGCTGACTCGGCGCGGATCGCGGGTCCGGCCCAGGGACAGATGCGGGGTGAAGTTCTCGGCGGCCCCACGACAGCGCGGGAACCGCCGCCGCAGCGCGCGGTGCAGGTCCGTCCACGGCGCCTCGCCGCCCGCCGTCGGGTCGAGCCACACGGTGACGTACTCCCTGTGCCGGAAGGTGCACACCCCGTCCAGCCGGGCGGTGAAGACCGGCGTCTCGGCCGTCGCCGCGGCGAGCAGCGGGGCAGCCCGCTCGAAGTCGGCCTCCGGCACGAAGCCGTGCAGGACGTTGACGTGCGGTGGCCAGCGGTGGATCTGGGGATCGTAGTCCCGGCGGATGTCCTGGATCGGCGGCCACAGCTCCGCGGGCGGGATCCAGGCCACCGCCGTGCGGGCTGTTGGGGACACGCCGAGGGCGTCGGCAGGTGCGCCCCTGCCGAAACTCAGGTCCGCTTGCGGGTCCCGCACCCGGCCGGCGCCGGACGCGTCGATGCGGTCCATTCCCGTGGTCCGGTCCCAGACCACCTCGCCGTCCGCCTCGATGAACACCACCCGGTGCCACGGGATGTCGCCTCCCGGCACGAAGGAAGTCAGCGAGATGCGCTTGCAGGCATCCCCGCGCTGGCTGATCCCCAGCACGAACCGGGCCGGATCGAACCGCGGGTCCCAGCGGATCCGGTGATAGATCTCGTCGCTGGTGCGCATCACGCCTCCTCCCGCCGTCACACCTTCTCCTCCAGGGTGCCGCCCGCCCTGACCTTGACGCCCGTTCCTCGCGCATCGCGACGGGTTGGCTACTATGTGTAGTGTCCAATATCTTCTACCCGCGGTCTCTGGGGCCGTGGGTGTTGCTACGTTGCGGCTTGGGCTTGTGCGCGAGGGGTGGGTGGGATGGACGTCCTTGGAGCCGACGCCTGTGGTAAGCAGGGGTGGGTCGGGATCAGGCTCACGGACGGCGCGTACGCGGGCAGCCTGGTGGATCCCCGGCTCGAGAGGCTGATCGAGCGCGCCGCCGAGGTGGATGCGATCGCGGTGGACATGCCGTTGGGCCTGGTCGACAAGGGCTGGCGTGCGGCAGATCTCGCGGCCAGGGCGCTGCTCGGGGTGCGGCGCAGCAGCGTTTTCCCCATAGCGCCAAGAATGGCGTGGCAGGAGCAGGACTACAGGGCGGCCGCCGGCCGATGCCAGGAGCTCACCGGTAATCGGCTGAGCCAGCAGGCGTGGGCGCTGAGGCCGAAGCTGCTTGAGGCGCGGGCGTGTTGGCTCGCCGATGAGCGGGTCCACGAGGTGCACCCCGAGGTGTCCTTCTACGCCTTGGCCGGCGGAGTGCCGCTGGCCTACGCCAAGAAGACCTGGCGCGGCCAGAACTTGCGCCGCTCCCTGCTGGCCGAGGCCGGCCTCGTGCTCCCCGACGAGCTTGGTGAGGCGGACCGCATTCCAGTGGACGACGTACTCGACGCCGCTGTCGCGGCCTGGTCGGCGCACCGGATCGCGCTCGGGACAGCGAACCGCATTCCGGAGGTGCCCGAGCCGGATACAGAAGGGCGCCTCGTCGAGATTCGATACTGATCAATCCATCAAGTATCGAATGGGTTCGCAGCGACAACTTCTTCTCCCAGGCCCCGCCCCAGGCATTGCAACGCCTGTCGGCGGGGCCGGGAGCCAAGGCGAACGGTTCTACGACCGGGCCGCCGCCCACGTGCCCGCAGTGGGGGAGTTGGACGGCGACGAGCCGACCCGGCAGCGGTGGATGCCAGCCCGCCGCAGCCTGTCCCGCGTGAAAACCTGGGTTCGGACACTGATCAGGGCGTTTCGCTGCGAGGGGGGTAGTAGACCGGGGCATGATCGGGATCCATGCGGTGGTCATGGATCTACCTGCTGACGCGCAGGTCTCTGGAGCTGGCAGGCCTCAGGTTCCTGGGCAATGCGGCAAAAGATGTTGAACTGCTGGTCCTTCGGCACCAGCTCGCTGTACTCCAACGCCGAGTCGGCCAACCCAAGTTGGAACCGGCCGATCGGGTCCTGCTGGCGGCCCTGTCGCGTCTGCTGCCCAGGCAGAGCTGGAGCAGCTTCTTCGTTACCCCCGCGACGCTGCTGCGCTGGCACCGGGAGCTGATCGCCGACAGGTGGACCTACCCTCACAAGAGGCCGGGTCGGCCGCCGATATCGGTGGAGACGCGGGAGCTGATCCTGCGTCTCGCGCGGGAGAACCCGTTGTGGGGACACCGCAGAGTGCAGGGAGAGCTGGCCCGGTTGGGCATCACGGTCTGCGCCGCCACCGTCCGGTCAGTACTGCGTCAGGGCTACATTCCGCCCGCGCCCCAGCGGGCTCACGACGCCTGGGCCTCCTTCCTACGCGCCCAGGCTTCGGGACTGCTGGCCTGCGACTTCTTCCATGTGGATACCGCGTTCTGCCGGCGGCTGTACGTGCTGTTCGTCATGGAGGTCGCAACGCGCCGAGTGCACGTCCTCGGCATCAGCGCGCACCCGAACCGGGACTGGGTGACCCAGCAGGTGAGGAACTTGATGATGGACTTCGAAGATCGGGTGGACCGGTTCCGGTTCTTACTGCGCGACCGGGACGGGAAGTTCTCCGACGCCTTCGACGCCGTGCTCGCCGACGCGGGCGTGCAGGTGCTACTTTCCCCGCCGAGATCGCCGAAGGCAAACGCCTTCGCGGAACGCTGGGTCGGCACCGTCCGCCGCGAGTGCACCGACCGCCTGCTCATCATGAACGAACGGCACCTGCGCGCCGTCCTGAACACCTACACCGACCACTACAACCGGCACCGCCCCCACCAATCCCTTCACCAACGACCTCCTCAAGCCGCAGAGACCGGACACACGGCACCTGTCATCCCCTTGGGAGGCCGCGTCCGTCGCACTCAACTACTCGGCGGCCTCATCAACGAGTACCAGCAAGCAGCCTGACGGCAGGCAGACAAACGGCCTGATCAACAGCCCGAACCAGGGTTTTCACGCGGGACAAGGTCACTGGCGCACACGGTCTCCCGGACACCCACGGTGCCGTTCGAGTACGCGATGGCGGGCCAGGCGCCGATCAGTACCGCGGCGCTCACCGCGGTGACGACGGCGGCCGCACGGCCGGCTCGGAGTGCGGACATCGGCTTTCCTTTCCCTGTCGTTGCGGGGGACACGGGGCTGTCACGGCTCACCAGGAGTCGTAGCCGCCGATGCACTCGATGCGCACGTAGCCCCAGTCGTTGGGGCCGTAGTCGAAGGTGGCGGCCCAGCCGTTGTAGACAGGGTGCACGCCCTGGGTGTGGCCGACCTTGTTGCCGTAGGTGAGGGTGCGCAGATAGCCGGTGGGGCCCGAGGCGCTGTCGTAGTTGGCGTAGAAGCTGGCGGTCTGGCACACGATGACCGCGTGCTGCGGCGGGACGTCGGCCCTGGCAGCGGACTGCTGCAGGGCGACCGCGGTGACCACGGTGGCCGCCATGGTGAGGGCCTTGGCGCAGAACTTCAAGATTCGTCAACTCCTCTGAAGAGCGGGGCGGGTCGACGCGTGTGGGCGGAGGGAGGTCACACGGCGCCGCTCTCCCACCACCAGGAACCGGAGCCGTAGGAGGGGTACTGGACGCGGCTGTCCACGTGCTGCCAGGAGTGGGTGTAGGCCTCGAGCCCGGAGAATCCGCAGGTCTCAGCGATCCTGTACACCTGGAGGGTGGTGTGTCCGGAGACGACGATGTCCGCGGCGACGCCGTAGACGTGCATGCTGTTGGACGCGCCGCCCACCGAGGCGTTGTAGGAGACGCTGCGGAAACCGGAGTTGATCGTGATCGCGCTGTTGCCGGCCTTCTTGCGTACGGCCTCGAGCTTGTACATCAGCCGACGCACGTTCTCCTTGACCTCGGCGGCGCCCACCTGCCCGCCGCTGAAGCCGGACCCGTCATGGGAGTAGAACTCGCTCCAGTCGAAGTGCGCGGTGGAACCGTCGCTGCTTTCGAGACTGTTGAGCACGCTCTGGGTCTGCGGGCCGACGACGCCGTCCGCCGTGAGACCGTACGCGGACTGGAACCGCCTGACCGCGTTGTAGGTGGCCGCACCGAAGGCACTGTCCCAGGCAACGTAGGTCTGCTGCGCGCTGGATACGGCCCAGCCGCCGACGCGGATCTGCAACTCCTTCACATCGGAGCCGCTGTCGCCCTGCTGAAGAGTGCGGGTCCATCCGTAGGCCGAGGCGCGGGAGGCCGACCCGAGGCTGACGGTCGCCGCCGTACCGAGCGCGGCCGTCAGGCCCAGCGCGCCGCGGAGCATGGTACGCCGGTCCAGGCCTCGGCCGGAGTCTGCTGTAGTGTTCATGAGCCCTCTCTTCGGTGTGCCCGTCAGGACCGGTAGGCGTGGCGGGTGTAGGTGAGGCTGAGCGGAGCGGTGTTGGCGAAGTACTGCGAGATCAGGTACGCGGGGTCAGGCGCGATCGAGCCGTCCTGCAGATCGCTGCCGTCGTCCCTGTCGTCCCAGGCCCAGGGTGTGTGCGTGGCGTTGTCCTCACCGTTGTCGCCCGCGAACGTCCCCCAGGAGGCGTAGGGCGGGTTGGCGGAACGGCGCTCCCACAGGCCGCCGGAGGAGAACATGTCGACCAGCTGGTACGCCGCGGAGCGGTCGTTTCCGCCGGTCGGCACCGTCCCTCCGGTGCGGTTGGGACGGTAGACGATGCCGTCACCGCCCGGGAAGCTGCTGCCGTCCCAGTTGTACATCCCGTGGCCGTGGGCCTCCTGGAAGACCGTCGGGTGCGGAGCGCCGTCGTGCTCTGCATGAGCAGTGTGCCGTCCACGGTTTCGCGGTTGGCCGTGAAGGGGCTGCCCGAAGGCAGGTAGGAGTAGTAGTCGTTGTGGGCCTGGGTGACGGCCGCCTGGAGCTTTCCGTAGGTGCTGCCGTCCTTGTGGACGACCTCCAGCACGCCCTCCATGTCGTTCTCGTGCGAGAGGACGTCGAGCGGATAGTCCTTCCAGTCACGCGGGTGGTAGAAGGCGTAGATGATGTACCAGTGGGTGGAGGTCTCCACCACGGAGTAGTACGCCGTGCCCTTCAACTGGCCGGCGTAGGCGTCGAGGTGGTCCCAGTTGTTCAGCGTGCTCCAGTCCCCGTCGTAGTTGACGGGGGAGGTGTGGTCGGCGGTGTAGTACGCCGACGAGGTGTCCTGGTAGTGGATGGGGGCCCAGCGGTAGGCGAGGTCGGCGCCGGTGGGTGCGGCGTGGGCCGGGGCCGGGGCCGTGAGGAGAGCGGCCGGGACGAGCGCGGTGAGCAGGAGGGCACGGAGAGATCGCCAGGCCTTCATGGGGGCTCCAGGGCGCGGGAAGCGGACGACAGGTGACCGGCCGCCAATCTGCGTGCCACGGATGACGGCTGCCAGGGGACCGTGGCGGCGCAGGAGTTAATGTCTGACGTCCCGTCGGAGAGCCGATGCGTTGGGCTGTGCGAGGTGCGCCGCTCGCTGAGTGCCGCAAGGGCTGGTGAGCCCTGCGGTGGTGGGCTGAAGCGTCTCCTTGGCGTCGTGGCCTGACACGTGTGACCGCCGCCTTCCGGGCGGCAGTCACACGTGCGTCGTCAACGCTCGGGAGAGGGAGGAGGACCTAGTACACGCTGACGCCGTACGCGCTCAGCGCCTCGGTCACCGGCTGGAAGAAGGTCGTACCGCCGGAGGTGCAGTCGCCGCTGCCGCCGGAGGTCAGACCGATCGCCTTGGTGCCGTCGAACAGCGAACCGCCGGAGTCGCCGGGCTCGGCGCAGACGTTGGTCTGGATGAGGCCGTAGACGACGTCGCCGCCACCGTAGTTGACCGTGGCGTTGAGGGCTTGGACGGTCCCGCCGTGCACGCCGGTGGTGGAACCGCTGCGCTTGACCGACTCGCCGACGTAGGCGTTGGCGGCGGACGTGATGTCCTGGCTGGTGCCGTTGTAGAGGTTGACGGTGCCGGGGTGGCTGACGCCGGTGTTGTCGTAGCGGACGATGCCGTAGTCGTTGGTGGGGAAGCTGGAGTCGATGGTCGGGCCGACGTAGGTGCTCAGGCCGGAGTTGGTGTACCAGTTCGGGTAACCGTCGGTGCAGTGACCGGCGGTCAGGAAGTAGTAGGCGCCGCTGCTGGTGCGGACGTTGAAACCGACGGAGCAGCGCCAGCCGGCGTCGGCGTAGATGGCGGTGCCGCCGTTGAGCAGCTTCCTGAAGGTGCCGCTGACTCGTTTGACGGTGACCGCGTCGCCGTAGGAGGCGGTGGCGGACTTGAGCTCGGCGAGGTCGGCGCGCGAGACGTTGCTGTCGGCGCTCACCACGAGCTTGTTGGTCCTGGGGTCGACGGCCCAGGCGGTGCCGGGGATGTCGGCAGCCTTGGTGGCGGCGCCGGCCTTGGCCAGCTGCGCTGAGCTGTGGGTGACGAGCCTCGGCACGGCACCGGCCTCGCGGACAGCCTCCGCGGCCTTCCGCGTGGTGACGTTGACCACCACGGACTTGGTCTCGGCGTCGTAGTACGAGCCGGCCGTCGAGGTGGTGCCGAGGGTCTTGGTGAGCTTGGCCGCGGCCTCGGGCGAGGCCTTGGCCGAGGGGGCGGCCTGGGCGGTGGGCGTGGTGAGCGACACCGCGAGGAGCCCGGACGCCAAGGCGATCAGCCCGGAGCGTCTGGCGGTGCGAGAGGTCTTGACCTTCACTCGTTCCTCCTGGGTGGGGACAAGGGAGACCCGTCAGGGCGGCACACGAGCCCTCGCAGAGCAGCGTGTCCCTGACAAGTTCCGGACGGGAGTATTCCGTGCCCCGCGGTCGGCGAACAAGAAGCCGGAGGCAGAATTTACGCGCGTAACACGTTGGTACGTACCTGCCGGTCGAAGCGGCAAATGAACTGCTGCCACCAGTAATTGAGGCGCAGTCAGGAAACCGTCGGAGAGCTGCGCCGCGTACACGGCGAGTCCGAGGAACTGGCTCTCGGTGGCCTGTGGCGGCGACGACCAGGGTCAGGGGCGGGCCGCGGTACCGTGTGCTCGTTTTCGGTCGTTGGCGTCGACTGTCAATGCGCAGCCGGCCTCCGCAGGCCATCGCGGCGCTCTGATCTCACGCCTTTTCGAAGTCCACCGACAGAAGTCTGGCCGCCGTTTGTCCGCTTCGCGCTCGCCCCGCAAGCCCGCTGGTGGACGACGGCCGAGTTGCGGTCAGCCGGAGTGTTGGCCGAGCCTGCTGAACTGCTCGACTCATGGACGGCTACTGGGACGGGCGGCTGCCCGATGAAGAGATCTCGCTTGGGTGAGCGGCTTCCACGCCGACCGTGCGCACGCTGGGCCCCGCTCCCCGAACCCTGACGGGCTGTACACGCCGGTGCAGCGTAACGTCGTCTTGTGGACTTCCCTGCGGACAGTCTCGTGTCCCGTGCCGCGCGTGAGGTCAGCCTGCGGGCAGACCGGTTGATCCATGCCGTCGAGCGGTGCCTGCAGCGTGGAGTCCCCGAGGTCTGGGAAGACCCCGACGTCGCCCGCATGACGGCAGAGAATGTCACCGAACATGTTCTCGCGGCGTTGGCCGGCCTGGTACACGGCATCGAGCCGGACCAGATCGAAACGCCGGCCGCAGACCCGGACCGCGCGCGCCGACTTGCTCGGCACGGGACACCCGTCAGCACAGCGTGATACTGCGGTCCTTCCGGCTGGGGCAAGGTGTCATGCTCGACCGGCGGGCCCGGCGAGGGGACCGGTCGCGTGATGGATGTCACGCGACATGAGGCGGTCGTCCGGGTGGGCCGCGTACGGGCCGGTCGCCCGGCCGGATGCGGGAGCGGCGTGCATCCGGGCGCCTGGCGCGGGCGCCGTCCCTGGTCGCCCTCGGTCCTCTCGCCGCGGAAGGCCGTCCATAGACCGTCTCACGATGTGTACACCCGTTTGACATTAGATTCGCTTATGGAAGATAAAGAACATGCTTTGGCCACTCTTTCGCGTTGCGTGACGTTCGCGGCGTGAGGCCGCCGATCCCTTCAAGCGAATGAGTCCGACCGTGTCCCACCCCACCAGTGACGGCCCCGTCGGCGGCTCCGTCGGCCAGTGGCACGCATGGCGTGCCGAGCGCCATCGCTCGCTCACGTCGCCGACCGGGAATCTCGCCCTGGTCGAGACCCGCTGGCTCCCCGCCGGTGAACGCCCCGATGTGGAGGAGGGCCGCGCCGGCCAGCCGAACACTGTGACGGTCACCACACTCCAGCGGACCGACCTCGTCACCGGCGAGCCCGAGCACGGCCTGCGTCTGTGGGACGCCGAGTCACCCGCCATCCACCACTTCGACCGGGTCGACGCCTTCCCTCACGACCCGGTCTGGGTGATCGAGGCGACCTACACCCCCGTGCCCGGTGCTCGCCGGGTCGCCTTCGAGCACCTGCGGGACAACGGCGGCACCCGGGAACTCGTCGTCCCCGGGGACATCACCCTCGCCGTCGACGGCCGCGACTACACCCTCAGCGCCTTCGACGACGACGGCACCCTCCTGCTCGTCTTCGGTGATCCCACCAACGGCGTCAGCACCTACGGGGCCGGGCGCTTCCTCTTCGTGCAGCGCACGCAGGACGAGCACCGCGTCCTGCTCGATTTCAACCGCGCCTTCGTGCCGCCCTGCGGTTTCTCCGATCAGTACAACTGTCCGATGCCGCCGCGGCAGAACCGCTTCCACCTGCCCATCGAGGCCGGCGAGAAGCTTCCCGTCTTCCGCGGCGGCTTCCCCGCGCAGCACTGACCGTCGACCGCCTCCCCGTACCGCAGCACGAAAGCGCCCTTCATCATGAGCCTGAAGAAGACCTCCCTGTACGGCACCGCGACCGCGGCCGCCCTCGCCCTGACCGTGACGGCCTGCGGTGGCTCCGGCGCGGGTGGCAGCGCCGGGTCCGGCACCTACGACAAGAACGCCACCGTCAGCATCGGCTCGCTGTACGAGCCGCAGAACCTCGACAACACCGCCGGTGGTGGCCAGGGCGTGACCGAGGCGCTCAACGGCAACGTCTACGAAGGGCTGTTCAGGCTCACCGACAACGGCAAAGTGGAGGAGCTGCTCGCCAAGGACTACAAGGTCAGCGGCGACGGTCTCACCTACACCTTCACCCTGCGCGACGGCGTGAAGTTCCACAGCGGCAAGGAGCTCACCAGCCAGGACGTCAAGTACAGCTTGCAGAAGGTCATCGCGGACGACTCCCAGTCGGCACGCAAGAGCAACCTCGAGGTCATCAAGGACATCACCACCCCTGACGCGCGGACCGTGAAGGTCACGCTGTCCCAGAAGTCGATCTCCTTCGTCTACAACCTCTCCTACGTCTGGATCATCGACTCCCAGGCCAAGAACCTGAAGACGACCGAGGACGGCACCGGCCCCTACAAGCTGGACAAGTGGACCCGTGGTTCCGCGCTCAGCCTGGACCGGTTCGCCGGCTACTGGGGCGACGCCGCAAAGAGCAAAGAGGTGGTCTTCCACTACTACAAGGACGCCACGGCCCTCAACAACGCGCTGCTGACCAACGCCGTCGACGTGGTCACCAGCGAGCAGTCGCCCGATACCCTGGACCAGTTCAAGAGCAACCAGAACTACAAGGTCAACGACGGCAACTCCACCACCAAGCTGCTGCTGGCCTTCAACGACAAGGCCAAGCCCTTCACGGACGTCAAGGTGCGCCAGGCCGTGTCCGCCGCCATCGACGACAAGAAGCTGCTGGAATCGGTCTGGGGCGGCTACGGCAAGCTCATCGGTTCGATGGTGCCGCCCACCGACCCGTGGTACGAGGACCTCACCAAGGTCAACGCCTACGACCCGGCGCGTGCGAAGCAGTTGCTCGCCGAGGCCGGGTACGCCAAGGGCTTCGCCTTCACGCTGGACACCCCGAACTACGACCCGCACCCCACCGCCGCCACCTTCATCAAGTCCCAGCTTGCCAAGGTCGGCATCACCGTCACGATCAACACGATCACGCCCGACGAGTGGTACACGAAGGTCTACAAGAACCACGACTTCAACGCCACGCTCCAGGAGCACGTCAACGATCGCGACCTCGTCTGGTACGGGAACCCCGACTTCTACTGGGGCTACGACAACAAGCAGGTCACCCAGTGGGTGCAGCAGGCCGAGGAGGCGTCCAGCACGGCCGAGCAGACCGCGCTGCTGAAGAAGGTCAACGAGAAGACCGCCGAGGACGCGGCCAGCGACTGGCTGTACCTGTACCCGCAGATCGTGGTCGCGAGCAGCAAGCTGTCGGGCTACCCCCTCAACGGCCTCAACTCCCAGTTCTACGCCTACGACATCGAGAAGAAGGGCTGATGGCGCGTTACCTTCTGCGCCGGCTCGTCTTCCTGGTGGTGTCGCTGGCTCTCGCGAGCGTGGTGCTGTTCGTGCTGCTGCGCATGCTGCCCGGTGACCCGGCCAACGCCCTCACGGCGGTGGGCGCGAGCCCCGAACAGATCGCCGCGGCACGGCACGCCATCGGCTCCGACAAGCCGCTGCCCGAGCAGTTCACCCACTGGCTCGGGCAGCTGGCGAGCGGTGACCTCGGCACCTCCTTCGTCAGCTCGCTGCCGGTCGGACCCGAGGTCGCCTCCCGGCTGAACATCACCGTCCCGCTCACCCTCGCCGCCTTCGTGCTCGCCGTCCTCATCGCCGTGCCCGCCGGATTCGTCGCCGCGCACAAGCGCCACACCTGGTACGGCGCCCTGCTCAGCGGTGTGTCGCAGTTGGGCATCGCCGTCCCGGTGTTCTGGCTCGGCATGATCCTCATCGCCGTGTTCGCGCTGAACGCGGGCTGGCTTCCGGCGGGCGGATTCCCGCAGGACGGCTGGTCCGAGCCCGCGGACGCGATCCGCTCCCTCGTTCTCCCGGTCGTCACCATCGCCCTGGTGATGAGCGCGTCCCTGATCCGCTACGTCCGCTCAGCGACCCTCGACGTCGTGGACAGCGACTATCTGCGCACCGCCCGCGCCCTGGGATCGTCGTTCGGCCGCGCGATGTGGCGGCACGGTCTGCGCAACGCCTCCGTGCCGGTGATCTCCGTCCTCGGTATCGAGCTCGCCTCGACCCTGCTCGGCGCGGTCGTCGTGGAGTCGGTGTACGCCCTGCCGGGTCTCGGTTCGATGCTCGCCACCGGCATCGCCCAGCACGACTACCCGGTCATCCAGGGCGTGCTGTTCGTCTCCACCCTCGGTGTGCTGCTCATCGGCTTCGCCGCGGACCTGCTCCAGCGGATCATCGACCCGCGGCTGCGGGGACGGCTCTCGGGAGGTGCCCGGTGATTCCGGCCGACACACTCGAAGCGGCGCGGCCCGCGGGGACGCCACAGGGCGGGCGCCGCTCCCGCGTCTCCGCCACGCTGGTCGTCGGCTCCGTCCTCGCCGGCCTCATCGCGCTGCTCGCCGTGGTCTCCCTGTTCTGGCTGCCCTACCCCGCCGACGACACCTCCGGCGGACGGCTGACGGGACCGGGCGGGGGACATCTGCTGGGTACCGACAAGTTGGGCCGTGACCTGTTCACCCAGGTGGTGATCGGCTCCCGGATCGCCGTCGAGGCGGGCCTGGGGTCCGTGCTCATCGCCGCCACCATTGGCATCGTGCTCGGCGTGCTCGCCGCGTTCGCGCAGGGCTGGCTCGACGACACGCTCTCCGCGTTCCTCGACATCCTGATCGCGTTCCCGACGCTGCTGCTCGCGATGCTCATCGTCGCCGCGCGTTCGGCGACCCTGGGATCCGCTGTCCTCGCCATCGGTCTGGCGCAGAGCGCCGTCGTCGCCCGACTGGCACGCATCCTGGTCAAACGCGTCCTGACGCAGGACTACATCACTGCCGCTCGCACCTCTGGCACGTCCTGGTCGCGCATCGTGCTCGGACACGTCCTGCCCAACATCTGGCCCACCCTCGTGGTCAACCTGGCCCTGCAGTTCGGGCTCGCCGTGCTGGCCGAGGCGGGCCTGTCGTACCTGGGGCTGGGCGCCCCACCACCTAACGCCTCATGGGGTCGCATGCTCCAGGAGGCCCAGGCCACCTTCACCACCGCCCCCGCTGGCGCCCTCGCCCCCGGCATCCTGCTCGTCCTGCTCGTGGTCGGCGTCAATCTCATCGCCGACGGCCTGCGGGAAACCCTCGATCCGGCGACCGGTCGGAGGCGCTCATGACCTTCCTGGACGTACGCGGGCTGACCGTCCGGACCGCCGAGGGCAGAGTGCTGGTCGACGACCTGTCCTTCAGCGTGGCCGGTGGTGAACGGCTCGGCCTCATCGGCGAGTCGGGGTCCGGCAAGTCGCTCACCACGCTGGCGGTCCTCGGCCTGCTGCCCCGTGGCATGACCGCCACCGGCAGCGTCGAACTCGCCGGCACCCAGATCGTCGGCGCGACCGAAAGGGCGCTCACTTCGGTGCGCGGCCGGGACGCCGCCGTCGTGTTCCAGGAGCCTCTCACCGCGCTCGACCCGTTGATGCGCGTGGGCCGGCAGATCGCCGAGCCCTTCGCCAGACGCAGGGGCCTCAGGGGCGCCGCGCTGCGCGACGCCGTCCGCGACATGCTGGCACAGGTACGGCTGCCGGAACCCGAACGTGTCGCCCGCGCCTTTCCGCACGAAATCTCGGGCGGACAGAGGCAGCGCGTCGCCCTGGCGATGGCCTTGGCCTGCGACCCAGGACTTCTGATCGCGGACGAGCCGACCACCGCGCTGGACGTGTCGGTGCAGGCGGAGATGCTGGATCTCCTCGACACCCTTGTCCGGGAACGGGGAATGGCGGTGATCTTCGTCAGCCACGACCTGGCCGTCGTGGCCCGGGTGACCGACCGGGCTCTGGTGATGAAGGACGGCCGGGCGGTCGAGACGGGAACCGTCCACGACCTCGTCCGCTCTCCGCGCGCGGAGTACACCAAATCGCTCGTGGCCAGCGCCCGGACGCTGGAGGCCGCTCTGGATCTGAGGAGCCCGCGGTGACGCCCGTACTGGAACTGACAGACGTGGCGCTGCGCCACCGGGGGAGCGCGGTCGACGCGGTGCAGGACATCTCGCTGGCCGTCGAAGCGGGGCGCAGCCTTGCCCTCGTCGGCGAGTCGGGGGCGGGCAAGACGACGCTCCTGCGTCTGCTGCTCGGTCTGGCCCGGCCCACCGCCGGGACTGTCCGCTTCGACGGTGCCGACCTGTCCCTGCGCGACCGGGAGCAGATGCGCCGGTTCCGGCGCAGCGTGCAGTGCGTGTTCCAGGACCCGTACTCCTCGCTCGACCCGCGTCGTCGCGTGGGTGCCGTCGTGGCGGAGCCGTTGCGCTCCCTCGGTATCGACACACGGTCCTCCGCCGTGCCGAAGGTGGCGGCGGCCCTGGAACGGGTCGGCCTCCCGGCCGACACGATGGACCGCTACCCGCACGAGTTCTCCGGAGGGCAGCGTCAGCGGATCGCCATCGCCCGCGCCACGGTGTGCCGTCCACGAGTGCTGCTGGCCGATGAGCCCGTCAGCGCACTCGACGTCACCACCCGGGTCAAGGTCGTCGACCTGCTCGCGGAACTCAAGCAGGAACAGGGGCTGACACTTGTGATGGTCTCCCACGACCTGTCGGTCGTGGCGTCCCTGTGCGAGCGGACCGCCGTACTGGAGCACGGCCACGTGGTGGAGCAGGGCGACACCGCCCAGGTGCTGGGCCACCCGGCGCACCCCTACACCCGCCGCCTGATCGACAGCGTGCCGCGACTGCCCGCCTGACCGCGGGCCGGCGTGCCGGGCCTTCTTTGTCACTGTCGATGGGCCCGAATCGATAGAAAGGGACCACCGCCACCTGGCTCCAGCAGCGCTGAACAGAGGCGGCTTGACGGCTGAGCTGCTCGGCCAGCTCTGCGAGATGGTCAGGGCCTTCGAGCGCCACCACGGTTTCGGCGAGCGCCAGACCGTCGAGGTGGCGGCGCTCTGCGGCGTCGCTGATGTCCTGGTGCCAGGTCGGCGAGAAGCGTTCGAGTACCTCCAAGGTGCGTTCGACGGACCGCGGAATTTCGGCGGGAGCGAAGACGGCAGCCAGATCGGCTTTGCCGAGGCACCGGCCAGACAGGTTCCGCATCATCCGATCCGTCCGGAACATGACGTCCGGGTCGTTGGAGACGCGGGAACCATGCAGTTGATGAACCAGGTGCACCACCTTCCCAGTGCTCCCCACGTAGGACCAGGCGGCGCGGATGAGTTCGGCGTACGCGTCCTGCTGGTGCTGACGGCGCACCGTGACCGATCTCACTGTCCCTCACTCTCCTATTCCCCGTTCGCCCGGCACTCCGATCGCTCCCGGTGCGCTTCGCGGCATGGGACATGGCGGCATGGCAGTGCAGCCGGAAGGATCGGGGGACGAAAACAGCGCACTCGGCCTCTGCGTGTATCCCGTTCGACGGGGAAGCGATCTCATCGGCTCGGGCCTGCAGCGGCATCAGCGGTGGTTCACGCACCACACGAACTGGCCCAGGTACCAGCGGTCGACACCGGCGTCGTGCCGCCACGTCACCTCGACCCACCGGTGCCCGTTCCAGACGTACAGGTGGTGACCGTCCCACCGCTTTTCCCACCTGCGGTGGTGGTGCTGGCCATGATGGTGACCTCGAGGGTCGTCGTCCGTGTGCCGGCCACGGTGTGCGTGCCGGCCGTCGTCCCGTTCCCTCTGGCGACCGCTTGCGTACGCGTCGTTGCGGTAGCCGTCACGTCCGCCGCCGGTCCCGGAGCCGTCGCCGCTGACGCCGAGGCGCCGGCACCGAGAAGGCTCCGCCCGCCATCGCTGCAGAAGCGAGAGCGATCGGGACGCGCCTGATCCACCTGCCCATAGTCATCTCCTGCGATTCCGCCGAACCAGGCGGCCGCAGCCATGGCCGTGATCTGCGATCCGGAAATTCATGATCAGCCGGGCGCCGAGGTACGGGGTATTCGGAGGGGGTCCTCATGTTTGGCTCTGCCGGAGCACTCTTGGGTGCTTGCGGCGTCTTGGACGGGCCCTCGATGGTTGATGTATCAACCATCTCGGAATTTAGTTGATGCGTCAAAGTCCCTGGTCGAGGCGTTACGGCGAGCCCGGACGAGGAATGCCGTCGCCGCGGGCCTGCTCGTCGTCGCGGCGATGGGGTGGCGGGAAGCGACTCGGTCGCAGGCTCGCCGACTGTCAGTGAGCGGGTCGTAGCCGTCGGTAGTGAACTGCAGGTCGGCGATGTCGGTGCACCTTCGGTGCGCGCCGGGGGAGGGGCTCGCCGAGATCACCGACATTCAACTGGTAGTTGACTGGTTAACAATCTGGAGTATGGTCGTGCTGTCGCCCTGATTGGGGCGGCAGTCTCTGGCTTCCTCATTTCACAGGAGATGCATCATGTCTGGTATCACCAGCAGGCGTTCGGTTCTGGCGGCGTCGGCCGCAGGTGCGGCTGCCGTGGTCGCTGGAACGGGCACCGCGAACGCCGCGGGCGCGGGTGCCGGGTCGGCGGGTGCGAGCCCGGCCGGTGCGAACGGGCGTCGGCACTGGGATCCGATCAGCGCCAAGAACTCGGTCTTCTTGCTCGTGGACCATCAGCCTTCCCTCCTCGCGGGCGTGAACAGTCACCCCACGACGACTGTGATCAACAACGTGACGGGCCTCGCCAAGGCGGCCAAGGTGTTTGGTGTCCCGACGGTCCTGACCAGCGTCCTGTCCGAGCGGGGCGGCAAGCTGATCCCCCAGATCCGCGACGTCTTCCCCGGCCAGGAGGTACACGATCGCACCACGCTCAACGCCTGGGAGGACGCCAACGTCGTCAAGGCCATACGCAAGACCGGCGCCAAGAAGATCGTGATCGCCGCGCTGTGGACCGAGATCTGCCTGGCCTACCCTGCCCTGGCCGCACTGGACGAGGGGTACGAGGTCTACGCCGTCACCGACGCCTCGGGCGGCACCAGCGTCGAGGCCCACGACATGGCCGTGCGGCGCATGGCGGATGAGGGTGTCGTCCCCATCACCTGGAATGCCGTGATGGGTGAACTGCAGCGCGACTGGTCCCGCACCGCCACCATCCCGGGCGTGGCGAAGATCAACAAGGAGCACTTCGGAGCGTTCGGCGCCATCCTCGACCTCGAAGAGCAGCTCCTCAGCCACCGCTGATATCCCCACCCGCGGGCAACGGGATCTGGTGTCGGGGAGCGCGTCAGCACGGTCTCGCTCACAGGAACGAGGCCGACCAGTTGGCCGCCTGGTCGTCTGCGGGCAGCTGGGGACCTCCGCCCAGGAAGTACGCGAGTTCCCCGTTCTCTCGCTCGTCAATGGCCGGATCGCTTGATCGGGTGTCGTCGTCCTTCCCGTCGGTGTTCCGACGGGAAGGACGACGGCCGGCGCCCCGTCATGGCTCCGTCACATGCGGGCAACAGGCCATTGGGCCACCCCTTGTGCCCGGCCCAGCCGACCCGCAGCGGCGGCTGCTGGGCCGCGCAAGCGGCCGTGCATCGCCGCCGGCCCGGCCGCAGCGCAACCCTCACCAGCCCATACTGGAGCCGTACATGTTCTTCGACATCGGCCCGCTCGAAATTGTGACACTGCTCGTGCTGGCCGTCATTCTGGTCGGGCCCGAGAAACTCCCCACGACGGTGTCGAATATCGCGAGAAACATGCGCAGGCTGCGCGAGTTCTTGCAGAGCGCTCAGGCCGACATCCGCGCCGAACTCCCCGCTGAGTTGCAGGGCATGGCCTTGGAGGACCTCAATCCGAAGTCGCTTGCCCGCAAGCACTTGCTGAGCGCCGAGGACCTGACCCGCCCGAGCCGGCCTCCGGCCCTGGCCGGGAAAGGGAATTGCTCGGTGGCCTGGTGGCGGACACCTCGGAAACTCCGCAGAGGTCCGTCGGATCCGATCCGGTCCCGGCGGTCATTGACCACCACCACGAACAGCAGACAACGCAGCGGACCCCGACGAACCACTGACGGCCTCGCATACACCGTGTGCCACGGCTACTTCACGCCGCCGTGCCGAAGCCAGTCCGCGTGGCGTCTGCGTCCCCGCCCCATCTGGGCCGATTGACCAAACTACGCGTATCCAAGGCAGGCTCCACATCCGCCTGCGGTCAGATCACCCGTACTGGAGCGCCGCTCCTGTACTTAAGTCCTCCAGAAAGGAACCACCTATGTTCGGCAGGCTCGGAGCACCCGAGATCCTCGTCATTCTCGCTGTCGTCCTCCTCCTCTTCGGCGCCAAGCGTCTTCCCGAGATGGCCCGCTCCTTCGGGCAGTCGCTGCGGATCCTCAAGAGCGAGACCAAGGCGATGAGGCAGGGCGACGCGGACGAATCCCACACCGACGGGCAGGCCACCACCTCCGCCCTCCAGCAGGCGCACGACGACCGCCCCACGGCCCCGCAAGCGTCCGAGGCAGACAACGCTCACCAGCGTTGACGCGCCACCACCACCGACACAGAACATGTGCGGCAGATGCCGCACTCGATGGCACCGGGACTGCCCATGCCCACGCGTACACCGCACGACGCTGCGCGGATGCCTCTGGGAGAGCACCTGCGCGAGCTGCGAAACCGCCTCATCAAGGCTGTTGGTGCAATCCTGCTCGCCACGATCGTCGCAGCCCTCTTCTACAAACAACTGATCGCATTCCTCATCGATCCCCTGCCCGGTTGCGTTCCGGGCCGGCCGGCTGGCACCACTGAAGCGGCACACTGCGGCCTGATCTCCATCAACGGCCTCCTCTCGCCCTTCACCCTCGCACTGAAGGTGTCGGTCACCGCGGGAGTCGTCGTGGCGAGCCCGGTGTGGCTCTACCAGCTGTGGGCTTTCGTCGTACCAGGCCTGTACCGCAAGGAAAGGAAGTACTCCCTAGCCCTCCTCGGGGCAGGTGTTCCCCTGTTCTTGTGCGGCGCCGCGATGGCCTACTGGCTCCTGCCGACCACGGCGCGGGTGCTGATCTCCTTCACCCCCGAAAAAGCGACCAACCTCCTGCCCATCGACGACTACCTCAACCTGGCCACCCGCATGGTCGTCGTCTTCGGCCTGTCCTTTGAACTTCCCTTCCTGCTTGTGCTGTTGAACCTCGGCGGTGTGATCACTGCGCGTCAGATGATCGGCTGGTGGCGCGGCATGTTCATGGGCATCGCCGTCTTCGCCGCGGTCGCCACCCCCAGCACGGACCCCCTGAGCATGCTGCTGCTGGCCGCACCCATTGGCCTGTTGTACCTGGTTGCGTGCGCGATCGCCTGGTGCAACGACCGCCGTCGAGGGCGCACCCGCAGCGCCGACGGGACGGGCGGAAGCCCGCAGGACGTGGAGGCATCCCCCATGGACCTGACTCCGACCCCCATTCAGCCGCCCAGCAGCATCACAACCATCCGCCCGTAACACAACCCCATTTGCGCCACATCGCTCCACCGAGAAAGACCAGCCGTGACGGACCTGGATTCCAGCGCCGATGCGGCCCTTGAGGCGTCGGCTGACAAGCAGCAATCCAGCGTTGGTGCAGGTGGCAGGTGGCAGGTGGCAGGTGGCAGGTGGCAGGTAGCAGGCGGCAGAGGTGGGCACCTTGCGGGCGCTGCACGCCAACCGCCAGTGGACAGTGGCTGATTGTTTGGATCAGACCGTTCTGGGGTTCTGGCCGTAGCGGCAGCGCCAGCGCGTGGTGAGCTAAAGCGACGAGGAACGGGCCCGGTATCGCCGCCTGTTCGCTGACCCGCTACAGGCCGCACGCCGCCGACTGAGGCGCTGACGGCTCACGTCACTCACCAAGCCCTTCCCGGCAGGTCGATTCGGCACGGGGGCCTGTGCTGGTGCGCGGCCGACTCCAAGCTCGCACATCTCCTCTCCGCACATGATGAAGACAGGGATTCCTATGTCATCCGCTTCCGTGGACCGCTTCGTACTGCCCGCTCACACTCCGCCGGCCTTGCCTCCCGGTCTCAGGTCCCACCTGTGGCTGACGCTGATCGCCGTAGCGTTGGGACAGTTCATGGTCGGCCTCGACGGCAGCGTCGTGTCCATCGTCAATCCGGAGATCGGGCGGGACCTCAACGCGTCCAACGCCGGCCTGCAGTGGGTGACGAACGCGTACCTGCTGGCTGTGGCCGCCACTCTGATCCTGGGCGGCAAGCTGGGTGATCGCTTCGGCCGGCGCGTCATCTACATCACCGGCGTCGCCGGATTCGTCGCCGCCTCGATCGCCATCGGCCTGTCCCGGACGATCGAGGGGGTCATCTTCTTCCGCGTCGTCCAGGGGGTCTTCGGCGCCCTGATCATGCCCAACACGCTGGGGCTGCTGTGGGACGTCTTCCCTCGGAAGAAGCTCGGCGTGGCAGTCGGCGTGTGGGCCATGGTCTCCTCCGCGTCGGTCCCGCTCGGTCCGATCGTCGGCGGGCTGCTCGTCGAGAACGTCACCTGGCAGTCGGTCTTCTGGATCAACGGACTCATCGGTGCGTTCGCACTGGTGGCGAGCGCGCTGGCGCTGCCGCGGAGCAAGAACCCTAAACGGGGGCAGGGCTTCGACATCCCCGGTGTCCTCCTGCTTGCGCTCGGCCTGGCCGTCCTGGTGTTCGGAGTCGTCAACGGGGGGACCTGGGGCTGGGCCGCAGGCGGGACCGTGGGCTGCATGGTGGGGGGCCTGGCCGTCCTGCTGTTCTTCGGTTGGTACGAGACGCGCGTCCGTCATCCGTTGGTGCCGATGCGGCTGCTGCGCAGCCGGACGCTGACCAGCGGAACACTGGTCACCGCCATCAACGTCTTCGTCCTGCTGGGGACCATCTTCTTCGTCCTGCTGTACCTGCAGAACGTTCGCGGCTACACCCCGGTCGAGGCGGGATGGCGCATGATGCCACTGAGTGTGGCCTCGATCGTCGCTTCCCCGCTGGGCGCGACCCTGACCGAACGCTTCGGCGCCCGACTGACCCTGCCCCTGGGCATGCTGCTCGAAGCCGGTGCATCCTTCGGGCTGCTCGGACTGGACGTCGACTCCTCGTACGCCGCCCTGTGGCCGTCCTTCACGGCGCTCGGACTCGGCGTCGGCATGGTCACCGCGTCCGGCGGCGCCGTCGTTGGCAGCGTGCCGGTGAAGGACGCGGGTGTGGCCGGCGGACTGCTGACCACCGCGCTGCAGATGGGCGGCGCGCTGGGAGGCTCCGTGCTCGTCTCGCTCATCGGCAGCCGGGTCGGCTCCGGCCTGGTCGGCGAACTGACGTCGGCCGGGGTGCCGGGGCCGGTCGCATCAGGCCTGGCCGGGGCCAAGGACTCGGTGGCCCTGGGGGTGTGGCCCGTCTCTGCGCACATGACCGTACAGGTGAAGGCCGCAGTGATCGAGGGCAGCGGCCACGCGTTCATAAACGGGGTGCACACTGCGGCTTCGGTCGCCGGGGTGCTGTGCGTCGTGGGAGCCGTCGTTGCGGTCACCGGCGTGCGGCCCAGTGCTTCCGCAGCCACGAGCGACTGAGTGCAGCCGTCATCGGCCGGCGGCCCGGGGCGTTTCAGGCTGCCGAGGCGCCGTTGTCCACGGGGAGCGCGGTGCTGGTGCCTCGGCTCCGGGTGTTGTCGGAGCCAGGCGGTGAAGCCGGCGGCCGTTGCTGAAGCGATGATCCTTACTCCCCGGACGACGACTCTCACGTCTCCCACCGCAGCGCGCTTCGGGTGCGCAAGCAGCAGGTCAATCAGCTGAGCACAGAACACTCGGCCAATGATCGACCTGAGTGGCCGTCACGCTCAGGCATCCCGAAATGTTGATCAGAGCCGTATCCACTGTCCGCCGCCAGGCATCGACGTGCGCATGTTGCCGGCCTGGGCCATGACGACGTCGACTCCGAACGGCTTCAGCTCGGCGCGGTAGATGTCGGCGATCGCCTCGAGGTTCGCCTTCGAGGCGCTGGAGGGCCGTTGAAGGGGAGGGGAAGCGGCCGGTCATCGCCCCGATGAGGACGATCCGCCTGCGCGCGGCCCGCAGGGCGGGCAGGAGGGCGTTGATGACCGACAGTCCGCCGAAGACGTTGACGTCGAACTCGTGCTTGACCGCGGCGAGCGGGAGGACCTCGAGGGGGCCGGGGGTGAGGATGCCGGCGTTGCTGATGAGCAGGTCCAGACCGTTGTGGCCGAGTTCCTCGGTGACCTTGGCCGCCCATGCGCGCACCGCGTCCTCGTCGGTGATGTCGACGACGGAGAGGGCGGCTGCGCCGTCGGTGGCCTTGTCCAGGTCGCTGACCTCGTCTGCCGTCAGGGCGGTTCCGAAGACCCGGTAGCCCTTGGCGGCCAGTTTGAGGGTGACGTCCCGGCCCAGGCCGCTGCCGGCGCCGGTGATCGGGACGGACGGCTGCTTGCCGTTGGTGGTGTCGGTCATGGTTTCTGCCTCCTTGGATGCGGAAGGTTTCGCTCCTCGGTGTGGTGCTTTTGGCACACCCCCAAGTGGTTGACAGATCAACCATGCTTGATGTGTCAACCACGCCGCTGGGCCACGCTTCCGCAAGGCTTGCTTGCGAGCCGGAACCGTTGAAGGAAGTGCCGGTGTGCCAGGCCTGGTCCTCGTCGCGGCAATGTCGAAGCGGGGGAGAACGTCTCGATCGCCCGCCCGCTCGGGTCCCATGTGCTCGCAGTGAGGTAGCGGGAGTGGGCGGCCTGCGTCCGTCCAGCACCTCTCGATCAGGGGGATCGCGGAAATCCTGGACATCCTCGACATCCTCCGGGCGCCGCGAAATCCGGGGTGCACCACGGACGGCACGCCTGGTCCGGCTGCTCACCGGCGCCGCTCACCGGCATGGTCTTCCCTGCTGACGACTCGCGGCCCGACACAGTCCCGCAACGACGGCAGTCCGGGGACGCCATCGCGTACCCGTGGGGCTTGTGGGCTGCTCACCGCCGTGCAGCGGCGCCCAGGTGTAACCGCCACCCTCGTGGCGGCCGCATGTGCCGCAGGCGCCCGGGAGCGGCACTGCCACACGAAGCGGCAGCCCTCAGAGACCCCACGAGATTATTTCGTTAACCCGTTAACATGTCCTCATGGATACCCAGCCGTCCCCCCTTGGCCCCGCGGAACTGAACCAGAAGTGGCTGGCCCGCCCGGACCTCAACACGTCCTCCATGCACGTCGTGAGTCCGCTCAAGCGGGCCCAAGCGCTGCTGGCGGTCGCCTTGGAACCGGTGTACGAGAGTTCCGAACTCACTCCCTCGGAGGTGGACGTCCTGGTTCTCCTCCGGTACTTGGAGGAGCCAGTCATTGCGCGACGGCTGGCGCAGTGGATGGGTCTTTCGCGTGCTGCCGTCAGCAAGATGCTGGCCAAACTCGAGAGCCGGGGTCTGATCGACCGCCGGGCGAATCCGGCCGACCAGCGCAGTGCCCTAGTGACGATTTCCCAGGATGGCGTGGCGGCCATCGACAAGATATTCCCCCGCCACCTGGAGCGGGAGGCCCAGGTATTGGCAGGACTGGGTTCCGACCGGGAACGAGTCATCGAGGCCCTGGAGCTCCTGGTCCAGGCACTGGAGCGCACTGTGCTCACCTCCTAATGACGTTGTCAAGCCGCTGCTGTGACTGGGAGTTCACGTGTGAAGGACCGTCCGTCATGAATCAGGGCCCACAGGACGTTCACCCGTCGCCGGGCCAGGGCGAGGACGGCTTGGGTGTGCCGCTTGCCCTCGGCGCGCTTGCGTTCGTAGAAGCGGCGGGACACGTCGGAGCTGCGGATGCTGATCAGCGCAGACGTGTAGAAGACGCGTTGCAGGCCGCGGTGGTAGCGCCGAGGCCGGTGGAGATTGCCGCTGATGGTGCCCGAATCCCGGGGGACGGGGGCGACTCCGGTGAGGCTGGCCAGGCGGTCGGCGCTGCCGTAGCGACTCATGTCGCCGGCCGTGGCGGCGAGGAACTCGGCGCCCAGCAGCGGCCCGGTTCCAGGCGTGCTGGAGATCACCTCGGCGAGCCAGGAGAGTGCGCGCGTCAGGCGGAGGACTCCGGGACCGTGTCCTCCGTGCCGCCCGGTCCGAGGACCCTGTGGGGTGCCGAAACTCGTGTATACGTCCTGAGCTGGAACTTTGCGAGGGTCGGCGGGCGTGGCACGCTCAGCGGGCATGGTGCTGCGCATGCTCTACCTGATCTTCATCAGGCTCCTCGCCCTGCTGCTGTTGCTCTCCCGTACCGACCGGGCGAGGGATGTCGAGTTGCTCGCTTTGCGCAACGAGGTCGCGGTGCTGCGCCGGCAGGTCGGGGGATGTCCGCGGCTGACCTGGCCGGAGCGTGCCGTGCTCGCCGGTCTCGCCCGGCACATCCCGGGCCGACTGCGTCGGCACCGTCTGGTCACACCCGGCACGCTGCTGAACTGGCACCGCCGGCTGGTCCGCTGGAAGTGGCGACAGAAACCCGCACGCACCGGGCGACCACCGATATCCGAGGAGCTTACGGCGCTGATCCTGCGCCTGGCCCGGGAGAACCCCACCTGGGGCTCGACTCGCATCCAGGGCGAGCTGCGCCGTCTCGGCCACCGGGTCGGCGCCTCCACCATCCGCCGCATCCTGCGCGGCGCCGGACTCGGCCCGGCACCTCGACGCGGCCCGGACGCCGAGCCCACTTGGCGCGAGTTCCTGCGCGCCCAGGCCTCCGGCCTGCTCGCCGCAGACTTCTTCCACGTTGACACCGTGGGCTTGACCAGGCTGTACGCGTTCGCCGTCATGGAGGTCGGCACCCGCACGGTGCACATCCTCGGCGTCACCGCCCACCCGACCGCGGCCTGGGCCACCCAGCTCGCCCGCAACCTCCTGGCTGACCTCGGCGAGCCAGCCGCCGACTTCCGCTACTTCCTGCGCGACCGTGACAGCCGCTACACCCAGGCCTTCGACACCGTCTTCACCAGCGACAACATCAAGATCCTCAAGACCGCGCCGCAGGCGCCGCGGATGAACGCCCACGCGGAGCGGTTCATCCGCAGCGTACGAGCCGAGTGCACCGACCGGATGCTCATCTACAACGAGCAGCACGCCCGACACGTCCTCGCCCAGTATGCGACGCACCACAACACCGGAAGGCCGCACCGCGCCCTCGATCTTCGAGCTCCCGCCGACGCCCCGGACGTCATCCCCCTTCCCGGCGCAGCGCATCCAATGACGCGACATTCTCGGCGGACTGATCCACCAGTACCGCGACACCGCCTGACGAAGATCACGATGCTCCGGCGAAATGCGCAGCTCAGCGCCAGTATGGGACTTCTGGCACCCAACAGGCACTTGAGCCGTGGCGCAAGCCGCGGGCGGTGCATGATCCGGGCAAGATCCTGCTGGATGTGGCGCTCGCGGTAGCGCTGGGCGGAGACTGCCTGGCGGATG
>NZ_JBITGJ010000104.1:0-24721 GCF_044456925.1 Streptomyces sp. NPDC050743
AGCAGCGCCCCGTGAGCTGAGGTCAACAGTGCGGACCCGTGCCCCTGGTGCGGGTCACCCCTATTTTGAGATGGCCTTCACCATCCGCCCTGAAGACCGGAGCACTGGCCAAGATCAAAGGTAGAAGTACAGCGGGAAGTCGTCCGGCGGGAAGATCTCGCAGAACGTCACCGGTGTCGGCGCGATGTCCGACACACCCACGAACCGGCCGTCCACACCGAAGCCGTCCAGCGCGGTGCGGACGAAGTCGCCGAACGGATCCCGGCCGGTCTTGGTGATCACCGCTGCGGTGTGCCCGTACCGGGCGGCGGCCACGGCGACGTTCGTCGGGCTGCCGCCGAGGTACTTGCCGAACGACGTGACCTCCGCGAGCCCGACGCCGGTCTGGAGTGGATACACGTCCACTCCCACGCGGCCCATGGTCAGTACTTCGAACGGCATCACGCTGGTTCCCCTTCGCTCCGGCCTGCGTCCGGGGTGGTCATAGGAACGGCCCAGAGAACGGCCCGGTCATCGAACCTGTCGCGCTCTACTAGCGCGCTCTAGTGCGAGTACGATGACCCCTGTCCAAATGTCATGTCAATAGCTTGTTGCAGGGGGATTTCCCGGCACGCGGCTAAGGTGGGCGCGATGGAGGGTGAGCGCAGGTGGATGCAGCGGGCAGGCAGCGGCCGACAATGGCGGACGTGGCCGAGAAGGCGGGGGTCTCACGGGCGCTGGTGTCGATCGTGTTCCGCAACCAGCCGGGGGCCAGTGAGGAGACCCGGGAGCGGGTGCTGCGGGTCGCCGACGAGATCGGCTACCGGCCCGACAGCGCGGCCCGCCTCCTCGCGCGCGGGCGCAGCCGCACCATCGGCGTGATGTTCACCGCGCACCAGATCTTCCAGTCGGACCTCATCGAGGGCATCTACCCCGAGGCCGAACGCCTCGGCTACGACGTGCTGTTGTCGGCCGTGGCCCAGGGGCGCGGCGAGGCCAAGGCGGTCGAGGCCCTGCTCAGTCACCGCAGCGAGGCGCTCATCCTGCTGGGGTCCGAGTCCGACTCCGCCTTCCTCGACAGGCTCGGACAGCGCACCGTCACCGTCTCCGTCGGCCGCCGGGCGCCCGGGGCCCGCGTCGACTTCGTGCACACCGACGAGGGCGAGGGCGTACGGCAGGCCATGCAGCACCTGGTGGAACTCGGCCACCGCCGGATCGTGCACATCGACGGCGGACGCGGCCCCGGTTCCGCCGAGCGCCGCCGCGCCTACCGGGCCGCGATGCGCCGGCACGGGCTGGAGGCCGAGCAGCGCGTCATCCCCGGCGATCACACCGAGGGGTCCGGGATCGAGGCCAGCCGCCTCCTGCTCGCCGAACGGGACGCCGGCACGCCACTGCCCACGGCCGTTCTCGCCGGCAACGACCGCAGCGCCATGGGGCTGTTGATGGCGCTGACCCGAGGCGGCGTGGAGGTGCCCCGCGACCTCTCCGTCGTCGGCTACGACGACAGCCATCTCTCCCATCTGATGCCGATCGGCCTGACGACCGTACGCCAGGACGCCCGGCTGATGGCCGAACACGCCGTCCGCTTCGCCGTCCAGCGCCTCGAGGACCCGGAACTGGAGCCCAGGGAGGCCGAGTTGGACCCGAAGCTGGTCGTGCGGGGGACGAGCGGCCCGCCGCCGGCCTGACCCCGGGGACCGCGGCGGTCAAGCCGCCTGGCCGGCAAGGGCCTTGACGAGCTGATCCCGTGTCATCTTCGACCGGCCCGGTACGCCAGCGGCGCTCGCCCGCTCGTACAGCTCCGCCTTG
Source organism: Streptomyces sp. NPDC050743 (assembly GCF_044456925.1). NCBI lineage: Bacteria > Bacillati > Actinomycetota > Actinomycetes > Kitasatosporales > Streptomycetaceae > Streptomyces > Streptomyces sp. NPDC050743. Next base: position 1,792 of record NZ_JBITGJ010000104.1, read on the forward strand.
GACAGGGAACCCAGGTCCTCGGACTCCTTCCGGTCGGCCGTCTGCTTCTTGCCGGCGGACGGTTTCCCGCCGCCGCCCCTGCGGCCCCGCGACCGTCCCTGCTCGACGCTCCGGCTGAGGACGTCCATGAGGTCGATGACGTTGGTCGCCTGCGGCGGTTCCGGTTCGCCGACGACCTCCTCGCCCTTCCGCTTCGCGGCGACGAGCTTCTTGACGCGCTCCTCGTAGGTGTCGTGATAGTCGGCGGGCTCCCAGTCCATGGTGAGGGCGTCGATCAGCTGCTCGGCCGTCCGCAGCTCCTTGCCGTCGCTCTTCGTGCGCCGCTCGGGCAGTTCGGGCACCACGTCGGCGGGGTCGCGCACCTCGTCGGCCCAGTGCAGGGTGTGCAGGACCAGGACGCCCGGCTGCGCGCGCAACGCGGTCAGATACTCCTTGCCGCGCATGGTGAGCGTGGCGATCCCGGCCTTGTCCGAGCGGTCCAGCGCCGACCGCATCAGCTCGTACACCTTCACGTACTCCTTGCCGCGCGGGCCGACGTAGTACGTGCGGGCGAAGTACACGGGCTCGACCTGGTGCAGGTCGACGAACCCGGCCAGGTCGATCACCTTCGACCGCCCGGGCGCGATCTCCTCCAGTTCCTCCGGCTCCACGACGACGTACTCGCCCTCGTCGATCTCGTAGCCCTTGACGATCTTGTCCGTGTCGACCTCCTTGCCGGTGCGCTCGTTGACCCGCTTGTTGCGGATCCGGTCCGAGGTGCCGCGCTGCAGCTGGTGGAAGTGGACTGTGTGGTCCTCGGTGGCGGTGTACAGCGCCACCGGCAGGGTGACCAGCCCGAAGGTCAGGACACCGGTCCAGATCGGTCTCGCCATGGCTCCTCGCCTCCTGTCGTGGGCCGTCCGCCGTGGGCCGGCCGTCCCTCGTGGCGCCGTCCGGTCACCGCCGGTGCGCCCGGCCCGGGGACGCGCGCTCGGCCCGGGCGCCGGCCAGACGCTCGGCCCGGGCCGCGGTCGTCTCGGCGTGGCGCCGGGCCTCCCGTACGGCGCGGTCGGCCTGCCGGGCCCGCTCCCGTGCCTCCTGCTCGTCGGAACGGGACCGACGCTGCTCCTCCTCGGCCTCACGCAGCCGCGCCCGCAGCCCACGCACGCGCTCCTCCGCCCCGGCCACCCGCTCACCGGCCTCCTCCGCCTCCCGTCCGGCGGCCTCGGCCTCCGCCTCGCGGGCCCGCAGGTCCCGTTCCGCGCCCCGCGCGGCGCTGCGGGCCTCGTTCAGGTGGCGGCGGTGTGCCAGCTCGTCCTCGGGCTCCTTCGCCTCGCCCCGCTTCCTTTCCGCTCCGCGTCCGCCGGGCTCGCCGCCCTCGGCGCGCTTCTTCTCCCTGGCCGCCGCAGGGGCGGCAGGACGGCGGCCGAGGACGCCCTCGTCCGCCTCGGGAAACCCGAACGTGGCGCCGAGCGGCTTCACGAGCCGCCCCGCCGCCCACTCCCGGGCGGCCTGCGGATCGGCCAGCACGGCGTGCAGGGTCTCCTCGACCTCGCGCTGGACCCCGTCACCCACCGGATGCCCGGCCTCCGCCGCCAGCCGCCGCGCCTGCCGGCCGAGCGTGCCGATCACCTCGCTCTGCCGGCGCGCGAGCTTACGCAGCCGCGGACCGTCCAGTTCGCGATGCGCCCGGCGCAGTTCCTCGCCGAGGTCGAGCAGCGGCTGGACCTCGTCCGGCTGCCGGCGTACGAGCAGATTGCCGACCCATGCGGCCAGGCTCGGTCGCCGCAACGCGCGGATCTCCTTGGCGAGGGCCTGGTCGCCGGCCTTGCGGGCGTCCAGGGCGCGGCGGTCACGGGCGGCGACGAACTCCTCCGGCCGCAGCCCGTACAGCTCGTCGGCGACGGCGTCCAGGTCCACCAGCGTCCCTCTCGACGGCCACCTCGGTGACGGAGTCCGAGTTTCTCGCCCTGTGGCGATTATGTACGCGATGAGGCGACTCGTCCTGGTGGGGTGGTGTGGGATAGCGGCAGGTCGGCTGTGGTGGAGCGGATCCGGCGTGGGCCGGCTGCGGCGGGGCGCGGGACGGCAGGTGCGACTTTCGGCGCCGGAGCCGCGCCCTTCGGCCCCGCGCCGTAGACCGGCGGCGTACGGCGCCGGTGCGGCCGGGCCCGGCAGGGTGACCGTATGCAGAGGACCAAGGGGATCGAGCGTGCACGGTTCCTGGCCGGCCTGGCGTCCGCGGGGCTCGCCGCGGCTGTGCTGCCGGCAGCGGAGGCCCGCGCCGCGCAGGCGAGTTCGGGGCCGCCCCGCGGCGCGCAGCGCGGGCTGCGCCATCACGGTGTCGTGTACACCGTGGGCGAGGGAGAGACACCGGGCACGGCCTTCAGCGCGGCCCGGATGCGCAAGGACATCCGAGCCATCCGCGACGAGCTGCACGCCGACACCGTCGACGTGACGGGTGACGGCGTGGAACGCCTCACGGCCACCGCCGCCGAGGCCGCCGAACGGGGACTGCGCCTCTGGCTGCAGCCGACCCTCGGCGACGTCCCGGAACGGGACATCCTGGAACACCTCGCCGAGACCGGCCGGTTCGCGGAACGGCTGCGCCGGCACGGGGCGGCCGTGGACCTCAGCGTGGGCTGCGAGTTCTGGCTGTTCGTGCCCGGGATCGTCCCCGGAGACACGGTCTTCGAACGCATCCGCAACCTGCGCGACGGCACGGTGGACCCCGTCGCCGTGTAGCGCCGCCTGGACCGCTTCACGGCGAAGGCGGCCGCGGTCGGCCGTTCCGTCTTCCACGGCCGGCTGAGCTACGCCGCCGCCCAGGACGACGAGGTCGACTGGCGCCTCTTCGACATCGTGGGCATCGACTACTACTCGTACTTCCCCCACAAGGCCGACTACCTGAGGGAGTTGAGCCGCTACCGGCGATGGGGCAAGCCGCTGGCCATCACCGAGTTCGGCACCTGCGCCTACGCCGGGGCGCCCAGGACCGCCGGCATGGGCTGGGACATCGTCGACCACGACAAGAGGCCCCCGGAGATCAAGGGCGACCTGGTCCGCAGCGAACGCACCCAGGCGGCCTATCTCATGCAACTCCTCGACGTCTTCTCCTCGATGGACCTGTACGCGGTGATGGCCTTCGAGTTCGTGACCCCCGACGCCCCGCACCGCCCGGGCGACCCGCGCCACGATCTCGACATGGCGAGCTACGCCATCACCAAGACCATCGAGGACCGCCCGGACGACCCCGACTCCGGGTGGCACTGGGAACCCAAGGAGGCCTTCCACGCCCTGGCCCGCCGCTACCGGCACGCCCGAACCGGCCGCCGGTCCGGCCAGGCGTCGAAGACAGGCCCCAGGCTCACCCGTTGGGAGGACCGTCCGGCTTGCCGCACCACCGTCGCCGAGCCGGGGGTCGGATGATGCGGGCATGCCCGCGACCCGCCCGCCGATCGGCCCCCCGACCCGCCCCACGACCGATCGCCGGACCGGTCGCCGTACCGCCCGGGCCCGTCGCGCCCTGCCGACCCGTGCCCGCGCTCACCCGGGGCGCTGCCATGCGAAGGCAAACGTGAACGCGAACGTGAACGCAATCGACCGGGCGGGTGTCGAGGTGGACGCGCGGGTGGCCGGCGGCCGGCGGGACGCGACTTAAATTGCATCGCTCGTTTTCTTGAATCACTCGTGTTTATGAGGGTAGGTTCGCCCTCATGACCGCCTCCCCGACCCCGACCACCGCCGAGGAACTCCGCGGTGCCGGCCTGCGCGTGACGGCAGCCCGCGTCGCGCTGCTGGAGACAGTCCGGGCGGGCGACCACCTCGGCGTCGAGGCGATCGCCTCCGGGGTACGCAACCGCGTGGGCCACATCTCCCTGCAAGCCGTCTACGAGGCCCTTCACGCCCTCACCGCGGCGGGCCTCGTCCGCCGTATCGAACCGGCCGGTCACCCGGCCCGGTACGAGGGGCGCGTGGGGGACAACCACCACCACATCGTGTGCCGGTCGTGCGGTGCCGTCGCCGACGTCGACTGCGCGGTCGGCGACGCGCCCTGTCTGACCGCCTCCGACGACCGCGGCTTCGCCATCGACGAGGCCGAGGTGGTCTATTGGGGCATGTGCCCCGACTGTTCCACCGGCCGCAGTTCCTGAGCACCGAGTTCCGCACAGTTCGGAAGGATTGCCATGACTGAGAACCACGACGCGATCGTCACAGACGCGAAGGCGGAGGGGGCGAGCGGCGGCTGCCCCGTCGCCCATGACCGTGCCCTGCACCCGACCCAGGGCGGTGGCAACCGCCAGTGGTGGCCGGAGCGGCTGAACCTGAAGATCCTTGCGCAGAACCCGCCCGTGACGAACCCGCTCGGTGAGGAGTTCGACTACGCCGAGGCGTTCCAGAGCCTCGACCTTCCGGCTCTGAAGCGGGACATCGCCGAGGTGCTCACCACCTCCCAGGACTGGTGGCCCGCCGACTTCGGCCACTACGGCCCGCTGATCATCCGTATGGCCTGGCACAGCGCGGGTACCTACCGCATCAGCGACGGCCGTGGCGGCGCCGGCGCCGGCCAGCAGCGCTTCGCCCCGCTGAACAGCTGGCCCGACAACGTCAACCTGGACAAGGCCCGCCGGCTGCTGTGGCCGGTGAAGAAGAAGTACGGCCAGAAGATCTCCTGGGCCGACCTGATGATCCTCGCCGGCAACGTGGCGCTGGAGTCCATGGGCTTCACGACCTTCGGCTTCGGCGGTGGCCGCGAGGACGTCTGGGAGGCGGAGGAGGACGTCTACTGGGGTCCCGAGACCGCCTGGCTGGACGACAAGCGCTACACCGGCGACCGCGAGCTGGAGAACCCGCTCGGCGCCGTCCAGATGGGCCTCATCTACGTCAACCCCGAGGGCCCGAACGGCAACCCGGACCCGCTGGCCGCGGCCCGCGACATCCGTGAGACGTTCCGCCGGATGGCGATGAACGACGAGGAGACCGTCGCCCTGATCGCCGGTGGCCACACCTTCGGCAAGACCCACGGCGCCGGCCCCGCCGACGCGGTCGGCCTCGACCCGGAGGCCGCCGGCCTGGAGGAGCAGGGCCTCGGCTGGAAGAGCACCTTCGGCACCGGCAAGGGCGCGGACGCCATCGGCTCCGGCCTCGAGGTCACCTGGACCAACACGCCCACCCAGTGGAGCAACAATTTCTTCAAGATCCTCTTCGAGTACGAGTGGGAGCTGACCGAGTCCCCGGCCGGTGCCAAGCAGTGGCGGCCGAAGGACGGCGCTGGTGAGGGCACCGTCCCGCACGCCCATGACTCCTCGAAGAAGATCGCGCCGGGCATGCTCACGACCGACCTGTCGCTGCGCTTCGACCCGATCTACGAGCCGATCTCCCGGCGGTTCTACGAGAACCCGGAGGAGTTCGCGGACGCCTTCGCCCGCGCCTGGTACAAGCTCACCCACCGTGACATGGGCCCGAAGTCGCTGTACCTCGGCCCGGAGGTCCCGGAGGAGACCCTGATCTGGCAGGACCCGCTGCCGGAGCGCGAGGGCGAGCTGATCGACGGCGCCGACATCGCGACCCTGAAGACCAAGCTGCTCGACTCCGGGCTGTCGGTGTCCCAGCTGGTCGGCACCGCCTGGGCGTCCGCCTCCACCTTCCGTGGCACCGACAAGCGCGGCGGTGCCAACGGCGCCCGCATCCGCCTGCAGCCGCAGCGCGGCTGGGAGGTCAACGAGCCCGACGAGCTGGCCCAGGTGCTGCGCACCCTGGAGGGCATCCAGCAGGAGTTCAACGCCTCCTCCGGCGCCAAGAAGGTGTCCCTGGCCGACCTCATCGTCCTCGGCGGTGCCGCCGCGGTCGAGAAGGCCGCCAAGGAGGGCGGCTACGAGGTCGAGGTGCCCTTCACCCCGGGCCGCGTGGACGCGACCGAGGAGCACACCGACGCCGAGTCCTTCGAGGCGCTGGAGCCGACCGCGGACGGCTTCCGCAACTACCTCGGCAAGGGCAACCGCCTGCCGGCCGAGTACCTGCTGGTCGACAAGGCCAACCTGCTGACCCTGAGCGCCCCCGAGATGACGGTGCTCGTCGGTGGTCTGCGCGTCCTCGGTGCCAACTACCAGCAGTCCCAGCTCGGCGTCCTCACCAAGACGCCCGGCGTCCTCACCAACGACTTCTTCGTCAACCTGCTCGACATGGGCACGGCGTGGAAGTCGACCTCCGAGGACCAGACCACGTTCGAGGGCCGGGACGCCGTCACCGGCGACCTGAAGTGGGCCGGCAGCCGTGCCGACCTGGTCTTCGGCTCGAACTCCGAGCTGCGCGCCCTCGCCGAGGTCTACGCCAGCGACGACGCGAAGGAGAAGTTCGTGAAGGACTTCGTCGCCGCGTGGGACAAGGTCATGAACCTGGACCGGTTCGACCTGGACTGAGCCCGGCTTCGAGGGCGTCCGGTCCGACCCGCACGGGTCGGACCGGACGCCCTTCGTCGTCCGAGCGGACCTCGGGCCCGCTGTCACCGGAGCGTCACAGGAGACCCACAACCGTCACAGACGATCCACAGCGGAAACCCGGAGTCTCCCGGCACTGTCTCCCCCGGCGAGCACCGGCACGGAGCCGGTCGCACCACGCACACCGGACATCGGGGGACCTCATGCACCACCGCAACACCATCCGCCTCGCCGCTTCGGCGACGGCCGTGATCGCCGCCGCGCTGTCGCTGACGGCGTGCGGGCCAGGGGACGGCGACGGAGCCGCCAAGACCTCTTCGCCGACCCCGGCTGCCACCACTGCCTCCCGCACCGCCTCCACCACCGCGAGCCCCACCGCCACGCCCCCGTCGACATCGGGATCCTCCGGCGGTACCTCGACCGCCCCGAGCGCCTCGGCCTCTCCGGCGTCCGACACCTCGGCCGGCACGGCGCCGGCGTGCTCGCCGTCGGCCGTGGAGGCGACGGCCTCCCAGGCGGCCAACCGCCCGGACGGCACCGGCACGGGCGCGGCGATCGTGGAGTTCACCAACGTCTCCGGGCACGCGTGCGTGCTGCGGGGCCACCCCTCGGTGGGCGGAGCGGGCAACGGTTCCCCCGAGCACAACATCCCCCTGAAGGTGACCCCCGCGGGCACCGCGTCGCCCGTGCGCCTCGCGCCGGGCGGCAAGGCATGGGTGAAGCTGACCTTCCACCAGGTGCAGGGCGAGGGCGACGGCTACTGCGTGTCCGGCGCGAAGCCCGCCGTCTATCCGACGCTCGTGGTGGGGCTGCCCGGCGCGGGGGCGCACCAGGTCGCACTGTCGGACGGCGAGTTCGCCGAATGCGACAACACCGTCACCGCGACCGCGGTCTCGACGGCGAAGCCCTCCTGACCGGCGCGGGACCGGCGGGCGGCCGGCTGCGAGCACGCCTCGGGCCGCCGCCCGCCGCCCGCCCGCCACGCGGGCCGCGCCTGCCCGGCTGAACAGCGGTGAGGAGACAAGGCGCGGTACGGCGGGCTGAGCGGGGTCCCGGCGACTCAGTCGCCGAGCACCGCGGCGCCGGCCTGCGCGTACTTCTCGTCCAGGTCACCGGACGGAGCGCCCGCGACACCGATGCCCGCGACCGGGGCGCCCTTGGCGGTCACCGGAGTGCCGCCCGCGAGGAACAGCGTGCCCGGGATGTCCTTCAGGTTCGGCGCCTGCGCGAGCCGCTCGGCCAGCTCCGAGGTGGGCGCGTTCCACGACACCGCGGTGAACGCCTTGCGCTCCGCGGACTCGTACGACTGCGGGCCCGCCCCGTCCCCGCGCAGGGTGACCAGCGTGTTGCCGTTGCGGTCGACGACGGCCACGGACACCTGCCGGCCCTCCTTCCCGGCGGCGTCCACCGCAGCTTGCGCTGCCTTCTCCGCGGCGTCCAGGGTGAGATGCGTGCTCCGGGTGAGCTCGGCGCCCCCAGCCGCCACGGCAGCGGGGGCGGACACGGGGCCGGTGGAGTCGGCGGCGCTGGCGGCGACCGTCCCCACGACACCCGCGCCGACGACGGCCAGGGCGGCACCGCCGACGAGGATCCGGGTACGGCGGGACGGCTTCTTGCGGCTGGGCATGACGAGACACCTTCCTGTGCGGTCGAGTCGGGGGCGCAATCGCTCCCGGAATCGATCCTGGGCCCGGATCCGCCCGCACCCCGTCGCCGGACCGGTTGCCTCGGGGGTCATCCGATCGGATGACCCCGCACACTCCGACCCAGGGAACAATGGAGATTGTTTGCCCAGTTCAGCGCGGTAGCCGGGGAGGAGGTGCCGACGGTGCCCGTACCCGAACGCGACGACACCCGCGCCCTCACCGTCGTCATGCACACGGCGTTCTTCGTGCTGCTCTCCGCGTCCCTCGCCCGCTACCTGGCCCGGCACGCCGAGGGGCCGCACACCCCCTGGATCGTCGCCCTCTCCGCGCTGCTGGCCGTGCTCTACGTCCTCGGCCTCGCGCCCGGCACCCGGCCCGGCCCGCGCCGCCTGACCTGGCTCGGCCTGGTCGTCGCGGCCTGGGCGCTGCTCGTCGTCCTGGCGCCTAGCTTCGTCTGGTGCGCGGTCCCGCTGTTCTACACCGGACTGCGCACCCTCCCGCCGCGCGCCGCGATCCCGCTGGTGGCGCTGCTCACGGCGCTCGCGGTGGCCGCCCAGCTCAGCCTCGCGGGCTGGCCGGACCCCAATGTGCTGCTCGCCCCGCCCGCCGTGGCCGCCGTCGCCACCACCGTCTTCGTCGTCATGCAGCGCCAGTCCGCCCGCCGGGACGCCCTGATCGACGACCTCGTCCGCACCCGGCGCGACCTCGCCGCCACCGAACGCCGCGAGGGAACCCTCGCCGAACGCGAGCGGCTCGCCCGGGAGATCCACGACACCCTCGCCCAGGGCCTGTCCAGCCAGCGGATGCTGCTCCAGGCCGCGGACCGGCTGTGGGACACCGCGCCCGGCACCGCACGGGACCACGTCCGCACCGCGGCCGCGATCGCCGAGCGCAGCCTCGCCGAGGCCCGCCGCTTCGTCCACGACCTGACCCCGGCGGACCTGGCCGAGGGCGGCGGCCTGCTCCAGGCCCTGCGCGCCGTCGCCGAGCGCGAGACCACGCCCACGCTCACCGTCCGCGTCCACGCCGAGGGCACCCCGCCCGACCCACTGCCCGCCCCGGTGGAGTCGGCGCTGCTGCGCATCGCCCAGGGCGCGCTCGCCAACGTCCGGGAACACGCGGCCGCCACGACCGCCACCCTCACCCTGACCTGCCTGGACGACCAGATCGTCCTGGACGTCACGGACGACGGCCGCGGCTTCGACCCGCGCACGCAGACCGCGCCGGAAGCCCCCGTGGGAGAGTCACGCGGCCACGGCCTGTCCGCCATCCGTGCCCGCCTGCGCCAGCTGGGCGGCACCCTCACCGTCGAGTCGGCACCGGGCGCGGGCACCGCCCTGTCGGCGGCGATCCCCCTGGAGCCGCGATGACCCACACACCCGGGACGCCCGGCCGCACCCCGGTCCGCATCCTCGTCTGCGACGACCACGCCGTCGTACGCGCCGGACTGCTCGCCCTGCTGCACAGCGCCCCCGGCATCGAGGTCGTCGGCGAGGCCGGCAGCGGCGAGGAGGCCCTGGCACTGGCCCGCAAGACCGCCCCGGACGTCGTCCTGATGGATCTGCAACTCGGCGCCGGCATCGACGGAGTGGAGACCACCCGCAGACTGCGCTCCCTCGAACCCGCCCCACACGTGCTCGTGCTGACCACCTACGACACCGACGCCGACGTGACCCGCGCCGTGGAGGCCGGCGCCACCGGCTACCTGCTGAAGGCCGAGCGCGCCGAGGACCTCTTCACGGCGATCCACGCCGCCGCCCAGGGCCGCCCGGCCCTCTCCCCGCCGGTCGCCGACCGAGTCATGTCCCGCCTGCGCAACCCGCGCCCGGCCCTCACCCCGCGCGAACGCGACATCCTCACCCACCTCTCCCAGGGCCTGCCCAACCACGCCATCGCCCGCGCCCTCTACATCAGCGAGGCCACGGTCAAGACCCACCTGCGCCGCATCTACGACAAGCTGGGGGTGGACACCCGAGCAGGCGCAGTAGCAGTGGCGAAGGAACAACGCCTGCTGCCCTGACGGGATTTCAGGCACCGAGCGCGAGCAGCGCCCCGACAGGGGCGCGGGCAACTGGGCGAGCAACCACAACGCACCCGCAGACGCGTGACGACCCTTACCCCAACGGCGCCGGCGCCACCAACGACTTCACCTCCGCAGCGCCTCGAAGGCCTCCCGCCCCGCCGCCCCGATCGCGAGATCGACATCCGGCGCAAGCCCCGCGCAGCGGTCCGCACGGGTCAGCGCCGCCACGGCCACCCGGTCCCCCGACTCCGCCTCGGCCACCCCGATCTCGTGCCGCAAGTGCAAAAACGACCCCGTCTTACCGCTCCACCGCAACGTGTCCGCCCGCAGCTCGCTCGCCAGCCGGTGCGTGAAGACCTGCAGACCCATCAGCCGCCGCAGCTCCGCCGTCGCCGCCGGAACGGAGATCTCGTCGCCCCACACCCGCCGCAGCAGCTCGACGAGCGCCGCGGCCGACCCGGCGTTGGCGTGCGCCGGGTCCAGGGTCTCGATGGTGTGCCGGCCGGCCCGCTCGTCCCGGAGGGCCAGTTCCAGCGCGAGCGAGAAGTCGTTGCCGGCGGCACCGGCGGCACACTCGTACATGTGGTTCATCCGGTGCCGCATCCGGATCTCCCCGCACCCCCAGGCCCGCAGCCGCTCGTCCACGTCCGCTGCCGGCACCAGGTCGAGCAGGGTGTCCGCGGCGGCGTTGTCGCTCACCGACAGCATGAGCAAAAGCAGATCACCGACGGCCACGGTCGCCGGGTGCCGGAACGCCGCGAGCCCGGTGGGACCGACGCTGCTCCGCGCCGGATCGACCGTCACCGGATGCGCCGGATCCAGCTGCCCGGCCGCGATCCGGTCCAGTACGACGAGGGCGAGCGGCACCTTCACCACCGACGCGAGCGGCATCGGCTCATCGACGTCGAAGCCGAGTCGCTCGCCGGTAGCGAGGTTGCGGGCGAGGAAGGAACCGCGCACGCCGAGGGCGGCCCAGTCGGCGGCGATCGCCTCGGCCACGTCCAGGAGGGCGCCGTCGTCCCCGACGTACACCGGTGCCGGGCTCATCCGCGTGCCGCCAGCCGTGCGGGTGCGTCCTCGGGGCCGGTCCCGGAACCCGGTCCACCGGGCCCTCGGGCAGCGGCTCCCACGGCCGAGGCCAGCAGCGGGACCAGCCAGTCCGGCACATCCGCCGAGCCGTTGCGGCCCTCGGCGCCGCTCACGTCGTACCCCCGGTGCAGCGACCGGTCGCCGAGCGGCGCCCACACTGCCCCGTGCTGCCGTGCGAAGGGCTCGGCGCACAGCAGCAGCGCCCGCCCGGCCAGCGTCTCGGCGCCTGCACCGCGTGCGCAGCCGTGTCCCCCAGGGACAAGAACTCCGCCCGCGTGATGCTGGTCCGGGCAGGTTGGAACCCGGACGGTGCCGAGGGCGTAAGACCACCCGAGCCGCCGGCTCCGGTGGCGGCCTGAGCCGTAAATCCCCGCACAGCCCTGGAGGGCGACGCATCCCCTCCCTTCAGGGAGGGGAGCCTTCAACTACAACAGCAACCCCGGCACGATGACCATCTCCGGCAATGCGAGCATCGACAACACCGAGCGCAACTTCGCCTTCGACGCGGGCACTTCGGTGTTCCGCGACAACACCTCGTGCCGTTTTGCCGTCAGCGGCTCGAACGACAACACCGTCGGCAACTCCGACGGCTCCAACCAGTTCTGGACCGGTACGAACGGCTCCCGCTGCTCCTCGTACTCGGGAGCCCTCGGCTGGTCCTTCGCCTCGGACGGGCACCTCGTGGTGACCTTCGGCGGGAAGGTCGTGACGCCGTAACCGGCCCGGCGCACGGTCGTCCCCTGGCGGGACGCCGCTTCCGGCGGCGTCCCGTTCGCGCGCCGTTAGGCCTGCGGGCGCGGCTCGCCCGGCTCCAGCGCCGAGAGCTTGTCCGGGTTCGTGACCAGGTACACCTCGCGGACCTGTTCGCCGTCCGGGGCGAGGTCCATGACCATCACCGCGTGCGGGGAGCCGTCCGCGAACACCACCACGGCCGCGTCGCCGTTGACGTCCCGGTGCTGCAGCTCCAGTCCGGCCGCCGAACGCGCGGCGTAGCCGGTGAGCGCCCGTGCCACCTTGTCCCGGCCGCGGATCGGTCGCGGTGCCGCCTGTGCCTTGCCGCCGCCGTCCGTCCACAGCGTGGCGTCCGGCGCCAGGATCTCCAGCAGGGCCCCGAGGTCCCCGCCGAGCGCGGCGGCCACGAACCGTTCCGTCGCCTGCCGCCGGACCCGGGGATGCGCCTGGTAGCGGGGGCGCCGGGCGCGCACATGGGAGCGGGCGCGGTGCGCGAGCTGCCGTACGGCCGCGGGGCTGCGGCCGAGGATGTCCGCGATCTCGGTGTGGGCGTAGCCGAACACCTCGTGCAGGACGAACACCGCCCGCTCTAGCGGGGTCAGGGTCTCCAGTACGACCAGCATGGCCAGCGACACCGATTCGGCGCGCACCGCACCCTCGGACGCGTCCTCGCCGGCCGCCGGACCGGCAGCGCCGTCCGTGAGCAGGGGTTCCGGCAGCCACGGCCCGACATATGTCTCGCGCCGCCGGGCGATCCGTGCCCGCCGCGCGAGCGCGTGCCGTACGGCGATCCGCACGAGATAGGCCCGCGGATGCCCGATCTGCGCCGCCTGACCCGCGTCCCCGGCACCCGAACGCCCCGCCCAGGACAGCCAGGTCTCCTGCAGCACGTCCTCGGCGTCGGTGACGGTGCCCAGCATGTTGTACGCCACCGCGAACAGCAGCTCGCGGTGGTCGAGGAACGCCTGGGTGGCGGTGTCCGTCCCCGCGGGCGTCCGGTGGTCGGCCATGGCATCTCCTCACGACGTCTGCCCACCCAGAGGGGCCGGGGCCCCAGAGTGTGACATCGGGGGGTGGCTGTGTGCCGTAGCTCTCATCCTGCCCCCGGGCTGTCACATTCGCCGCGCTCCCGGCCCTCTCGGTCCACGGCAGCAGCACCCACGCAGCGAAGGAGCAGCCCATGCGACTCGTCGTCTTCGGCGCGAACGGGCCGACCGGACGGCAGGTCACCGAGCAGGCGACCGCCGCCGGACACACCGTCACCGCCGTCACCCGCCACCCCGGTGCCTTCCCGCTCGACCACCCGCGCGTGCGGATCGCGGAGGCCGACGTCCTGGACGGGGCGGCGGTCGACAGCGTGGTCCCCGGACACGACGCGGTGATCTCCGTGCTCGGCGTCCCGTACGGCCGGGCCCCGGTCACCGTGTACTCGACCGGCCTCGCCCACATCAGCCGGGCCATGACCCGGCACGGCGTCCGGCGCCTTGTGTGTGTCACCTCCACCGTCCTGTTCGACGTGCCGGCACCCGGCGAGGGCTTCTTCTTCCGGAAGGTGCTCGAGCCCTTCTTCGCGCGGGTCGTCGGGCGCACGGTCTACGACGACATGCGCCGCATGGAGGAGATCGTGCGCGCGGGCGCCCACGACTGGACGGTGCTCCGTCCCGCCGGGCTCTTCGACACGAGCGAGGTCAGCGACTACCGGCTGGCCCCCGGCCGGCTGCCCGGGCGGTTCACCTCCCGGGCCGACCTCGCGCACGCGCTCGTGCGCGAGGCCGTCACCGAGGGGCATCCCCGTGCCTTCCTCGACGTGCGCACCACCGAGGGCACCCCGCGCTTCCTCGACCTCGTCAAGAAGGAGGGGTTCGGCAGGTGAGGCGCGCGCCGGTTACGAAGGCCAACCGCCGTAGGGGACGGTGATCAGCTCCATGGCGTGGCCCGCCGGATCCATGAAGTACACGCCCCGGCCGCCGTCGTTGTGGTTGATCGTGCCGGGCTGTCGCCGGTGCGGGTCGGCGTAGTGCTCGATGCCGCGCTCGACGATCCGCGCGTACGCGGCGTCGAACTCCTCCTCGGAGACCAGGAAGGCGTAGTGCTGGGGGGTGATGTGGTCCTCGGGGACGGTGGCGAAGTCCAGGGTGACTCCATTGGCGAGGGCGACCGCGACGAACGGGCCCCATTCCCCGGTGATCTCGAGACCGAGCAGTCCGGCGAAGAACTCGGCGGACTCCCGGTTGTCCCGGGCATGGACGATGGTGTGGTTGAACTGGACGGACAAGGAATGCCTCCACGGCATGTCCTGGCACCTCCATGCCTCACCCGGCCGGTGACCGGCACGCGATGCCGTCGGCGATCCTAACCGGGGACGCGACGGAGCGTCGACGTCGCTGGTGCCGAGCACGGGAATCAGGGCCTGTGCGGCACCCGGCGGGGTCGGGCCCTCCCCGGGGTGCCAGTCCCGGACGCCGGGCAGGCCGTACGCGGAGAGGGCAGGATTCGAACCTGCGTGGGCCCCGTGGGGGCCCGACCGTGAGCCGGGCTCGCTGGTCCCCGATCGACCACTCCGGGCGCCTCTCCCGGTGACCGGATCCGGTGTCCCGTGCCGGTCACAGGAACAACGGGGGCAGAAGCCGCTGACCGCCCGCTGACCCGCCGCTGACGGGACCGTCAGGCGCCCCGGTGCACCACGTGCCCGCCGGTGACCGTCAACGCCACGGGGGAGTCGGCGAGCTCCTCGACGGGCGCGTGCACGGGGTCCACGGCCAGCGCGGTGAGGTCGGCCCGGCAGCCGGGCGCGACACGACCGGCGACATCGAACTCGCCGGCGGCGGCCGCCGCGTGGCTGGTACAGCCCTCCAGCGCCTGCAACGGCGTCAGGCCCGGCCGGTGGGCCGCGGCGCCCTTCGGCCTGCGGGCCGTCGCCAGCACGGCCCGGACGTCGTAGTGCGCGATGGGCCAGTCCGAGCCGAGGGCGAGTGTGGCGCCCGCCTCCCGCAGATCGCGCAGCCGCCAGGCGCGGGCGGCCCGGTCGTCACCCAGCCGGCGGGACCACTCGTCGGTGCCGTCGTCGCGCGTGTACCCGGTGTGCGGCGGCTGCAGCGAGGCCGCGACCCCCAACTCGGCGAAGCGGGGCAGGAGTTCGGTCGGAGCGGTCTCGATGTGCTCGATCCGGTGGGCGCCGTGCCCGCTCGGCCCGAGAGCGGCGACGGTGTCCAGGACGTGCCGTACGGCCGCGTCCCCGATGGCGTGCGTGGCGGTGCGGACGCCGGCCCGGTGCAGGGTGCGGACGGCCTCGGCGTAGGCGTGCGGGTCCGGCCAGAACGCGGCGGTGCCCTGACCGTGGCAGTCGGGGTGCTCCAGCCAGGCCGTGCCGCCCTCGACGGTACCGTCCATGAAGAACTTGACCCCGCCGACCCGCCAGTGCCGCCCGCCCCGGCCCTGGAGTTCGATCAGCTCGCGCAGCGTGTCGTGGTCGGCGCCCGGCATGCACCAGGGGGCGAACCGCAGCCGCACCGGCAGGACCGTCTCCTCGGCCACCGCCGCGACCAGGTCGAGGTCGCCGCCGTCCATCACATGGGCCCCGGTCAGCCCCGTGACGGCCATGGCGGACAGCAACTCCAGCAAGCGGGAGCGTCGTTCGGCGTACGACAGCCGGGGCATGACGTCCGCCACCAGGTCCATCGCGGCGTGCTCGACCAGATGGCCGGTGGGCCGGCCCGAGGCGTCACACACCACCTCGGCGTGCTGGGCGAAGGCGCGCGGGCCGGTCACCCCGGCGGCGGCGAGGGCGGCGGCGTTGGCGAGGGCGGAGTGGCCGTCGTACAGGCGCAGGAAGGCCGGGGTGCCGCCGAGCACCTCCGCCACCAGATCGTGGTGGACGGGGCGGCCCTCGAACGCGTTGTGGTCCAGGCCGTGGCCGACGACCCAGCCGTCGATCCGCTCGGCCCCGGCGAGGGCCGCGCGCAGCCCGGCCAGGCCGGTCACGCCCGACAGGTCCGTGCCCGTCGCCATGTCCAGTCCCCACACCGGGTGGCTGTGCGCGTCGACCAGTCCGGGCACGAGGTGCGCACCGTGCAGGTCGAGTACCTCGGTGCCGGGGCCGCGCCAGTCCCGGACGTCCGCCGCCTCGCCGACCGCGGTGATCACCCCGTCGTGCACGGCGACGGCGGAGGCGGCGGGGCGGGCGGGGTCGAGGGTGCGGACCTGGGCGCCGGCGAGGATGAGGTCGGCAGCGGGCATCGGGGCAACTCCTGTACGAGAGGGTGTTCGGGTCACTCGGCGGGTGTGGTGAGCGCGGCCGGTGCGGTCTCCTCGCCCGAACCGGTGTCCTGGCCGGGGCCGGTGGCTTCGGCCGGTCCGGTGTTCTCGCCGGGTTCGGTGGCGAACCGGGCGTACACCTGCGGGCGGGAGCGGCGCAGCCACCAGGCCAGCGGCAGCCCCAGCGCGAACACGGCCGGTGCCACGACGACGAGCAGGACGTTCACGGTCGCGGACGCGCCGGTGAACAGGTCGATGTGGGTCACCACCAGCGCGATCGCGGTGGCCAGCAGGACGGTGGCGAGCACCGGCGCCACCACCGTGCGCAGGGAACCCTCCGCGTGCCGTACCCGTCGGAAGTAGCACGGCACGGCGATCGCGGCGAGCAACTGCAGCAGCAACAGGCCGATCATCCCGGGGGTGTTCACCCACAGCAGCAACTGCTGGTACGGGTCGGCGTGCGCGGCCCAGAACGCGAGGACGACGAGGGCGCCGAGGACGGTCTGGGCGATGCCGGCGACGTACGGGGAGCGGTGGCGCGGGTGGATCCGGCCGAGCCGGCGGGGCAGCACGCCCTCCTCGGCGAGAGCGAGGACGTAGCGGTTGATGGCGTTGTGGAAGGCGAGGAGGGAGGCGATGACGCTGGTGACGATGAAGACGTGCATCAGGTCGGCGGCCCAGCCGCCCACATAGGTGCTGATCGCGGTGAAGAACAGGCCCACCGGGTCCTTGCCGGCCGCGCGCACGACCTGGTCGTCGCCGAAGGCCTGGACGGCGATCCAGACGACGAACGCGTAGAACAGGCCGAGGAACCCGACGGCCAGATACGTGGCGCGCGGGACCGTGCGCGCGGGGTCGCGGGCCTCGCGGCGGTAGATGACGGTCGACTCGAAGCCGGTGAACGCGGCGAAGGCGAAGGCCAGTACGGCCGCCATGCCGGGCACGAGCACATGGGACGGCGCCAGTGAGGCCAGGGACAGCCCGTGCGCACCGCCCTTCGCCAGCACCCCGCCGGCGAGCAGCACGAGTATCCCGGTCTCGCAGACGAGCAGGACGCCGAGGACCTTGGCGCCGAAGTCGATCGAGCGGTAGCCGCCGTAGCCGATCAGCAGCAGGCCAGCCAGGGAGACGGGCAGCCAGGGCACGTCGACGTCGAAGAGGGTGTGCAGGGTGTCGCGGGTGGTCGTGGCGATCAGGCCGTAGACGCCGATCTCCATGCCGTTGTAGCCGATCAGCGCCAGCAGGGCGGCGCCGATGCCGACCGGGCGGCCCAGACCGCGGGTGATGTAGGCGTAGAACGCGCCGCCGCTGGTCACATGGCGGCTCATGGTGGTGAACCCGACGGCGAAGACGGCGAGCGTCAGGCCGGCCAGGAGATAGCCGACGGGCGCGCCGATGCCGCCCAGCAGGATCGCGAGCGGTGCGACGCCAGCCATGACGGTCAGGGGAGCGGCGGCGGAGACGACGAAGAAGGCGATGTCGGCGGTACCGAGGGAACCGGACCGGAGGGTGGCCGCGCCGGACGGCGCTCGCTGCTCCGGGGGCTCGGCGGGGGACACGGACATACGGGGGGAACCCTTCTGGCGGGGGAGGGGAGGGGAGGGGAGGGGGCCCGGTGGTGGGGTCAGCGGGGGGTGGTGCGCGCCGGCGGGCCGGGGTGGGCGGCCATGCCGGAGCCCCCGGTTGCCCGTGCGGGATGGCGGGCACCCGGAGCCGTAAACCTAAAGGCTTTCGGTTTCCGCAATGTAACCTGCCGTTGGGCATCCGGGAAGACCTGAGGGAGAACACTGACCATGGGACGGCCGCGCACACCGCTCCTCGACCGCGAGCGCATCACCACCACGGCGCTGCAACTGATCGACGACACCGGTGACTTCAGCGTCCCGCAGATCGCCCGGCGGCTCGGCGCGCAGACCGGCTCGGTGTACCACCACGTGGAGGGCCGCGACGGGATAGTGGAACTGCTGCGGGAGCGCGTCTGCGAGGCGATCGACCCGGGCACCCTCGAACTGACCCCCTGGGACACGGCCCTCGAAGCCTGGGCCCGCTCCTACCGCGCCGCGTTCGCCGCGCACCCCCGGACGATCCCCCTGCTCATGACCTCGCCGGTGCGCGCGCCCCGGGTCCTGCAGCAGTACGAGCGCGCCGTGAGCCTCCTGCTCGACGCCGGCTTCGACCGCGCCGGGATCATGCCGCTGATCATCGCCCTGGAGAACCTGGTGCTGGGCTCCGCCCTCGACCTCGCCGCACCCGAGACGATGTGGGAGCTGACGGACCGCATACCCACCCCGCGTCTCGCGGAGGCGCTCGCCGCCGTGGGCGAGGGCCGCGCCGACCGCGCCTTCGAGGTGGGGCTGACCGCCTTCATGAACCACGCGCGCGCACTCCTGAAGAACGCCGCACCCTGAGGATCAAGCCCATCGTGGTTACAGCGGTCAGGATCTGGCCTAATTGCCGTCTACGGTCGGAGCATGGTCACTTCTTCGGAGAACCGCGAGTCCCTGTCGTCCGGCGAGCGCGCCGAGCTCGTGCAAGCCCTGGCCGAACAGCGGGAGTTGCTGCTGCTCACCGTGCGTGGACTGACCGATGCCGAGGCCGCCCGGCGGACCACGGTGAGCGAACTGATTCTAGGCGGGATCGTCAAACACCTGGCACGCGGCGAGCGGGTGTGGGCGCAGATCATGGCGAACGGGGATGGGGAACTGCCGGACAGGATGGTCGACCTCGGGCAGTACCGGATGGCCGACGGTGACACGCTCGACGGGCTGTTGGCGGAGTACGCGGTGGGGACCCGCGCGCTCGAGCGGGCCGTCGCCGCTCAGCCCGGCCTGGACCGGACCGTGCCGTTGCCAAAAACCCTCTGGTCGCCGCCCGAGACCGTCCACTGGTCCGGCCGGCGCGTCCTGCTGCACCTGATCCGCGAGACGGCCCAGCACGCCGGGCACGCGGACATGATCCGCGAGGTGCTCGACGGGGCGAACACCACCGCGCAGCGGTGATTCGGCACCGCCATGGTGGCCGAAATTGTACTCCCGTCGTGGGGCTGCCGGTTGGAGATCGCAGAGGTGGTGAGGAGTTGGACGAGACCGGCGACGGGGACCTGGTGCGGGACATGCTGGCCATCGTCACCTCCTTCTCCGGCCGGTTGTACGGCTCCAGGTCAGCGAAGGCCCGTGCGCTGACGAGAGCGGTCAAGTCGACTGTTGAGGAAGGCAATTTGTGGGTCAAGGTTGGACATGTGTACTTTTTTTTGGGGGGCGAGTTGCGAGTTGATGAAGGAGGTTCCCTTGCATCAGGGCCGCGCAACGATCGAGGAGATCCGCATGGCGCTCGGCGGCGACTGCGAGTGGGTTACTCGGCGGCTGCTCAAGCGGAAGGGAAAGCAGTTTCCTGCGCGGGAGGACATAGCGCGGTGGCATGAGGAACCACCAAGCTGGTTCCTGCTGGAGAAGCAGAAGCGATCCAGTACCAAGGCCAAGAATCAGGCCGGGAAGGTTGCTATCGCCTGCCCCGGCTGCGGATTCTCGATCGAGGTCAAGCCCACAACAGCGCGTCGCCGGAAGGATTGGGAGGGCCTGTACTGCGGGCGCGGTGCCTGCGATTACGAGCCGCCCGGCAGCGCGGGCATGGTTACCGTGATCGGCCACAACGCGGTCGGATCGTTCACCGGCTGGCGGCACGAATTCCCCAGCGACGAGCAGATCGCCTCGCTCACCAAGGCGCGGGATCTTGCTGCTGCCGCGCTCGCCATCCAACCTGGCAGCCCCGTCCAGGCCACCATCAACAACCTGGTCGCTCCCGCCGGCACAGGGAATCACCTGGTGACCTTCAGCAATGGCTGGAGCACCGGTGTGACCATCGGCAAGGACGGCTCCGTCGAGATCGAAAACCCTATGGTTGTTGCCGGACTGCACCGCATGGTTCACGACGGAGACGAACTGGGCATCACCGTCCGCACCTTCACTCACGCGATCTCGCACACGGCTGCGAACGGGACAAAGATTCCCGTCAAGGAGCTGCGCTGCTGGTACCTGGTGGACGGCACATTCCACCCGTTCACCGAGGAACAGACCTTCGAGGCTCACTGCATCGACCACGAGACCGGGGAACCGGTCCCGCCCGAGCAGGGTGTCCGCTACCTCGACGCCTATCCCGTAGACAACTGACACCGATCCCCGACAAGACATCGAAGGGAGGTCTGCGAGCATGCCGCGACGTCGTAAGAAGAAGTGCGAGCTGCGCACGCTCGCGGTACCCTTCACCGTCGCCGCACCGACCGGTGCCCGTATCCGGGACCGGCTGTGCGTCACCACCGAAGAGGCCGAGGTTCTGTGGCTGGTCGGTGAGCATCTCGGGCGCCACCAGCGGGCCGACCTCGCCGAGCGCGTATCGGTCGGCAGGGTGAAGGCGAAGGACAACCAGCGCGCTGCGCGGAAGAAGAACCTCACCGCTGTGTCGTCGTCCCGCTGGGCGGGGGCGATGACCCGCGCCTCGCAGGACCAGTACCAGCTCAGCATGCGCGCCCTGTTCGATGAGCGCGCTTGCCTGCGCCGCGCTATTCGCACGATCTCCCGCCGCCTTGCCGCGCCTGCGGCAAGGCGGCGGGCAAGACGCGGGGCTACGCCGACCAGGCAGAGCGCTATGAGAAGCAGCGCCGCTTGCAGATCCTCACCGCCCGGCTAGCGGTGGTGGAGGCCCGTATCGAATCCGGGCGCCCGTCGATCGTGGTGGGTGGCCGCCGTCTGGCGAAGCTGCGGCACAACCTGGAGAAGGCCGAACTTACCGTCGAGGAGTGGCGGCAGCGGTGGGTGGCTGAGCGGCTGTTCCTCACCGCCGATGGAGAATCCGGCGCCCCCTTCGGGAACTACACCATCAGCGTCCACCCGGAGAAGGGCCAGGTGTCGATCGTGTTGCCCGAGCCGCTGCGGCAGCTGGCCAACGCTCCCCGGGGCCGGTACAACCTGGCCTGCACCGTGGCCTTCTCGCACCGCCGTGAGGAATGGCTGGACCGGGCGAGGGCCAACCGGGCCGTCCGCTACGACATCGTGTACGACCCCGAGCGTGACCGCTGGTACCTGGATGCCTCATGGTCCTGCGATCCTGTCGTGCTGCCGACGCCGCAGGAGATCCAGGCATCCGGCGAACCCCTGCTCGGTATCGACCTGAACGCCGATCACCTGGCTGCCTACCTGCTCGACCCGCACGGCAACCCCATCGGCGACCCCATCACTGTGCCCCTGCAGATGTCCAGCCCCGCCTCGACACGGGACGGAAGGCTCCGCACCGCGGTCACCGAGCTGATTCGCATCGCCAAGGAGCACAGCTGCGCCGGGATCGCGGTGGAGAACCTAGGCTTCGACGACGCCCGCGCTGTGGGCCGGGAGACCATGGGTCGAGGCGAACGCGGGAAGTCGTTCCGCCGCACCGTGGCCGGTATCCCCACCGCCCGCTTCCGTGAACGACTCCGGGGCATGGCCTTCCACGAGGGGCTTGTGGTGATCGCAGTGGATCCCGCCTACACCTCGATTTGGGGTGGCCAGCACTGGCAGCATCCACTCCAGCAGCAGCACCAGAAGATCACCGTCACGCGGCATCACGGCGCCAGCGTGACGATTGGACGACGCGCACTCGGGCACCGAGCACGGCGACGGCCAGGTGTGACCGCTCCCGACCAGAGGATCGGACAGCGGAGAGCTACCGGCCAGACCGTGAACGTCCCGAGGACGCGTGGGACCGTGAGCCCACCCAGGACAGCGGGCACGCCAAACGGAGGCGACAAGACCCGACTGCGCCAAGATGACCAGCTCACGCGTTCCCTGACCTCGAAGACCGTCCGCGAGGCCGCCGGACCACCTTATGTCCGGACTTTGGCGAGTTGGCCAACACTGGCCAACAACCCTAAGAACGGTTTCCCAGTACCGCCAGTAACATGATCACCTTGGTTCCGGGTTACCAGTCAGTCAACTTGGCGCGCTCCCAGGACGCGCCCTGCCCGGAGATGCCAAGATGCCCGAGTCCTCTGTCAACGACGCGTTGGACAACGCGCGCCTCACCTATGAGCAGCACATGCGGACCTGCCGCCAGTGTCATGCCGACGGCGCGGCCTGCGCCGTCGCCAAGCATCTCCTGCGGATCTACAACATCGCCCGCAGGGACCACCTGCGGGCGGGCGGACGGCACGCGGCGATGGACTGACCGGGCTGTTCCGTCCGCGTGGTCCGGGGAACCCGGTCGCCGTCCCGTCCGCCCCAGACGCAGGAGGCCGCCGTGACCGACCAGCACGCCGACCGGCCGAATCCGGTGACCCAGCACGCCCGCCCCGACTTCCCCTCCCAGGACCAGCCGCATCCGGCCTGGACCGGCCCGATGGACCCGCGACCCGACCACGGCGAGGACTCCTACCGCGGCGCGGGCCGACTGGACGGCCGCAAGACCGTGATCACGGGTGGTGACTCCGGGATCGGCCGGGCGGTGGCGCTCGCGCTCGCCCGGGAGGGCGCCGATGTGCTGTTCACCGGGTTCCTCCGAGGATGCCCCGGCCTTCATGCCGGGGAGGAATCGGACTCCTGCGGAGCAGGGCAGGGGTAGCCGGATCGCCGTCAGGGCGATCCGGCGTCCACCCAGCACGGCGGTGATGCCGCCCATCATGATCGAGAACTCTCAACTGTCAGTGCTCTCGGGTAGGTTCGGATGCATGACGACAGAGGCGACCACGAAGGACACCGGGCATGCCCGGTACACCTTCCGTGTGCGCCTGTCGGCTACCGCGC